>NZ_JBEZIX010000061.1:0-52807 GCF_040651315.1 Streptomyces sp. NPDC048506
CCGGGGGGCACTCGTCCGGGCGCCCGGGGGGGGGGGGGGGGGGGGGGGGGGGGGGGGGGGGGGGGGGGGCGGGGCGGGGGGGGGGGGGGGGGGGCCCCCCCGGGGGGGCCCCCCCGACGGGATGCCCTCGCTCAGGACAGCATGTTCACCTTGTACTGCATGAACCGGTAGTTCCTCGGGTCGTACCACTGGCTGACGACGATGTGGAAGTTGCCGAACGTCGAGCCCGGGACGACGAACCCGCCGTACGGGCTGGCGACGAGGTTGGCCACCTCCTGCCCCGGGGCGCAGGGCAGGATCATCGTCTGCTCCAGCGTCCTGGTCAGGTCCGAGGTCGGCAGCGGGAAGACCATCGCCCGGATCGACAGCGGGTCCATGTTCAGCCAGGTGAGGACGTACTTGCCGTCCATGGCGCGGAAGCAGATCTCGCCCCACTTGCGGTTGCCGAAGACGGTCGTCGGAGCGGGCGCGTTCCACCGCCACTCGCCGTCGAAGCCCCACGGCTCGTAGGCGTCCGGGTTCCCGAGGCTGTCCTTCCGCACCCGGTGCAGCAGCATCCCCGATTCCACATCGCGGTTGAAGACCGTGGACAGGACGTAGCAGTAGTCGCCCTCGGCCACGGCATAGGTCTTCTGCTGGAACTGGCCGCCGTGCAGGTCGCCCGGCCACTGACACAGGTACTCCCAGGTCTCACCGTTGTCGGTGGAGCGCCAGAAGTCCGTGTGGTGGGTGTCGTAGATGACGCCGCGCATGAGGTGCATGTACATCACGCCGTCGACGACGAACACGTCCGAAGGGATCGCCGTCGTGGCCTTGTCGCCGACCGGGTTGTGCGGTTCGTCGACGAGGCTGTTGGCGTGGTCGCCGCCGACGCTGCCGTCGATGCGCAGGTTGTTCAGGTCCGCGCTGCTGGAGCGCAGACCGACCGGGGCGCGCCAGTCGTCGGCGGCCTCGCCCGGCTGCGGTACGTGGTCGCCGTTGAAGGTGTCGCCGCCGACGAAGAGCATGGTGCCGTTCGGGCACAGCACGGGGATGCCGAGGTCGGTCCACGGCGAGGCGAACGGGCCGGTCTCGATCGGACCGCTCAGGTTCTTCACCTTGGTCGCGAACGTCGGGCTGGTCGGGTCGCCCGGCCCGCCGGCCACCGCGGTCCCGGTCCCCGACCCGACGACTCCCGCACCCACGGCGACGCCGAAGCCGATCTTGAGGAGCTTACGGCGGGAGTACCCGCCGGTCGTCGAGTCCTTCTCGTCCGAGGGACGTGTCATGGTGTCGAGGCCTTTCAGAGTCGGTCATGTACGCGAGGAGACGCGCTCGGTGCCGCTGGCGTGTGCGAGGGACGGGGAACAGGAACCCGTCGTGTGCGCACGGGCGGGCAGCCGAGACGCTGCGTGCCCTGGCCCCGGCACGCGCCGACGCTAACCACGACCGATGAAATGGCGCTGAAATGGCGATGATCTCGCTTGCGGACGTGCGTGGGTCATCGAGCGGCGGCGTCCGTCAGCACTGCTTCCCTTCCGGGCACACCGGCGTGGTCAGCGCGGTGAAGACACTGGTGTCGGACGGGTTCGGCCAGGCGACGTCGGGGTGGTCCTCGAAGCGCAGGTGCGGGCCGGTGACGTTTCCGGTGGACCCGACCTTGCCGATCCGCTGACCGGCCTTGACCCGCTGGCCGGGGTGGACGTCACGTGGAATCCCTATGGGAAGGCGTAGCCGAGCACGGACTCCCTGGTGTGGCCCTCGCAGTCGGCGGCGCCGGACACGAAGTGGTCTCCGTCGGAGGGGATGTAGCAGCGGTAGAGGGGTACCGAGCCGCTCACCTGGCTGGTGTGGAGGTAGCCGACGGGTCCCATGGGGAACTGGCCTTCGCAGCCGGGGTCGCGGGTGAGCAGTGTGTGTCCGGCCACCTTGCACTCGTAGAGCATGGTGGTGCCCGGTGCCTGATGGCGCAGCAGCCTCCAGGTCTGCTCCTGGGTGAAACCGGGCGGCAGCAGCCGGGAGGAGGCGACGTGTCCCTGGTCGGGGCGATAGCCGCGGCGCAGCAGGGTGTAGGGCAGGTGCTCGAAGCCGCAGGAGAGTTGGGGCGAGGGCAGGTCGTTGCGGTTGGCCAGGGCCCAGGTGGACCATGCGGGCTTGACCGAGCCGTCCTGTCTCCGGAGGCCGAGCTTGAGGCCGCCCTCGGCGGGGTTGTCCTGCATCCGGTGGTAGATGTAGCTCTCGATGTCCGGTGTGCCGAGCACATTCCGGAAGGCGTCGCACACGGCCGCGGCCTGCTGTGATTCGCTCGACTGGTCCCCGGAGTTGATGCCGCTCTCGGTGAGCTGGATCGTCCAGGCGGAGGGGGTGTGCGGGAACTGCTGGCGCAGCCAGCCCACCACGACGCCGATGTTGCCGTAGGTGACCTTGGGGAAGTCGTCGGCGGAGAAGGCGGGCCGGAACAGGTCCGGGGCGTAGGGGTGGTAGGCGACCCGCCATTGGCGCGATCCCGCCCGGGCGGCCAGCCCCTTGAGCACGGTCATGCCGGACAGCATCGCGTTGTTGTCGGACGGCTGGTCGTAGGCCGTACCGAAGTGGTGGTCCAGTGAGGTCAGCACCTTGGCGGTGGGCTGCTGGGCGGTGATGCGGTCGTAGGCGGCGTTGTAGTCGGCCGCGATCTGGTCGAGCCATTGTCCGGTGTCGCAGGGCTTGCCCCGGCCGCAGCCGATGTTGAACCAGGTGTTGGTGTTGACCTCGTTGTCGACCACGAAGTCGGCGATCCGGCCGTGCCCGTGGAGCCCGTCGTAGCGCTGGGCCAGCATGCCGGCGAACCGCCCGAAGTCGGCGGGGTCGTTGGGTACGCAGAACAGCTCGTAGCCGGGCGCGGGATCGCAGGGTCGGCCCTGGCGGGCCCAGTCCGGAGTGCCGTAGACGATGGCGGTGACCACCAGGCCCCGGTCGGTCCACTCCTTGATGGCCGAGTCCACCTCGGGCCGGACGGTGAAGCAGCGGTGGTCGAACTCCTGCTCACCGGCTGCGCACGGGGCCGCCTTGACGCTCGGCTCCCAGTTCGCCCAGACGAGGTTCATGGACACGCCGCCGGCGTTGTTGCCGGCGATCTCGTCCTTGTCGGGCCAGAAGTCCGGCTGGATGCCCTTGATGCGGTAGTCGGAACGTGTCGGGTACGGCAGCGGAGCCGTCTCGGCGCCGGCAGTGGACTGGAGGGACTCGGGTAGGACGAGGGCGAGGATGAGCAGCACGAGGGCGACGAGATGCCGAGCTGGTCGGGCCATGACTCTCCTTATGCGCGTGGCGAAGCGGCGAACCGGACCCGTCCCCCGTCGGGGCTCACTGGCTCCCTCGCATGCTCATCGACCGGTGCTGCGCCCGCAGCGGCCGTCGGAACGGCCGTTGGGGCATTCGGGCTGCACGGAAGGGCGCCCCCGGCGGCAGGTACCCCGCGCGGTGCGGTCGGTCGGTACCACCGCGAGGTGGCGGTGCGCGGGGCTGTGGTCGCCGGTGCCCTCCGGGCGGTTCAGCGCACGAAGGAGATCTCGGGGTAGTGGCGCGAGGGGCCGTCGAGCAGGCGGCTGTGGCGGTGCCGCAGATGCTGGTCGAAGAAGGCCGCGAGATAGGTGCGTTGGACCTCGGTGGAGCGATTGGGGTCGATCGTGCCGAGGAGCTGCTGGAGTTGAGCAGGGCTCAGCCTGAACGGGCCCGCTGCCTGGGGGAGGAGGGCCTGGTTGTCGAGGAAGGAGTTGTGCCCGGAGCCGAGCAGCTTCAGGTCGAGCCGCTCTCCGTGCAGGTGGTCCCAGAACCGCGCCCAGCTCCGGTCGGTGTTCCGGTTGTGGTTCTGCGAACTGAACAGCAGGAAGGGGCGGTCGAGGGGCTGGGTGACCTCCGACCCGAAGAGTTGGCCGTCCAGGTTCGCACCGGCGTCGATCCTGGAGTCCGCGTGCATGGCCGCGGGCACCACCGCTCCGCCGAGGGAAGCGCCGAACATCCCGATGCGGTTCATGTTCACGGCCTTGGACAGCCCGTGGGGGAGCGGCTTGTGGTCCACGTCGGGGTTGTGACCGTGGGCTATCGCGGCCAACTGGTTGATGACGAAGTGGGTGTCCGCCGACCGGACGGCGATCGTGTGGGACGAGTGGGTGCCCGCCGGCATGGTGTTCACCTCGACCCGCCCGCCGGGGAACTCCACTTCGTTGGCGTCGTGGGTGTGGTCGATGGTGACGACCAAGTAGCCGCGGCTGGCCAGGTCCTGGGCGAGTGAGGTCCCCATCGCCCGGTCGGAGTGCAGCCCGGTCGAGTACAGCAGCACCGGCAGTTCGCCGGCCTGCCGGTCGACCGGGGCGCCGATGTGCCCGGCGGTGGTGGGCAGGGTCACCGAGCCCGGGGGCACCTGCCATTGGGCCAGGTAGTGCGCGGCGGCGGCGGGTTGCAGCCAGGGCGCGGCGGGATAGCGGTCGGTGTTCGTGGCCGGGTACCACAGCGTGACCATCAGCTCGCGTGGCTGGTTTCCGGGCACCCACGGGTCCGTGCGTTTCGAGTCGCGCAAGTGGAGGTCGACCGTTCCGACACGATGACGCCCGGTCGGAGCGGGGAGCGTCAACTGGCCCGGGGCCGGCGCCGTGTCCATGGCCGCTGCCATGTCCAAGGACGCCGCCGTGGTCTGGGGCGCGGCGGGAGCCTTCTCCGCGGCGGTGGCCGGCGCGACTCCGGCGCCCAGGGCGACGGCCAGTGCTCCTGTGGTGCTGGCGACCCTGGCGCGCAACCGGCTTTGGCGCCTTCGTGCGTGTTTCATGGGCAGCCCCCTCCATGATGGCGATCGCCATGTGACCGGCGATCATCGTATCGGCAGTTTGCCATGGTCGCGCCAACGCCCCGGAATGCGCGGGGAGTTCTCTCTCCGGGGGTCGGCGAGGTGAGCGCTGCTGGCACGTTCGGAAACGCACGGTGTCGGCTTCGTACCTCGTGGTATTGCCGGCCGTGCGGCCGATCCATTCCATGGACCCGGGTGAGTGGGAATCGGCCTGTAGGCGCTCGTGGAGTATGCCACCGAGCCGAGCGGTGTCGAGTACCAATACCGGAAAGGCGCGGGGGAAATGGCCTGGCGTGGCTGGTTGTAGTTGTCACCGCCGGACAACTCGGCATCCTCGTGGGGCCGGTGGCGGCGGCAAGGGTCAAGCCGGGAGAGGCAAGGGCCGAGCCGGGAGGGGCTCAATGTGAGCGGCTTTTCCGCAGCTCAGCGACGTGTGACGGTGGCTTCCGGGGTGTCGGCCCGGGTGGACGGCCGCTGCCGAGGGCCTGGCTCATTCATGCCGTCGACGGATGGTGGACATCACATCCGGAATTCCGCCGGCGGCGCTCACCGTTCTCACTCAGCGTCTTTGTTACGCGTCAGTTCGTGTACCTCTGATCCTCGCCGACCTTGGCACCTGCGGGATTGTGGATTCCTTGGGAAGGGGTGGTTTCGAGACCACCTTGAGCGCCTCCGCGACTGTGTGTGACGCGGTGAATGCAGACGGAAAGGTACGGTCAATCGCCGGTGTCGGCAGGGGTGTTGGGAATTCCCGGGGCCCGCTGGAAGAGGCCGTGGCACATAAGCGACCGTCGCGAAGGGCGAGTTGAGTGAACTTCCGTATGGCTCGTATGCGTGGGCGCGATGTGAACAGACTTGTGATTATCCTGTGATCCCAGTATTCCTACTGGTCGAGTTGCCGCACGGCAATCCCCCACATGCCGAGAGGACGCTGCCCTGCACGCCGTTGCCCGTGCGCCCCGTCCGCACCGCACCCGACGCCGCGCCGACATGCCTCTGCTCGGAGGCGTCCGCCCGCCGATCGCCGCACTGCTCTGCATGCTGCTGACAGTTGCCGCGTTCACCGCTCTCGGACTCGGCACCGTTCACGAACAGGACGTCCCCCAGGCCGTACGCGACGCGGAACGCCAGATCGCCGAGGACGCCGCCGACACGGTCGGGGCCTCCATCAACGCACGGGCCACGGCGGTGCGCCGCTCCGCGGCGTCGGTCACGCCCGCCGGCGGCAGCACTCCGGCGGCGATCCTGCGGTCCCTCGTCCCGACCGGGCACCCGGGGCAGGGCGGTGTGCTGCTCGACCCGCGGACCGGCAGGTCGGTGGCGGCCAGCGGGGAAACGGTGCCGCTGACCGGAGTGGACACGGCGACCCTGGCGCGGCCCGGTACCGCGAACATCCCGCCCCGGTTGGCTTCTTCGGGGAACGCCGAACCGCGGCTGTTGCTCTTCACCCGTGTGACCGTCCCCGCCTCGGGCGGCAAGAAGGACGAGAACCACGATCAGGCAGGGGATCTGGTAGGCGATCAGGACCCCGACGAACGCGAACTCCTGCTGGTCGTCTCGGAGAAGGTCGCCGCCCCGGCGGTGTACGGAGGCGGCCGCACCGGTCAACTGGTGGACCGTAACGGGAGGGTGATTGCCACCGCCACCGCCGCTGCCGCCGGTGCGGCCCCGGCGCCCGGGGCCGAGCACCGAACCCTGCCGGCCGCTGCGGTGAACGCTGTGAACGCCGCTGTGAATGCCGCAGTGAACACCGGCGACGCCTCGGGCAGTGTGCTCGGTGACGGTCACGACGGGCTGCGCAGGGTCACCGGGTGGGCCTCGGTCGCCGCGGTGGACGGCAAGGACGACACCTCCGGCCTGGGACTGGCGATCCTCACCGCCAGGGATGTGGCGCCGGCGAAGGAGGGAGCCGACCACACGTGGTTCGCCGTCATGGCCGCGGGCGCGCTGGTGGTGATCGCCGTGCTGGTCACCGCGGTGCTGTGGAGCACCATGCAGCGTCCGCTGCTGCGGCTGCATCTGTCCGCCGCTCGGCTGGCCAGGGGCCTCTCCGACAGGGCCGAGGCACGGCAGGAGTTGGCCCGGCCGGTGCCGGTGGTTGCCTTCGGCGAGCTCGGCAGGGTCGGCCGGGCGCTGGAGTCGATACGCCGCCAACTGATCGGTGAGACAGGGCCGGAGCCCGCGCAGCCGGTACGACGCCGGCCCGGCGTCCGGGCTCTGGTCCTCGTCTGCGCACTCGTGATTGCCGTGTGGGGGCTGCCCCTGCTGTTCCTCCTCAACCGCGCGCCCGCCGGCAAGGCCGTACCGGCCGTGGCCGTCGCCGACCAGCAGGCGCGCACCGAGGCCGCCGCCGACCGGGTGCGGCGGTCCCTCGACCGGGCCTCCACCGACCTCGCGGCGGTGGCGTCGGCACTCTCCGGTACGACACCGGAGCGGGCGACGGAGGTCCTGCGGCGTGAACGCGCCGACCATCCCATGTACCGGTCGCTGTACCTGCTGGACCGCAGCGGTGCCGTCGTGCTCCAGGTGGGCAAGGAGCCGCTGCGCACTCTCGACGATGTGCCGGCGGGCGGCGGAATCAGCCAGGTCAACACGTCGGGCAAGATTCCTGCGATCGCCGCCTATACGCAGGTCCCGACGGCCAAGAACGCCAAGAACGCGAAGGCCGCCAAGGAGGCCAAGGACGCCCCGGCCGTGGTCGTCGCCGAGATCGGTGTGGACGCGTTGAACGAGCTGGTTGCCCGGCCGGGGCTGGGCACCGTGTGGCTGACCGACGCGCACCAAAGGGTGCTCGCGGCGAGCGTCGGCTTCCAGGCCTTCCAGTCCCTTCCCAGCCGGAGCCTCACCCGGCTGGTGGCCAGGACCGATGCGGCACCCGGCAGCGCGGGCAGTCCGGCATCGGCCGTCCTCCACGCGGGGACCGCGCCGGGCGAGGGACAGTCGGTCGCGGCCGCCGCGCCACTGGCACAGACGGGGCCTGCCGCGGGACTCGGCTGGCGGGTGGTCTCCGCCGAGCCCGCCGCAGCGCTCAAACTGGCGGCATTCCAGGTCCAGGCGCGCACCATGCTGGCCGGGCTGCTCGCCCTCTCCGCGGGCGTCGCCTGCCTGGGCTGGCTGCACATCGTGGTCGTCAGGCCGCTGCGCACGCTCGCCGGCTGCGCGGAGCGGTTGGCCGACGGCGACCGCCGCACCGTGCTGTACCCGGTCCACCACGACGAGTGCGGCTCGGTCACGCGCAGCCTGGAGCTGCTCCGGCAGGCGCTGGCGGACCGGGACCGTGACGCGGGAGCCGCCGCGGCCGCCGTCCCTGCCCCATCGTCCCCGTGCGGCAGCGCGCCGTAGCAGCGAAGGAACAACTGACGTGCTTTTCCTCTATGTCGTGCTGCTGTTGAGCTGCGGCGCGCTGCTGGTCGCCGGAGTGCTGGAGCAGCGGCGCCACTACGCCGCGCTGGCGCAGATCCCCACTCGGGTGCTGGTCAACGGCATCCGCGGCAAGAGCTCGATCACCCGGCTGTGCGCGGGGGCGCTGCGCGGCGGCGGTCTGGTCACCGTGTCCAAGACCACCGGCACCGCTGCCCGGTTCATCCACCCGGACGCCACCGAGGAGCCGGTGTACCGGAAGTTGGGCATCGCCAACGTCGTCGAGCAGATCGGCATCGTCCGGCGTGCGGCGGCATACCGGCCGGACGCTCTGGTGATCGAGTGCATGGCGGTGATGCCCGCGCTCCAGGAGGTCAACCAGGAGAAGTTGATCCGCTCCACCATCGGTGTGCTGTGCAACGTCCGCGAGGACCACCTCGCCGAAATGGGCCCGACGCTGGACGACGTGGCGCGCTCGCTGTCCCGGTCGATGCCGGTCGGCGGGGTCTGTGTCACCGCCGAGCAGGAGCGGCTGCACATCCTCAAGGAGGAGGCGGACAAACGCAGGTGCCGCCTGATCGCGGTCGACCCGGAGTCGGTCACCGACGAGGAGCTGCGCGGGTTCAGTTGGTTCACCTTCAAGGAGAACGTCGCCATCGCGCTGACCGTGGCCGAACTGCTCGGTGTGGACCGGGCCACCGCGCTGCGCGGCATGTGGGACGCGCCGCCGGACCCCGGCGTGCTCTCCGTCGAGCGCTACCGCACACCGGACGGCAAGCGGCTGCGCTTCGCCAATGTCTTCGCCGCCAACGACCCCGAGTCGACGTTGATGAACGTCCGTCAGCTGGAGGAGCTCGGTGCCGTCCGCCGCCCGCTGAACGTGGTCATCAACTGCCGCCCGGACCGGGTCGAACGCAATGGGCAGATGGGAGCGATCGTCCCCGAACTGGCTCCGGACACGGTGTTCCTCATCGGGCACCCGACCAAGAGCGCCCGCGACGGCATCCCGTCGGAGTGGTCGTCGGGCCGGGTGGTGGACCTGGGCGGCGACCGGCGCGACGCGCAGGAGCTGACCCGTGCCATCCTCGCCGAACTGGCCCCGGATTCCTCGCTGGTGGCCGTCGGCAACATCCACGGCCAGGGCGAACTGTTCCTGGAGCACCTCGGCAGACTCCCCTCGGACAATGCCGACGAGCCGCTTCCGATCGCGCATCCGCCCGAGCCGGAGCCGTACAGCTGGGTGGCGCCGCTGAACGGCCCGAAGCCCGGCCCGCACGGCCCCAAGCCCGGCCCGCACACCCCGAGCCCCTCCTCCGTCCATGCCGACGCCAGGTACGAGACCACAAGGAAGCCGCTGTGATCCCCGTCATCGTCACTCCGCAGACCGCCGCGCTGGGGATCGCCCTGGGCCTGGTCTTCTCACTGGTCTGCTATCTGACCACCAACCTCTCACCCGGCGGCATGATCACCCCCGGCTGGCTGGCGCTGACACTCGTCACCGATGTGGTCCGGGCCGCGATGATGATCGGCGTCACGGCCCTCACCCTCGCCGCGACCAAGGTCCTCCAGCGCCATGTGATCCTCTACGGGAAACGGCTGTTCGCCGCCGTGGTGCTGTCCGCTGTGCTGCTCCAGACCACGGTGATGCTCGCGCTCCAGCACGAGTTCCCGCTCCTCTACACCGCCCAGACCCTGGGCTTCATCGTGCCCGGACTGATCGCCTATCAGCTGGTCCGCCAACCATTGGCGCCCACCGTGATCTCCACCACCGCGGTGACCCTCAGCACGTATGTGGTGCTGGTCGCCGGGTTGTTGCTGGGAGCACTGCCGGTCGGCTGAACGCCCCCCGGCGTCCGCCGCGCCCGTCCGCACCTAGAGGAGGCACCATGGGCACCACCCCCACCCCGTCCGGCCGGCCCAGTCGCCGTCAGATCCTGGGCGCCGCCGCCGGACTGGCCGCCGCGGGAGCGGTCGGCGGCTACGCATGGCACCGCTCCCGGAGCGGCGCACCGGACAGCGACTTCTCGGTGCCGACCGGCGGCTTCCGCTTCGAGCGCAGCACCGCGCCCGCCCGTACGGTGGTGCGCGCCGCCGACGGCCGGGCGCTGGCCACCTTCACCGACGGTGCGCGCACCGCGCTGCTGGCCGGCCCGACCCGTACCTGGAGCGAGCCGCGCACCACCGGCGCGGTGGTGCACAGCGACGCCTGGGTACGGCTGATGGGCGGCGCATGGACCCAGGGCAAGGAGCGGACCGCCTGGTTCCGGGAGTGGTTCCCCAAGGTCCTCGCCGACCGCAGCCCGGACGCCATCGCGGTGGCCTTCCAGTACGGTGACGGGGCGGACGACCGGCACACCGCAGCGGGCCTGCGCTACGCCGGCAAGGCCCACTTCGGGCCGCTGGTTCCCGGGCAGTCGCCGACGTCGTTCCACTACCGCGACGAGAAGTCCGACTTCTACGACTACCTCGGCACTCCCTGGACCTTCCCGGACGGCACCCGCAGACACCCGGAGAAGGAGCGCTACGGGGACGTGGACTGCTCCGGCTTCATGCGTCTGGTCTGGGGTTACCGCATGGGCTACCCGATGCACGCCACCAACAGCCCGGGGATCGGCCTGCCCCGTCGGGCCTACGCCATCGCCAGCCGGGCCCCGGGCGTGCTGCTGATCCCGAACACCGGCCAACGGCCCGCCGACATCGGCCTGCTGCTCCCCGGCGACCTCGTCTTCTTCGCCATCGACATCGGCAGACCGCACGGCATCGACCACTGCGGTATGTACCTGGGGCCGGACATCGACGGGCATCCGCGGTTCTACTCCAGCCGCTCGCGGGCCAACGGGCCCACCATGGGCGACCTGGCCGGCCGCGCGACGCTCGACGGCCATGGCTTCTACGCCCAAGGGTTGCGCATGGCCCGCCGTCTGTGAGGCCGCCGAACCCCCTCATCGCACCACCCAGCCCGCCGCAGGAGAGACCCCGTATGGCCACCACGCCCCTCACCGGGGACCCCACCGACCACCGCCCCCGTTTCCAGCGCCTCAGTCGTGCCGTCCCCGCGAGGTGCCGTCCGGGGACCACCCCCGGCCGGGAGTCGGCCGCCCTGCTGCTGATCCTGGTGGCCGCCGCGGTGCTCTACGCCTGGGGCATCGGCCGTGCCGGGGTGCACCCCTACTACAGCGCGGCCGTGCGGTCGATGGCGGCGAACTGGCACGCCTTCGTCTTCGGCGGGCTCGACCCGAGCGCCTCGATCACCGTGGACAAGATCCCCGGTGCGCTGTGGCCGCAGGCCCTGTCCGTCATGCTTTTCGGGCCGTCCAACTGGGCGGCGGTACTGCCGCAGGTGCTGGAGGGCGTACTGGCCGTCTGGGCGCTGCACCGGATCGTCCGTGCCTGGGCCGGGCCCTGGGCGGGACTGCTCGCCGCGCTGGTCCTCACCCTCACCCCGGTCACCGTCGCGCTCAACCGGCACACCGTCCCCGACACCCTGCTCGTCCTGCTGCTGGTCCTCGCGGCGGGGGCGTTGCAGAAGGCCGTCGGCACCGGGAGGCTGTGGCCGCTGCTCCTCTGCGGTACGTGGGTGGGGCTGGCCTTCCAGGCCAAGATGCTCCAGGCGTGGCTGGTCCTGCCGGTGTTCGCCGCGGTGTACCAGTCGGCGGCGCCCGGCTCCCGGTGGGACCGGGCCCGGCGGCTGCTGCTCGCCGGGGGCACCACACTCGCCGTCTCCTGCTCCTGGCTGCTGCTGGTGTGGGCGAGCCCCGCCGCGAACCGTCCGTACATCGACGGGACCACCAACAACAACCCCTTCACCCTGGTGTTCGGCTACAACGGGCTGAGCCGCTTCGGCCACGACCCGCATGCGCTGGGAGCCGTCGCCGGCACCGCCGCCAGCCGCACCTCCGGCAACACCGGTTGGACCATGCTGGTCAACCAGACCGTGGGCCCGCAGATCGCCTGGCTCCTGCCGCTGGCCGTACTGGCCCTGGTGCTGGGCGTGTTGTGGCGCGCCGGACAGCCGCGCACCGACGGGCCGCGGACGGGGTTCCTGCTCTGGGGCGGCTGGCTGCTGGTGCACGTCGTGGTCTTCAGCAACTCCAACGGCAACCACGGCTACTACACCGCCGTACTGGCACCGGCCCTCGCCGCGTTGACCGGTGGCGGGGTCACCGTCCTCTGGGCCGAGCACCGCGCCGGAGGTCGGCGTCGAGCGGCGCTGCCCGCCGCGATCGGACTCACGGCACTGTGGGCCGCGGCAATCGACGGCCCGCACGGCGACTTCGCGCCCTGGCTGCCGCCGGTGGTGCTGATGCTCGGCCTGTGCGGAACCATCGGCCTGTGGACCAGCCGGCCGGACACCGCGCGACGAGCGGTGCACAGTGCCCTGGCCGCGTCCCTGACGGCCGTACTGCTGGCGCCGGCCGTCTGGGCCGCCTCCTGCCTGGACCGGCGGTACCCCGGCTCACCGATCGATCCGCTGGCCGGACCGGTCGGAGCCGGCTACCACGGCACACACCACCACCGCGTCAAATTCCCGCGAAACCCCTTGAACAGACCGTCCGCGCGGGACACCGCGCTGCTCGGCTACCTCTCCGCGCACCGTTCCGGAGAGAAGTACCTGCTCGCCACCCAAGCCGCCTACGGCGCCGAGCCACTGCTGCGCGCCACCCCCCAACCCATGCTGATCATGGGCGGTTTCACCGGCCTGACCCCGTATCCGACCGCATCGCGGCTCGGCGACCTGGTCTCCACCCACCAACTGCGCTACGCCCTGCTGACCACACGCCGCCCGTCCACACCGGCAACGGTGTGGGTGAAGCAAAGCTGCACCCGCGTCCCCCCGAGCGCCTACGGTCGGACCTCGGACGGCAGCTTCACCCTCTACGACTGCGCCCGACCGGGCAACTGACCTGGGGACGCGGCGAGTTCGGTGGGCACGCACACCTCACCCGTACTGGCGGACACGCATACCCGACCCGTACTGAAGGGGGCTGCGTACCGTGCGGCGGACGCGGGCTCGCGAGGCGGGGCTCCTTGCGGGCAGCCCCGTAGCGCTAGGGCCGGTCGGTGTCCTGGGCGGAGGTCGCGGCGTCGGGGGGCACGGAGTCGGAGGTCGCGGCGTCGGAGGTCACCGCGTGGGCGGTCGCCGCGCGGCCCGCGGCCATCCGCAGTGTCACGGCAGCCGCGACTCCCGCCACCAGGCCGCAGGTCAGGGCGGCCGGGACGCCATCACCGATGACGGCGGACAGGTGCAGCAGCCCCCAGCGCATGCCCTCCCAGTCCGTCACCAACCGCAGCAGCTGGCTCGCCAGCAGCCCGAGGACGGTCGCGCACACTGCGCCGACCGCCATCGCCGGGACGGTGACCCGGGTGAGCAGTCCGGGCAGCCGCCGCAGGGCCCACCACACCACGGCGAGCAGCAGCACGTCGGCGGCGCGGTACAGCAGCCAGCCGCCGAGCGGCGAGCCCGCCGGCCCCGCCCAGCCGCCGAGCAGCAGCCACTGGCGCAGGAGGTCGCCCGGTTCGGCGAACAGCCCGATGTTCGGGGAGATCCTCTGGAGAGCGGCGGCGACCGCCTGGTACGAGAGGACCACCAGGGACAGCGCGATCACCGCGGTCCCGGCGGTGGCCGCCAGGCGGGCGGCGCGTGCCGGGACGACCTCCTGCGGCAGCGGATCGGTCCCCTTGGCAGTGGCCCGCGCCAGCAGAACCGTCACTGCCGCCGCGACCAACGCCGTGATCACCAGCACCTGCCGCCCGGAGGAGATCACGCTCGCCAGCTGGGGCAGGAGGCGGTAACTGCCGTGCCCTCCCGAGGCGATCAGCCACGGCGCGGAGACGGTCACGGCCAGGGTTCCGGCCACCAGGCCCCAGGTCCATACCGCCAGCAGCGTGGCCGTCATCCGGCCGCGCACCGGCGGCAGCCTGCGGACCAGGAGGAGCGCCCCGGGCA
This sequence comes from Streptomyces sp. NPDC048506, assembly GCF_040651315.1. Classification (NCBI taxonomy): domain Bacteria; kingdom Bacillati; phylum Actinomycetota; class Actinomycetes; order Kitasatosporales; family Streptomycetaceae; genus Streptomyces; species Streptomyces sp. NPDC048506. Next base: position 14,109 of record NZ_JBEZIX010000061.1, read on the forward strand.
CGAAGAAGGCGAAGACCGCGCCGAACCGGATCTGGAGCGCGGTGGTGTACAGCGCGAGGTAGCTGACGCGGTTGGTTCCGGCCGCGTCCCCGAGCCCGCCGGACACGTCGGTGCCGAGCTGAACCGGGGACGGAGGGTCGTACGACCAGGGGGCGAGCCAGTGAGCGAGCTCGGCGGCGGTCGGGCCGCCGATCACGCCGCTGGTGCCCGGCAGGTGCAGTGCGTGCGCGCTCATCCCCGCCCACCACAACAGCACCGTGAGCAACAGCCCTCCGGCCACTGCCGGTATCACCCCGCGCCGGTATGTCATGTCCGCCCCCCGTATTGGTCGCACATCTTGTGAGTCTCCTGATCAGGTGGAGATTACGGGGTGCCGATCACGTCCCGATCACGGGCGTCCGTTGCCTCGCCCGGACCCCGGTGCCGCGGACGGCCCGACGCCCCCCCGTGGCCGATGACGACGGCCGTCAACCGGTGATGAGGTCGACCAACTGGCGCACCGCCCCTGAGGGATTGGCGGGGTGGACGAGCTCGGTGCGGTGCACCAGAGAGGGCTCGTCCACCGGAACGGCTGCCCCGCCCAGCGTGGTGGCCAGCGGCAGGGGAAGGGCGGCCAGACCGTGCCCGGCGGTGGCGAGCGCGGCGAGGCCGTGCAGGTCGGTTCCGCGGTGGCGGATCCGGGGACGGAAACCGTCGGTGCGGCAGACGGCGCGCAGCCGGTCGAGGGGCACGGCGGTGTCCGGGGCGTCGATCCACTGGGCCTGTGTCAGGTCGGTCAAGCGCACCGAGCGGCGTCGGGCCAGGGGATGGTCACCGGGAAAGAGCACGGCCAGGGGCTCTTCGGCGGCGGCGAGGGTGGTGGTGGGCCCGAGGTCCGGCAGAGGGAGAGGGTCGCTGGGGGCCGCGGCGCCGTCGACGAGGCCGACGTCGGCGCGCCCGGTGAGGACGGCCTCGATCACCGCCTCCCGGCCCAGCACACGCACCTCCAGGTCCAACGGGTGGGCGGTTTCGTGCAGATGGGCCAGGGCCTGTGCGACGGAGGGACCGAGAGCGGCGGGCGAGCAGGCGAGCGTCAGCCGAGTGGGGTGGGCGTGGTGGAGGCGGGCGATGTCGGCGCGGGCCGCGTCCAGGCGCAACAGCAGGGCGGGAGCGTGCTCCATCAGTCGCGCTCCGGCCGGGGTGGGGGCCACGGGTCGGCGGTCGACCAGCCGGGTTCCCAAGTCGGCTTCGAGGGCGGCGATGTGCTGGGAGACGGCGGACTGGGTGTAGCCGAGGGACGAGGCAGCAACGGAGAACGAGCGGTGGTCGAGGACCGCGACGAAGGTGCGCAGCAGATGCGGATCCATGCGCATCAGTATCGCCTGTGCACATCAGCATCGCTTATGCAGAGTGCAGAAATCATCGTTGGACCTGATGCGGGGTGCGGCGGCAGGATCGTCGCCATGAAGCACTCCGCACGAATCGCCCTGGTCGGTGACCGCTCCGACGCCATCCGTTCTCACAGCCGCATCCCCGGCCTGCTGGAGGTACTGCGCCTCCGCGACGGTCTGGACCTGGACGCCTACTGGATCCCCACCCAGGACGCCGACCTGGGCATGGACGGCTTCGACGCGGTCTGGGTCCTGCCCGGCAGCCCCTACCGCAGCGCGACCGGCGTCCTGGCGGCGATCCGGGCGGCACGCGAAGGCGGCATTCCCTTCCTGGGCACCTGTGGCGGTTTCCAGCACGCACTGCTGGAATTCGCCCGCAACGTATGCGGTATGACCCGTGCCGGTCACGCCGAGAACGACCCGGAGACGGCCGACGAGGACGCCGTGGTCCTCCCGCTGGCCTGCTCCCTGGTCGGCCACGAGGGCACCGTGAGGATCACCCCCGGCTCCCGGGCCGCCCAACTGCTCGGTGCCGACCGCACACAGGCGCGCTACCACTGCAACTACGGCCCCAACCCCGACCACCTCGACGTCCTGCGCGAGCACGGCCTGACCTTCACCGGTACCGACGAATCCGGCGACGTCCGCATCGCCGAACTCCCCGGCCACCCCTTCTTCCTGGCCAGCCTCTTCCAACCCGAACTGGACGACGACGGGCCGGGGGCCCACCCGCTGATCACCGGGCTGGCCGAGGCCGCCGTCGAGCACGCCCGCACCCGATGAGCGCGCGCACCACCCGGGCCTGGGCGAGCGCCCTCTTCCGCGCCTGGCTGCGCGCGTGCACCGTGCCCGACGCCCACGCCTTCAGCCCGCTCGCCCCAGGCCCCGAAGCCGCGCTCAGCGCCGCACGCGTCGACGGACTCCCGGTACGGCGCGACGACACACCGGTCCGCCCCGCGATGGCCCGACCAGACCGTGCCGCAGCGGTTCCAGCGTTTGGTAGCGGGGCCGTCGACGTCATCGTCGAACCTGGTTGACTCTCCCACGGTGGGAGAGTCGAGGGTGGGGCGCATGCACGTCGGCGACGCGGTGTTGTGGAGCATCGGAGAGGTTGCGCGGAAGACCGGGCTGTCGGTGAAGCTCCTCCGGCACTGGTCCGACGTCGGGGTGGTGCCGCCGGCCGGCCGGACCGCCGCCGGGTACCGCGTCTACGACTCCGAGTCCTTGGCCCGTCTGGAACTGGCACGGACCCTGCGGGACCTCGGACTCGGATTGTCGGTGATCCGCGACGTCCTCGACCGTGAGCACACCCTGGCGGAGGTGGCCGCGGCCCATGTCGACGCGCTGGAGGTGCAGATCCGCGCGCTGCGCACACAGCAGGCGGTGCTGCGCTCCGTCACCCGCCGCACCACCACTGCCGAAGGGCTCGCCCGCATGACCCGAACCGCCCGCCTGTCCGCCGCCGAACGCCGCCTGCTCATCCATGAGTTCGTGATCGAGACGCTGGCAGACCTGGACGTCCCGGCCTACCGCCGCGGGCTGCTGGCCGCCGTCCCGGACCTTCCCGACGACCCCACCGACGAGCAGGTCGACGCCTGGATCGAACTCAGCGAACTGGTGACGGATCCAGCCCTGCGCGGCGGGATGCGGCGCATTGCGCAGTACGCCGCCGAACACGCCCCCGGCGACCACGACGAGAGCACACTGCGCCGCGCCCAGCAGCTCACCGACGACTGGACGCAGCGGGTGAACCTGGCGATGCGGGACGGAATCGCTCCCGACTCACCCGCCGCCGACCAGGTGGTCGCCGCCGTCGTCACCGCATGGATCCCCACACAGACGCACCTCCGCGACACCGACACCGACGCCGTGCACACCGACGGGCCGCCCGCCCGGCGCCTGCTGTTGGAGCAACTCGAAGCCGTCTCCGACGTCACCGTCGAGCGGTACTGGCAGTTGATGTGCACCCTCAACGGTCGGCCCGTACGGCCCGGTATGGCGGCGGCCGGGAACTGGCTGAAGACCGCACTGCGCACCAACCCCGCTCCCGGAGCCCGGGCCGAGGAGCTCGACTCCGTGTACGACACCGGGGCCGACGCATGGCAGCCCGGCGGAGTACTCGACGCCTGCGACAGGGTCCTGGCCGCCGTGGAAGGTCTCGTCCGCGCCGTGGAACCAGCCCAGTTCGGCCTGCCGACGCCCTGCGCGCAATGGGATGTGCGCTCCCTGCTCGACCACGTGGTCCGGGAGAACATGCTGTGGACCGACCTGGCCAACGGCACCCCTTGCTCCGACGCCACCGCCGACCACCTCGGCACGGACCACGTCGAGGCGTTCCGCGCCGCCGCGCAGGCTTCGCTGGCCGCCTTCCGCCGCCCCGGGATGCTCGATCAGCGCTACGGGCCCGCGCCGGGGCGACGGCTCGTCGAGCAGCTGCTCATCGAGATGCTGGTGCACGCCTGGGACCTGGCCACGGCGATCGGACAGCCGCGTGACCTTGTCACGGACCTCGCCGAGTCGGCCCTCCCGGTGGTACGGGAGGTCTACGCGAGCCTGCCGCGGACGCCGGGCGGTTCCTTCGCCCCGCCCCGGCCCGTACCCCACGACGCGCCCGCCCTCGACCGCCTCGCCGGCTACCTCGGCCGCACCGTCACCTCCTAGGCACCGTGCCGATCGGCCTGGGGCCGGTGGTCGCGCAGGGCCACCGGTCGCCCGGGGCAACCGGTGGGTGGGGGCGGGCGGGGGCGGCGTCAGTTCGTGGTGGTCGTCATGGGACTCGGCGCGTCACTAAGTGGGTGCGTGGCATTTCGCATTAACCTTTCATTAACTGTATGGAGTCGATCGATTACTGATCGAATCCGTTCGATCTATCGGAGATGACATGCTCAAGCTTCGTAAAGCTGCCGTCGCGGCAGCCGTCCTCGCCAGCGCCGGCCTCCTCGGCGCCGGCACTGCCTACGCCGGCGGGGTGGGCGGCGGCCACCACAACCACCCCCATCCGCACCGCATCGTTGCCGCTCAGCATCAGGTGATCCGCGTGGAGGCCCCGCTACAGCAGTGGGGTGGCGGCCACCACCGCCACAAGTCGCACGGCCACCGGATCGACATTCGCCAGCACACCTCATGCAGGTCGCACCAGGCGAATGTCGACGTACTCGGCAACGTCGGGATCCTCAACGGCCTGTTGGGCAACGCCGGCGGCGGCGTGGGCAACCCGGGTGTGCAGTCCACCAGGATCGGCTCGGTCGAGAGGTGCAGCAACATCATTCGCAAGTGACGGAGAGGGGCCCAGGGCAGCTGCGTCCCGCCGACCGGCGGGGCGCAGCTGCTCTGGGCCCCTTCCGTGGTCGGGGTGACCCTGGCGGCGCCGACACCGGCTGCGGGAGCGCCGTCGACCCCTCCCGGCTCCGGGTGCGTGTCCGGGATCACAGGGTGGCTTGCCGGACGGGAGGAATGCCGTGGTCGCCGGGGCGGTTGGCATCATCGCGCATTCAGTGCATGTACACATACCGTCTGGTACCTACGAGGAGCACCCCCGTGACCGTCACTGCGTCCTCCGCCTCCCGCGCGGCCGAGATCCTGTCCCGGCCCGTCGCGCTGAACGGCCTGACCGTCCCCAACCGCATCGTGATGGCGCCGATGACGCGCATGTTCTCCCCGGGCGGTGTCCCCGGTGAGGACGTGCGGTCGTACTACGCCCGTCGAGCCGCCGCAGGTGTCGGCCTGATAGTCACCGAGGGGACCTACGTCGGCCACGAGTCGGCCGGGCAGAGTGACCGGGTGCCGCGGTTCCACGGCGAGGAGCAGCTGGCGGGGTGGGCGACGGTCGCCGAGGCCGTTCACGAGGCGGGCGGCACGATCGTGCCGCAGCTGTGGCACATCGGCATGGTGCGCAAGCAGGGCGACCCGCCGCACGCCGACGCCCCCGCCGTCGGCCCCTCCGGCATCCGCGTCGACGGCACCGAGGGCACCGGCAAGGCGATGACCCGGCGCGACCTGGACGACGTCATCGGAGCCTTCGCCGCGGCCGCCGCGGACGCCGAGCGCATAGGCTTCGACGGCGTCGAACTGCACGGCGCCCACGGCTACCTCCTCGACCAGTTCCTGTGGGAGGGGACGAACCGCCGTACCGACGCCTACGGCGGCGACCCGGTCGCCCGTACGAAGTTCGCGGCCGAGATCGTGGCCGCCGTCCGCGAGACCGTCTCGCCCGACTTCCCGGTGATCTTCCGCTACTCGCAGTGGAAGCAGGAGGCCTACGACGCGAAGCTCGCCGAGACCCCGGAGGAGCTGGAGGCGATCCTGACCCCGCTCGCCGCTGCCGGCGTCGACGCCTTCCACGCCTCCACCCGCCGCTACTGGCTCCCGGAGTTCGAGGGCTCGGACCTGAACCTGGCGGGCTGGACCAAGAAGCTCACCGGCAGGCCCACCATCACCGTCGGCTCGGTCGGCCTCGACGGCGACTTCATCCGCGGCTTCATGGGCGAGGGTGCTCCGGTCCAGGGCATCGACAACCTCCTCGACCGCCTGGAGCGCGACGAGTTCGACATGGTCGCCGTCGGCCGCGCCCTGCTCCAGGACCCGGAGTGGGCGGCGAAGGTCCTGGGTGACCGCTTCGACGACCTGAAGCCGTACGACGCGCAGGCGCTGAAGACGCTGCACTAGGCGACTGCGCTACCGGGCGACTGCGTTTGGACCAACGGGCCGGCGCGGGGGACGCGTGCCGGTGGCGTAGGGTCCGGGGCCGTTTGGCCCCGGACCCTACGCCCAAGTCCCTTTAGCGCAAGTCCTGTTCGCCCAGGCCTCGTTCGCTCAACTACCGTTCGCCCAACTCCCGTTGCTTCGCTCTCTCGGCGCTCCAGTGAGCAAACGGCCCGACAGGGCCTGCTCGTTGACTCCGCCGTGCCCGTCCGGTGCCACCTGGTACAGGCGGGCCTCCGGCGTGCGGGCCACCGTCTCCGTCAGGACACCGTCCGTGAAGAGAGCGCCGACACCGTCCGCCAACGCCCATCCGGCGGGGAGCGCGCCGGTGGCCACGGCTGCCCGGTAGGAGGGGGAGCGGCCCGGTTCACTGTCGTAGTGCGGGCAGACCGAGCCGGACAGCAGGCCCAACCCGTCCGACAGAAACGTGCGCAGCGCGTCGTCATCGAGCTCCCTCCGGAACAGCGACAAGACACTGGGCTCACAGGTGCGTGACGGGAACGCGGTGAGGAACTCCTCGACATAGCCGGGGGCATCTCCGCTGGCCGTGGGGGCGAAGCACACCTTTGGCCGGGAACCGCGCGCGTGACCGAGCACCCAGTCGTCCAGCAGCCCGTCGTCGTCGGTGGAGAAGCCGCCGCCAAGGAGAGCCAGACGGCGCACGGGAACGACAGCCACGGGAATGCCTCCTCGGCAGACGGCACGCAGGCAGGAGCGGCAGTGGCCCGAACGATGCCGGATCGTCGGCCGGCTCCGCAATCGAATAGCCCCGTTACGTGCCCGACTGCCAGTCGGACCAGGACAGGTTCCAGCCGTTGAGGCCGTTGTCCGGCTTGACCGTCTGCTCGTGCGAGTTCTTGACCACCACGACGTCACCGATCAGCGACTGGTCGAAGAACCACTTGGCCGGGGTGTCGCCCCCGCCCCCCTTGTTGTCCCGCAGGCCGACGCAGCCGTGGCTGGTGCCGGTGCGGCCGAAGACCGAAGGGCTGCTCCAGTAGTTGCCATGGAGGAAGGTGCCGGACGCCGACAGTCGCATCGCGTGCGGCACGTCAGGAATGTCGTAGGAGTCCTTGGGATTGTCGAAGCCGACGGTCGATCCGTTCATCCGGGTCTGTACGAGCTTCTCCGAGATCACCATCTGGCCGTTGTAGGTCGGGTGGTCGGGGCTGCCGCCGGAGATCGGCAGGGACTTGATGGTCTTGCCGTCCCGCTTGACCGTCATGGTCTGGGTGTTCATGTCGACGGTGGAGACCTGGGACCGGCCGATGGTGAAGGTCACCGTCTTGGACTGCACGCCGGTGATGCCGTTGCCGCCCTTCACCCCGTCGAGGTTGATCTTCATGGTGACCTTGGAGCCGGCCTTCCAGTAGTCCTCCGGCCGGAAGTCCAGGCGCTGGGCGCCGAACCAGTGGCCGACGACCTTCTGGCCGCTGCTGGAGGTCACCGTGATGTGGGACTGGACGTCCTTCTTGTTGGTGATGACCTTGTCGAAGTTGAAGGACACCGGCATGCCGACGCCGACGGTCTTGCCGTTGTCGGGGGTGTAGGAGCCGGTGAAGCTGTTCTTCGCGGAGACCGTGGTGAACATGGCCTGCTCGGTGGCCGAACGACCCTTGTCGTCCTTGGCGTTGGCGACCAGCTTGTACTTGGTGCCGCGCGCCAACTGGTCCGAGGGCCTCCAGGAGGAGCCGTCGGCTGCTATCGCCCCCTTGACCGTGGCGCCGTCGTCCGCCTGGATCAGCCGCACATCGGTCAGCTTGCCGCCAGTGACCCTGACACCGGTGTTGAGACCGGCATCGGTGGCGCCGTCCCGCACCGAGACCTCGATCCTGATACCCGACGCGTCCTTGACCCTGTCCGCACCACTCGCCACGGCGCCCCCGCCACATGCGGACAGCGCCATCGCACCCGCTACGAACAGCGCCGAGGGGACGAGCACGCCGGACTTCCGCCGCGGGCGACGCGGCGCACCGGGCGTCGGCCGCTCCCCGGGCAGGAGCAGCCGAGGACGCAGAGTGCGCAACCGGGGAGGCACAGGGGTATCCGACGTCGTCACGAGCAGCTCCCTACGGGAAGGTCGGCCAGGGCCAAGGGACGTTGACGGCCGACCGTAGGGACGACTTCTAAATCCGTCTCTTAACGCTCCGCGTCCAGCCCCCGACCGACCTCGGGTCCGGCGAGTTCGGCGAGGTCCTCGAACATGCCCTGCGGGTAGCTCGGGCGCACGTGGCCGTACAGCTCCGCGACCTGGGTGACATACGAACGCTACGGGGTTCCGGACGCACGCAGCCAGGCGGTTTCGTTCGGGAAGCCCAGCCAGGGTTCCAGGCATGCCGGCATCGCCACCAGGGCGGCGATCCGCTTCTCGAAGGCCGCGGCCCGGGGAGTCAGGTCGCCCGCCATGTTCAGCCCGGTCAGCGCGATGCGGTCGGCGTCCACGTCGGAACGGGCGATCAGCCAGTCGACGAGCGGGTGTCGACGTTCTGTCCGTCGCTGCCGTTGGTGAGGATCACGGTGGGGCGCCGCTCACCGGAGTCGTCCGGACGGAAGGGCCGCACCGGCAGTGGGGTGCTGGTGGCGGGGTGACCGACCCGATGTCGAGGGTGCTGACGCCGCCTCGACGGGCCGTGGACCCCACGTTCGGCTCGCTGTGCATGCGCACCGTCCCGTTCGGTGGTGGGCTGGTGTCACTGCCGTACAGCAGCCGACGTCGGGACATGCCTGTGTCCAGCGCCGCGGGAGGAGACGGGATGAGCGCGCACATCCACCAGTCCGCCGACGCGCCCGCCGGCACGTCGGCGAAGGCCCTCCGGCACGCCATGAGCGGGCTGTCCGGCCCGGAAGCCACTGGATGGACCGGTACCGTGCGGTCGCCTGGTGCCGCCGGTTCGGACGCGGAGGTGCTGGTCCTGGGGGCCGGGGTGGCGGGCCTTGCCGCCGCCTACGAGTTGAGCCTGCTCGGCTACCGGGTCACCGTCCTGGAAGCCGAGCGCCGCGTCGGCGGCCGCAACCGCACCGTCCGCCGCGGCGACGAGCTCTACGAACTCGACGACAGCGGCGCCGCCACCCGCACCCACACCTGTGCCTTCGACGACGGCCTCTACCTCAACCTCGGCCCCGGACGCATCCCTTACCACCACCGCCGGGTGCTCACGTACTGCCGGGACCTCGGCGTCGAGCTGGAGCCGTACGTCATGGAGGCCACGCCGAACCGGGTCCGCGTGCCGGGTGCCAAGGCCGGCCGGCCCGATCGGCCCGACCGACGGATGGCGAACGAGGTACGCGGCCACTCCACTTCCCAACCGGCCCCGGCACAGCTCGCGCAGGACGCCTTCACCGGTGAGGTGCTCGATCTCCTGCGGGACGTCGGCGCGCTCGACAAGAACACCGGCGCGTACCGCGGTTCGACCCGCGCCGGCTACCTGGACGAGCCGTCGATCGAGGAGTGGCCGGTTCCGGTGCCGCCGCTGTCGTTCGAGGAACTGGTGAGCTCGGGCTTCTGGAAGGCCCGGCCCCACCAGCCCGTCGACTTCCTCTGGCAGGCCACGATGTTCCAACCGGTCGGCGGCATGGACCACATCGTCAGGGCGCTGGCCCGCGAGGCCAAGCGCGCCGGCGCCACCGTCCTGCTCGGCGCGGAGGTCCGCGACATCGCGATCGGCGACGCCGGCCGGGGCGTCACCGTCAGGTACACCAAGGGCGGGGAGACGTTCCGCGTCGGCGCACGCTACTGCGTCAGCAGCATCCCGATCCCCGTCCTGCGGCAGTTGACGCTCACCAACTTCTCGGACCCGTTCCGCGCGGCGCTGGACGCCGTCGACTTCGAGAAGACCTGCAAGGTCGGCTGGCAGGCCAACCGCCGCTTCTGGGACGGCGGCCGCGGCGGCCGCGACGACACCGAGGGCATCTACGGCGGCATCAGCTGGACCGGACACAACATCACCCAGTTCTGGTACCCCTCCAACGACCACTTCTCCGACAAGGGCACCCTCACCGGCGCCTACAACTTCGGTCCGAACGCCGACCTCCTCGGCGCCAGGTCACCGGCGGAACGCCTGGAGCTGGCACGCGAAGGCGCGACGGAGCTGCACCCCGAGTTCAAGGACCGCGACCTGGTACCGGACGAAACGGGCGTCACCATCGCCTGGCACAAGGTGCCCCACCAGCTCGGTGGCTGGGCGGCCTGGGACCCCGGGAACCAGCAGCACCGCACCGCCTACCGGCAACTCCTCACACCGGAGGGCGGGGACGCCTTCTACGTCGCCGGCGATCAGGCATCCCCCCTCCCCGGCTGGCAGGAGGGCGCCATGATGTCCGCCCAGTACGTCGTCCAGCAGATCCTCGGCGTCATGCCACTGACCGCACCCGAAGAGGTCGCCGTCCCCAACTCCATCGCGCTGACCCAGGGGCTGTTCTGAGGCTGTCCGGTGACCAGCCCGTGGGCTCTTGAACGCTGGGAGTCCGAGCGGGCAATCACAGAGTTTTTCGCAAAAGTACGCGAGAGTGACATCAAGGGCAGAGGTTGTCAGGGTCAGCCAAACGCGGTAATAGCCTCAGACGGTCCCACCGAATATCATCTACGGCATGGCGCCCACCTGCGTCCCTGACGCCATTGCCGAGGCCAATCGCGCGATACGCGAGTTCATGGCCGCCCGCATCGGTCGGCCACTGTGGCCCGAAGAGCAGGACGAGTACGAGCAACTGCTCACCGCATGGGCCGCGGCCGTCCACCGCAACGCGGGGGGCTGACCGCCGGCCCGCCGGGCCCGCCATGGCCGTGCGCCGGGGCGTTCGGTGTCCGGGAACGCCCAGCGGCTCCTTCTCCTGGCGGGCGGGGCGCGTCAGACGGTTCGACCGAGCCAGCCGGCCAGTTGGCGGTAGGCGTCGGCGTCGTCCGGCACCGCCTGGACCTCGCCGAAGGGGATCTCCCCGCCGCGCGGCGTCGGCGGCAGTACCTTCCGGGCGATGCCCAGTGCCGTGTGGGCCAGCGCCTCGTCCAGCTCCGCCTCCGGGGCGATCACCTGGGCGATGTCCCAGGTGTGCGTCACCGTCTCCATCACATAGCCGCCGAGCGCGATCCGGCCGACGGCCAGGCCCCAGGGCACCTCGACCTCCCGGTCCAGCTTCGCGTCGTCGGCCCAGGCGGTGGCCGCACGGGCCCGGGCGCGCCCGATCGCGCCCGCCCAGTCGGTGTCCGCGATCTCACCGGCCGCCGCCGGCAGGTCCATGCCCCGGCCGCCCTCGCCGATGTAGGCGATCCGGTGGATCGCGCCGAGGGTGTGGCCCAACAGCGCGCGCAGGTCGTACAGGTGACAGGGGGTCGGCCGGTCGAGCTGGGCGGGGTCGAGCCGGCCGACCAACTTCTCCAGCTGGTCCAGGGCGCTCAGGAACACGGGGCGGGGGTCGAAAGCGGCGTCCATCGGAACACACTCCTCGGCGGTGCGGTGGGAGCAGCCCGGGCGGGCTGCCCGGGTCGGTCACAGGACACTCTGCCGTCGATACCTGACATCCGCCGTCAGGTTTTAGACTCCCTCTTATGAAGGCCGATCGGCTGCTCTCGATCCTGTTGTTGTTGCAGACCCGGGGTGGGGTCACGGCGACCGAACTCGCCGCTCAGCTGGAGGTGTCGGTCCGGACGATCTACCGGGACGTGGAGGCGCTCTCGGCGGCCGGGGTCCCGGTCTGGGTGGAGCGCGGCCGCAACGGCGGCGTCCGGCTGTTGCCCGGGTACCGCACCGACGTCACGGGGCTGACCAGCGACGAGGCCCGTGCCCTGTTCGTGCTGGCGGCCGACGGGGCGTACGAGGCGCTGGGGCTCGGCGAGTCGATCGGCTCGGCGCTGCGCAAGGTGATGGCCGCACTCCCCGCCGGGCACCGTCCGGCGGCCGCGCGGACCAGCGAGCGGATCCTGGTCGATCCGGTGCGCTGGATGCAGGGCGGCAGCGTCGAAGTGGAGCTCGGCGAACTCCAGCGGGCCGTCTTCACCGACAAACGGTTGCGGCTGAGCTACCGGCGCGGCGGCGAGTCCGAGCCGAGCGAGTACACCGTCGACCCGTACGGCCTGGTCAGCAAGGCCGGCGTCTGGTATCTGGTGGCCGACCGCGAGGGCGAGCCACGGTTGTTCCGCGCGGACCGGGTGCAGTCGGCCTCGGTCGCCGAGGAGCCGGTGCGCCGCCGCGCGGGGCTGGGGCTCGTCGAGGTCTGGTCGGTGCTCCGGGAACAGATCGAGCGGGTGCCGGAGGAGGTGCGGGTGGTGTGCCGGGTGCGGCGCGAGCGTCTCGACATGTTCCTGCGGGTCCAGCCCGGCCACCTGGCTGCTCCACCGCTGCACGGGGACGACGGGTGGGCGGAGGTGCGGCTGGCCTTCCGGGCGCTTCGCGCGGTCCGCTCGCTGCTCGCCTTCGGAGCCGACGTCGAGGTACTGGCCCCGTCGGAGGCCCGGCGTGAACTGGCGGCCGCGGCGGTCGAAGTCGCCGACCTCTACGCAGCCGAGGCGTTCGGGGACGGTGCGATGCCGTAGGGCACGCGGCCGGACCCGCACGAACCGCTGCTCAGCCGAGGCGGGGGTGGGCCGCTGCCCAGCCGTGGTCCAGCAGGGCGAAGACCTCCTCGGCGGCGCGTCGCCGGTCGGGCTGGTGCTGGATGAGGCGGCGGGCCTCCATGGCGAAGCGGGCCAGGGCGGCGCAGGTGACGTCGCCCTCGGGGGCGCCGACCTCCTCGGCGATGGCCCGGGCCACCGCCGCTTCGTGGCGCATCCACATGCGGTGGGCGTAGTCGCGCAGCGCCGGATTGTCCTGCACCAAACGGTTGAACGCGGCGAACTGCGGGTCCGTGGCGCAGGCCCCCGCCAGCAGCACATGCTCGCGCAGGGCCTGCGGGATGGACCGGCCGGCAGCGCGGTTGCGGACCGCGTCGACGAGCGCCGACTCCTGGTCGTCGTCCTCGTCGAAGACCAGCGCCTCCTTGCACGGGAAGTGCTTGAACAGCGTGGTCACCGAGACGTCGGCGGCATCCGCGACGTCCTTGACGCCGACCTGGTCGTAGCCGCGGTCGAGGAAGAGCTGGAGCGCCGCGTCCGCCAAGGACTTGCGGGTCTGGGCCTTCTTGCGCTCACGGCGCCCTATCGGTTCGGTCACCGGCCCACCGTACCCCGAGGTGAACCACCTAATAAAGTTTAGTCGTTGCAGTTTCTTAGTGGGTCTGTTTTCTTGGTGGGGCGCCGGCCTCCGGCGACTCCTCCCTCCCCTCGGCCTGGGCGCCGAGCGCGCGCCCGGGGACCTCTGGCCAGGTCCCGGTGGTGCGGGCCGAGAACGACTGCCCGACCCGCACCGGTCGTTCCTCGCGGCCCGTACTCAGGGGTACGAGACCACCGTCGACGGCGTGGTCGAGGTGCCCGAGGTCGGCGAGCCGGTGTCGTTGATGACGCGCTCGTACTGGCCCTTGCCGCCGAGCGAGACGACGAGCAGGTCGTGGAACCTCACGCCCGGCGCGTCCGGGGCGGCGAAGCCGTGGTGCTGCACGATGGTCGGGTCGACGTCGTAGTAGCAGTAGCTGCCCAGGCCCCACCCTTCGTGCGCGGTCACGGAGTCGGCGACCTTGTACGCCGCGTAGCCCTTGACGGAGCCGTCCTGGACGGCCGCCTGGTCGGGGGCGTCGTAGGCCTTCTCGTTCTGGAAGAAGATCGTGCGGCCGCGTTGCCCGTGCCACTGCACGTCGTACTTGTTGAAGTGCTCGACGAACAGCCCGGTGGCGAGGACGTCGTCGCCGTTGACGCGGATGCCGTAGTCGGCCCGGTTGGTCTCCCAGCCGACGCCGTCACCGTGATCGGCGCGCCAGACCCAGGTGTGGTCGACGATGGTGTGGCGGCTGTTGATCACCATGCTGGTGGTGGCCTTGCCGGGGCCGGCCCCGCCGATGCGGACGAAGACGTCCTGGACCGTGGTCGGGTTGCCGGAGTGGTCCGCCGAGGCGCCGGCCGGGCCGACCTCGAGCAGGGTGGGGGAGTTGACCGGCCCGGCGTCGATGAGGAATCCGGCCAGGCGCACCCCGTCGACGTCGGCCACCTTCAGGGCGGTGACGCCGTGGTCGGGGACCAGCGTGGCGTAGCCGAGCCCCAGGACGACGGTGTCGGCCCGGTCGACCTGGACGGGCTGGTCCAGGTGGTAGATCCCCGGGGTGAGCAGGAGGTGGAGCCCCTGGTTGAGCGCCTGGTTGAGGGTGGCCGCGGAGTCGCCGGGCTTGGTGACGTAGAACTGCGACAGTGGCAGTGAGGTGCCGCGCGGTGTGCCGTTGCCCCAGGTCACGCCGCGGGCGTCGGTCCGCTTCTCCGGCAGGAAGACCCGGAACTCGTCGCCGTCGAGGTGGAGGAAGGGCTTCTCCCGCGAGACCGGGGTGGTCTCCAGCGTGGTGTAGGGCGGGTCGGGGAAGGTCTGCGCGGGCGCGCCCTCGACGCCGGAGAACACCATGTTCCACACGGCGTTTCCCCAGCTGCCGACCGAGCTGTCGCGGGTGTACCACTGCTGCTGGGAGTACGGCCCGACCTGACCGTCGATGCGGCTGTCCGCGAGGTAGCCGCCGCTCGCCCAGCCGTAGCCGGTGGGGGAGAGGTTGAGTCCGCCGCGGACGTGCATCCGGCGGAAGGGCGCGGCCTGGGCGACGGCCCAGCGGTTGGTGCCGTTGGCCGGTACGAGTGCGAGGTTCTCCGCCGACCGCCAGAAGTTCTGGGTGGCGTTGCCGTTGAACCAGCCGGCGTCGACCGTGACGTCGCCGTTGATGGTCGTGTCGTCGGGGGACAGGCCCAGGCCGGCTATGGAGGTGTAGAAGCCGAGCTGTGCGTTGAGCCCGTGGTACGTGCCCGGTTTGAAGAGCAGGGCATGGCGTCCGGTGCCGAACTGCGCCGTCTCCTGCTGCGCGAACACCTCGTCCAGCGTGGCCTGGATGCCGGGCGTGGACGGGTCGAAGACGAGGACGTTCGGGCCGAGGTCGCCGCCGCCCGGCAGGGCGCGCGGGCCCCTCCGCGACGGGGTGGCCGAGGCCGGAGCAGGCGGGCCGAACAGGGCGGGGGTCGCGGCGACCGCGGCCGCGGCGCCGAGGACGGCCCGGCGGCCGACGGCGGGGCGGCCGGTGGGGGAGGGGGGTGTGGGGGCAGGGGTCATGGGGGTGACTCTCCTGGTTCAGGAAGTGAACGATGAGGCGGGATGGGAGCGCTCTCTCGCCCGTTGCATGCTTCATCCGCGAGAATGACGCGTCAAGAGTTGCGACCGGAGTTCCCTGCCGAAGGCTGCGCGTTGCGGCTCATGTTGCCAGCAATAAGGGGTAGTTGGCGCGGGTATGGGGGAAGCGCGGGTCGGTGCGCCGAGGTGCGTGCACTTTCAAGTGTTCAAGAAGTGGCGTGTTTGGGAGAGTGCGCGCTTAAGGGGTCGACCGGGGAGTGCGGTCAGGGGGTTGGGTAGATGGGGCGCCGTTTCGCCGGCTTCGGCACATCTGAAGAGCCGGCTTCGGCACATCTGAAGAAAATGTCTGATCTGACTGTTCCATTCCCTATGTCCGGGGTTATCCTGAAGACCGGCCTACGGGGCGAGCGAGGGAGTTCGATCTGACTGGCCTCGGGGAAGAGAGTTCTGGCTCTCGCCGAGGACATGAAGGAAGGTCGGGCTGAGAGGCTGAAAGGTCGTGAGACCGGACGGCGACCCCCAAGCACCTGATCCGGACAATGCCGGCGAAGGGAGCCCACCTCGTAGGTCTTTGTCGTGCCCGCGGGCCTTCGACGCGCCCGTGCGCGGTCACCCCGACTTGATCATGTCGGCGCACTTCTCCCCGATCATCATCGTGGTGATGCACGGGTTCACCGCCGTCAGGAACGGCATCGCGGAGCCGTCGGCCACCCGCAGACCGGTCACGCCCTTGACGCGCAACTGGGGGTCGAGGGGGGCCGCCGGGTCGTCGGCAGCGCCCATGCGGACGGTGCAGGCGGGGTGGTAGACGGTGTTGTGGGTGTCGCGGATGTAGGCCAGCAGCTCGTCGTCGGAGCGGGCGTCGGCGCCCGGGGCGAGTTCGGTGCCGGCCCAATCGGCCATCGGCGGCCGGGAGATGATCTCGCGGGCGAGGCGGAGGCCGTGGGTCATCACCCGCACGTCGTGTTCATGGGTGAAGTAGCGCGGGTCGACCCTGGGCTTGTCGCGGAAGTCGCGGGTGCGCAGCCGGACCGTGCCCAGGGAGCGGGCCCGGGTGACGTTCGGGGTGAGGCAGAAGGCGTTCTCCGAGGTGGGGTAGCCGCGGCGGTAGGTGTTCATGTCGAACGGCACCGAGCCGTAGTGGAACATCAGGTCCGGGCGGTCCAGACCGGGCTCGGTGTCCGCGAAGATGCCGATCTCCCACCACTGCGTGGATGTGGACACCATCGGCTGCTTCGCCTCCCACATGATCACGCCCTCGGGGTGGTCCTGGAGGTTGGCGCCGACGCCGGGGGAGTCGACGAGCGGTTCGACGCCGGTGGCGCGGAGGTGGTCGGCCGGGCCGATGCCGGAGAGCATCAGCAGCTTGGGGGTGTCGATCGAGCCGCAGGAGACGATGACCTCGCGACGGGCGTTGACGGTGCGGGTGTGGATCAGGTCGGGGGCGAGGTGGTCCACGCCGGTGCAGCGCCGGGACACGTCGAAGTTGAGCCGCTTCGCCTGGAGGCCGGTGCGTACGTCGAGGTTGCGCCGGGTGCCCATGACGGGGTGGAGGTAGGACACCGAGGAGGAGGAACGGGTGCCGTCGGGGCGGCAGTTGATCTGGAACCAGTTGGCACCGCGGACGACGGTCTTGCCGGTGTTGAACGGGGTGACCGGGATATCGGCCGCCGCACAGGCTTCGAGCAGGGCCACCCCGCACGGGTCGTGGGGCGGGATGGTGCGCAGGGTGACCGGGCCGTTGCGGCCGTGGTGGTCACCGGGCGCGTCGTTGTTCTCCAGCCGTTGGAAGAGCGGGAAGCAGTCGGCCGCGCTCCAGCCCGCACACCCCAGCGCTGCCCACTCGTCGAGGTCCTCGGCCGGCGCCCAGAACGCGATACAGGAGTTGTGCGAGGAGCAGCCGCCGAGCACCCTGGCGCGGGCGTGCCGCATAAAGCTGTTGCCGTTCTCCTGCGGCTCGACCGGATAGTCCCAGTCGTAGCCGGACTCCAACAGCCCCATCCAACGGTCCAACCGCAGGACGTTGTCGTCGTCCACGTCCGAGGGGCCGGCCTCCAGCACGCACACGGTGACCTCGGGGTCCTCGCTGAGCCGGGCCGCCACGACGGCGCCGGCCGTGCCACCGCCGACCACGACGTAGTCGAACTCGTCCACGGGCGTTCGGTGGGACATCGCGGCGTCTCCCGTCAGGGGTTGGAGGTGGTGGCGGAGCCCGGGGCGTCGCTGTCGGGCAGCACGGCGGCGTGCATGGGCAGCACGCCGGTCTTCTTGCGCTGGACGAGCCAGTAGTAGGTGAAGCCGCCGATCGCCACGACACCGATGAACAGGAAGGCACCCCAGCGCAGGTACCAGTGCTGCGGCCCGGTCGCGTTGTAGACCGCGGCGCGCGGCCACGCGAGGTTGAGGGACATCCCCATGCCCCAGAGCACCGCGAGGACGTTCACCGGCAGGCCGAACCTGCCGAGGGAGAACCTGCCGGGCACCGGGGTCCACTTCCCGCGCAGCCGCTGCACCAGCATCGGCAGGGTGACCGACAGGTACGCCAGATAGATCATGATGATCGCGATGCTGGTGATCACCGAGAAGATCTGCGGCTGGTTGACGTTGAGGACGAGGATGCCGATCGCCACCAGACCGATGATCACGGCCGGCAGCACCGGCGTCTGGAAGCGCGGGCTGACCTTGGCGAGCAGCGCGGAGGCCGGCAGGTTGTTGTCCCGGGCCATCGCGAACGCCAGCCGGATGGCCGCGGTGTGCACCGCCAGCTCGCACACCGTGATCGCGATCACCACGCACCAGAGCACGATCTGCCCCACGGTCGAGCCGAGCGTGGTCAGCACGACGTACTGGAGACCGTCCACGGACAGCTCCTTGGCGTGCAGGTCGGGCACGGCGAGCAGCGCGAACAGCAGGATCAGCCCGCCGATGAGGAAGGACGCCACCAGCGCCCGCAGGATCGCCCGCGGCGCATTGCGCGCCGGGTCCTTGGACTCCTCGCCGAGCGACGACGCCGTGTCGAAGCCGTACATGACGTACGCGGAGGCCAGCGACGCGGTCAGGAACGCACCGAAGTAGCCGAGGGTCTCGCCCTCGCCCAGGCCGAAGGTGTCGGTGATGGCAGCGGGGCCCCGGGTGATGTGCGCGGCGAGCAGCACCACCAGTACGACGGCGGCGATCAGCTCGATCGCCACACCGGCCGAGTTGATCCGGGCCATCAGCTTCACCCCGAACGCGTTGACCAGGGTGGTGAAGGCGACGAGGACGATGCCGAGCAGCACGGCGTTGGCGGCGGCCGACTTCCCGGTGCCGTCGCCGATGAACTGGAACCACGACGAGATCTGCGGCAGCGTCACCTGGTACGCCAGCGCCACCGCGGACAGCGACACCATGGACGCGGTCAGCATCATCCAGCCGCCGAGCCAGCCGATGTGCGGCCCGCCGAGCTGCTTCGCCCAGTTGTAGATCGAGCCGGCCACCGGGTAGCGGGCGGCCAGCTCGCAGAAGCACAGCGCCACCATCAGCTGCCCGACGAAGACCATCGGCCAGGACCACCAGTAGGCGGGGCCGCCGTGGGCCACGCCGAAGTAGAACAGCTGGAAGGTACCGGTGAGGATGGAGATGTAGCTGATGCCGGCGGCGAAGGTGTGGAAGTTGCCCAGGGTGCGCTTGAGTTCCGGTTTGTAGCCGAGTTCGGCGAGCGACTCGTCGTCGTGCGGGGTGTCGGTCCCGCCGTCGGAGCGGGAGGTCTCCGGGCCGGTCACTCGAACCACCGCTGCGGCCGCGGCGCGGTGTTGCGCCAGACGTGCTTGGCCTCCTGGTACTCCGAGAGCCCCGCGGGCCCCAGCTCCCGCCCGATGCCCGACTGCTTCATCCCACCCCACTCCGCCTGCGGCACGTACGGGTGGAAGTCGTTGATCCACACCGTCCCGGCACGCAGCCGGGCGGCGACCCGGTGCGCCCGCTCGCTGTTCTGCGTCCACACCGCCCCGGCCAGCCCGTACACCGTGTCATTGGCGAGCGAGACCGCCTCGTCCTCGTCGCGGAAGCGCTCGACGGTCAGCACCGGGCCGAACGACTCGTCCCGCACCACGGACATGTCCGGGGTGCACTCGTCCAGCACGGTCGGCAGGTAGTAGAAGCCGTTCGACAGCGACGGGTCGTCGGGCGCCGAGCCGCCGCAGAGCAGGATGGCGCCCTCGTCGAGGCCGGCCGCCACATACGCCTCGACCTTGGCGCGGTGCTCGGCGGAGATCAGCGGGCCGGTACGGGTGTGTTCGTCGAACGGCCCGCCGAGCCGGATCCGCTGGGTGCGGGAGACCAGCTCGTCGACGAACGCGTCATGCAGTTCGTCCTGGACGAGCAGCCGCGCGCCGGCCGAACAGACCTGCCCGGAGTGCAGGAAGACCGCGGTGAGGGCGTAGTCGACCGCGGTGTCGAAGTCGGCGTCGGCGAAGACGATGTTCGGGTTCTTGCCGCCCAACTCCAGGGCGATCTTCTTCACCGTGGGCGCCGCGGCGGCCATGATCCGCCGGCCGGTGGCCAGACCGCCGGTGAACGACACCATGTCCACCCGCGGATCCTCGGTCAGTGGCGCGCCCACCAGCGGGCCGGTGCCCAGCACCAGGTTCGCGGTACCGGCCGGCAGCCCGGCCTCCTCCAGCAGCCGCATCAGGTGGATCGCGGTGTGCGGGGTCAGCTCGCTGGGCTTCAGGATGAACGTGTTGCCGGTGACCAGCGCGGGCGCGACCTTCCACGCGGTCTGCAACAGCGGATAGTTCCAGGGCGTGATCAGCGCACAGACACCGACCGGCTCGTGCCGCACCGTGCTGTCGGTCTCCGCGATACCGGTGTCCACCACCCGGTCGGAGCCGCCGGCCGCACCCAGGTTGCCGAAGTAGCGGAAGCAGTTGGCGATGTCGTCCATGTCGTACGCGCTCTCCACCAGCCGCTTGCCGGTGTCCAGCGACTCGGCCTTGGCCAGCGTGTCCTTGTCGCGCTCCAGCAGTTCGGCGACGCGCAGCACCAGCCGGCCGCGCTCGGCCGCGGGCGTGCGCGGCCAGGAGCCGTCGTCGAAGGCCGTACGGGCCGCGGTGATGGCCGCCGCGGCGTCCTTCGGCCCGCCCTCGTCCACGGTGGCGACCAGCGTGTTGTTCGCCGGACAGCGGATCTCGCGCACCTGCCCGTCGGCCGCTGCGGTCCACTGACCGCCGATGAACAGCTCCGGCATGGTGGTGCCTCCGGTTCCGGGCTCGTACGGGGCGGCAGTGGCGGGCGCGGTGCCTGGCCGGCGGCGCACCGCCGCCGGACCTCGGTGACGATCACTGCACCGAGCGTAAGGCGGCCGCTGCGGGTCCGCACGGTGCGAGGGCCCGGGGGAGAGGGAGGGCGCGTCGGGTGGGGCCGATGGGGTGACGGCGGGCGCCGGCGCGACAATGGGGGAATGTCGTCCACCCAACCGGAGCCGTACCCGGTCCCCGATGTCGCCGCGTACCTCCGTGGCTCCTGGCGCATCGAGCGGACGGTGCACGATCTGCGGGCCGGCGCGGAGGGCGGCTTCCGGGGGACCGCCGCGTTCCGCCCCGCCGCGGCCGGCGACGCCGGGGAGCGGACGGTGCCGGCGGGCGCGCTGCTGCACATCGAATCCGGGCGGCTGACCTGGAGCGGTACGGACTACCCCGCGCACCGCGTCCTGCACCTGTGCCCCCGCTCGGACGGCACCGCCGAGGTCCGCTTCGCCGACGGCCGCCCCTTCCACGACCTCGACCTCCGCACCGGCCGGTGGACCGCTGTCCACCCCTGCGCCGAGGACCGCTACGAAGGGACCTTCACCGCCGTCGCCGCCGGCGCCTGGCACCTGGAGTGGCGGGTCGCGGGCCCGGCCAAGGAGCAGCTGCTGCGGTCGGTGTACCGACGGGACGGGTGAGGCCCGGCCCGCCGGCCCGGGCGCTCAGCCCGCCGGCTTCTGCGCCCGCAGCGCGTACAGCAGCGGAATGATCGGCTCCGACGGGGGCAGCCGCCACCAGCCGTTGTCGGCCGGCACCATCGACGCGAACCGCTTCCAGGGCAGCAGCTCGGTCTCCCGCACCTGCTGGACGGTCAACCCCGCGCCGACCACGGCGGAGATCACCTCCCCGAGCCCGTGCCGCCACTCGTAACTGGTGGTGGCCCCGGCCACCGGCGGGCCGTCGGTGTACGTGTGCGGGGTGTCGCTCCTGAGGGGCCCGCGTCCCGCCAGGTAGTCGTGACGGAGCAGAAGGTCCTGCCGGTCGGGCTCCGGTGTGGGCCCCAGGGCGTCGAGCAGCGGATGGAACTCCACCAGGTACAGCGTCCCGCCGGGCCGCAGCAGCGCGCCGACGACGTCCGCCCAGGCGGCCAGGTCGGGGAGGTAGCACAGCGCGCCCTTGCCGGTGTAGACCACGTCGAACCGGCTGCCGCCCAGCGCCGACACGGCCTGGTGCACGTCAGACCGGACGAACTCCACCTCCCGTCCCGCCGCGGCGGCGAGCCGCCGGGCCTCGGCGACGGCGACGGCGGAGAAGTCGAGCCCCACGGTGCGTGCCGCGCCCCGATCGGCGAACGCGGCCGTCTCGGTACCCAGGTGGCACTGGAGGTGCAGCACCTCCCGCCCCGCCAGATCACCGAGATCCGCCCACTCGAACGGCGCGAACCAGTCCTCGGCGGTGCGCGAACCGTCCAGCCCGTAGAACGCGCTGGCCACATGGATCGGGGTACGGGCATCCCAGTTCGCCTGGTTGGCCCGGATCATCTCCTCGACGCCGGGCGCCGCCGGCGCCGCCCGCCCCTCGGCGCCCCCACCCCGCCCGGAGCCCGCCCCGCTCGTCCCGGCACTCGCCTCACTCATCTCCGCGGTCATCCACCCCTTCTACCGTCGGGACGCAGCCACCACCAGAACCGACGGCCGGTCTCGGCCCACCCTGCCGTACGACGGACGCGACCCTCCCCCGCGAGAACGTCGCCAGTCGGGGTGCCTGCCGCGCGAGGTCGTCGTCCTCGGTGGCCACGATGCAGTCGATCCGGCGCTCGCTCCACAGCCGCGCGAACAACTCGACGATCCCCGCGCGGGCCGCGCCGGACAGGCCCGCGGTCGGCCGGTCCGCCAACAGCACCGCCGGCCGCTTCACCAGCGCCCGCGCCAGCGCCACCCGCCTCCGCTCACCGAGGTCCAACTCCCCTGGTACGCAGTCGAGTTGGCTGCCCAGTCCGACCTCCTCCAGGGTCGTCGCGGCCAGCTCCCGGCAGTCGGCCGGACGCAGCCGCAGCGGCAGCAGCGCGCTCGCCACGTTCTGCCGCGCGGTGAGGCCGGGCCAGAGCTCCGAACGCCCCAAGAGGCCCGCGGACCCCGCCCCGCCGCCACCGCTGCCGCGCCCACTCCCGCCGAGGACCATGCCGATCGACTCCGCGCGGATCCGGGCCAGCCGGCACTCCGTCACCATGGCCAGATCCGTACCGTTGAGCACCACGCTGCCGCGGGTCGGCCGCTCCAGCCCGCCGAGCACGCGCAACAACGCGGACGTGCCCGACCCGGCCGGGCCCCGGACCACCAGACCGCCCCCGTCCTCGACGTAGAGCCCGACGCCGTCCAGCATCGGCACCGCGGCCCCGTCCCGGCCGCTCCGGTGGTACGTGGTCACGCCGGTCAGGTGGTACATGGTGCACGCTCCTCCTGGCCGCCGCACCGGGTGCGCGACGGGCCTTCGGTGACCGTAGGGGCACGGTGTGACCGGGCGCTGAGCGCCGGGTGAGAGGGCGATGAGAAGGGGGCTGACGCGGGGCGGGGGTCGGCGCGCGTCGGGTGCCGGGAGCCGCACGGTGCCGTGGCCCCGCCCGCGCCCCCGCCCGCGCCCCCGCCCGCACCCCCGCCCGCGCCTCCGCTCTCGCTCAACCCGCCGCAGCGGCCCGGCCGTTGACCGCAGCAACCCGGTCGCTCATCTGCAACATCCGTCACTCGGTGGGTATGTTGGACGCTGCGCCGCGTGGTCGTTCCGACACGGAACGGCGTCAGTGTGGTGCGCCATGGCTGAAGTGGCTGCCGATGCGACGGGAAAGTGTGGAATGAGCCAGGAGATCCAACCGCAGTCCAGCGCCGTCGATGTCACCGTCCCGAGCGTGGCGCGGATGTACGACCACTACCTGGGCGGCAAGGACAACTACGCCGTCGACCGCGAGGCCTGTGAAGAGCTGAGCAAGGTGGTGCCGAGCACCCAGGTGCTGGCGATCAACAACCGTCGCTTCCTCCAGCGGGTGGTCCGCTGGTTGGCCACCGAGCACGGGATCCGCCAGTTCGTCGACCACGGGTCAGGTCTGCCGACGCAGGACAACGTCCACCAGGTCGCTCAACGCGTGGACCCGGACGCGCGGGTCGTGTACGTCGACAACGACCCGATCGTGCTGGCGCACGGGCGGGCGCTGCTGGAGGAGAACGCCAACACGGTCGTGATCCAGGCGGACATGCGGGACACCGACGGGATATTCGACAGCCCCGAGGTGGAGCGGCTGATCGACTTCGACCAGCCGGTGGCCGCGCTCTTCGTGTCCGTACTGCACTGCATCCCGGACTCCAGTGACCCGGCCGGTCTGATCAAGCGGGTCGCCGACCGGCTGGCACCCGGCAGCTTCCTGGTGGTGTGCCAGTTGGTGAGCGAGGACAAGGCGACGCGCGACTTCGTCACCGAGTTCATGCGGGTGCAGACCCAGGGGCACTGGGGTCGGGTGCGGCAGCAGCACGAACTCGCCGGATTCCTGGACGGGTTGGAGGTCCTGGAGCCGGGTCTGGTGGAGGTCTCCACCTGGAAGCCGGATGCGGACATCGGCCCCAGGCAGCTCACTCAGGAGTGGATCGAGTACGGCGGGGTGGCGCGCACGTCGTAGTGCGGGACGTGCCGGGTCAGTTCTGCTCTGCGAGCAGCCGTTCCAGCATCGCCAGGGACTCGCGCGGCGATTCCGACTGGGCGCTGAGTCGGTCCATCACCGCGAGGTAGTGATCGACGTCATCGCGCTTGTCCAGGTAGAGCGCGCTGGTCAACTGCTCCAGATAGACGATGTCCGGCAGATCCGGCTCCAGGAACCGCAGGATGGTGATCGGGCCACCGGCCGCCGCCAGGCCGCCGAGGCTGAACGGTGCGACCTGAAGGGTGACGTTCGGCAGCTCGGCCATCTTCAGCAGATGTCTGAGCTGGTCCGCCATCACCGCCGCCCCACCGAGCGGCCGCCGCAGCGCGGCCTCGTCGATCACCGCCCACACCCGTGGCGCGTCCGCGAGCGTGAGCAACTCCTGCCGCTTCACGCGCAGTTGTACCCGCCGCTCGATCTCCTCGGGTGCCGAGCCCGGATGTCCGAGCTGTGCCACCGCCCGGGCGTACTCCGCCGTCTGTAGGAGGCCGGGCACGAACTGGACCTCGTAGGTGCGGATCACCGAGGCGGCCTCTTCGAGGCCGAGGTGTGTCTCGAACCAGCCGGGCAGCACGTCGCCGTACTGGTGCCACCAACCCGGACTGCTGGTCCGGCGGGCCAGCTTGAGGAAGTCGGAGCGGAGCGCGTCGTCCGTGACGTCGTAGAGCGTCAGCAGATCGGCGACGTCCCGCTCCTTGCAGCTGACCCGGCCGAGCTCCAGGCGGCTGATCTTCGCATGGGAACCGCGGATGGCGTCCCCGGCGGCCTCGCGGGTGATGCCCGCGGCCTCCCGCAGCCGTCGCAGTTGGGTGCCCAGCACGATCCGCAGGACGGTCGGGCCGCCCCGCGGATGGTCGAGGTAGCGGCGCAGGGAAGGACTGCTGCTCGACTGCGCGGCACTCATGCCGAAACCTCGCTTCGCTCGGCCCCGCATGCGCCTGGCGCGCACCTCGCAGTGGTTCGCTCGCGGCGCTCGCTCATCCTGACTCCCCTGAGTGGTCGGGCGAACGCCCAGTGTCCCATTGCCCCGATCGTACGTACAGCCGAGGTGACTACTCGATCGACATATGCGCCAATCGCGGTGGCATATGCGTCAGTCGCCTGCGACGAGGTCGTCGAAGTCGCCGTCCTTGGCGCCCTGGACGAAGGCCGCCATCTCGTCGCGGGTGTAGATCAGCGCCGGCCCCGCGGCGAACCGGGAGTTCCGGACCGCCACCGTGCCGTCCGAAAGAACGGCCAGCTCAACGCAGTTGCCGCTGGGGTTGCTGCGGCGACTCTTGCGCCAGACGGCGCCTTCGATACCGGTCGCCTGCATGCCGTTGGTCATCGACTCCATAACAGCTGCTCCCTTGCTGGAGGACACTCCTCAGACCGTTCCCGAGCCCGCGACCACGACGGCGTCAACGAGCCCCTGTGCCGCCGTCCTTACCGATGTACTTGCAGATGCACTTGCATCAACGGACGGTTGACGAGGATATTAGCTCTCCGAGGCACGTCGGCCCAGACCAGAAATCCTCTCCGCGGAGACGTTGATGACCGCACATCCGACAGAGACCGTGCACGATGCCCTTCGGGACGAACCGTGTGAGGAGACCTGGTGGATGCCCGGCCCCGACGGCTTCGCCGCCTGCGCGCTCAGCGCCTCGGCCCGTACGGTGACCGAGGCCCGCACGTTCACCCGGGCGACCCTCACGGGCTGGCGGCTCTGTCCCGGAGTCACCGAGGACACGGCCCTGGTCGTCTCGGAACTCGTCAGCAACGCGCTGCGGTACGGCACCGCGACGCGCGGGGGGAACGGGCCCGTCGGCTTTCCCGGCGCACCGGGCGGCTTCTGCCCGGCCTGGCTCGCCCTGACCCGGCAGGACGGCGCCGTGCTGTGCGCGGTCTCGGACGCCGGCACCGGCGTTCCGGTCGTCAAGCCGCACGACCCGCTGGCCGAATCCGGGCGCGGGCTGCACATCGTCGACCGGCTGAGCGAGGACTGGGGCTGGACGCCACCGGACGGCTCGGGGAAGACGGTGTGGGCGACGGTGTCGCTGCCCCGCTGAGGCCCGTCGGCGACACGGGGCCGGGTGCCGGGGGCGGGTGTGTGACCATTCCAGGGTCGCCGTCGTCATCCGACCAAGGGCCCGTAGAGCCGATGGATCTCCTGTCTTTGCGTTACTTCCGGGCGGTCGCGCGCCGGGAACACATCAGCCGGGCCGCCGAGGAGCTCCGGGTGGCCCAGCCTTCGGTGAGCCGTACGATCGCCCGGCTGGAGGCCGAGTTGGGGGTGCCGCTCTTCGACCGGCAGGGCCGCACCATCCGGCTCAACCGCTACGGCGCCGCGTTCCTCGCCCGGGTCGAGCGGGCGTTGGGTGAACTCGACGACGCCCGCAGGGAGCTCGCCGATGCCGCGGGGCTCGACGGTGGCACGGTCACCGTCGCCGCGGAGACCCTGCTTCCGTTCACCGAGCTGTTGGGCGGCTTCCGGGCGGCCCACCCCGGGGTGACCGTGCGCTGTTTCCAGTCCACGCCGGAGGTGATGCTCGAACAGCTGCGGTCGAGGGAAGTGGACCTCTGCATCGCCTCCCAGCCGCTGCCGGGACCCGGACTCGGCACGGTCCGGTTGCTGCGCGAAGAGGTGCTGCTCGTCGTGCCGGCCGGGCATCCGCTGGCCGACCGGGAGCGGGCGTCGGTGGCCGACATCGCCGACGAGCCGTTCATCTGCACCCGGCCCGGACACTGGCAACGCGCGCTGCTGGAGCAGCTGTTCGCGACCATCGGGCGGCGACCGGTGATCACCTGTGAGGGTGACGAGCCCGGTGCCACGCACTTCCTGGTCATGGCCGGCCTCGGCGTCGGCCTGATGCCCTCGATCGCCCGCACCGAGCTGGCCGGCGCGCCGTTGGCCTGGCTGCGCCTCGACACCCCGGACTGCGTACGGACCCTGAGCCTGGTCCGGCGTGAGGACGGCTACCTCTCCGCGGCCGCGCGGCGGTTCCGCGACCTGGCCGTCGCCCACTTCGCCGAGCGGGCACGACGGGCGCACACGGCGTAGGTGGACCGCGTCAGTCGTTCCCGCTCGGGCCGGCGAACGGGCCGGTCCCGTACGGGTGCAGCGCGATGGCGAGCTCCTGGACCGACGGGCAGTCCACCGACAGATGAGGGAAGTCCCTTGCGTTCGCGGCAAGTTGGCGGCGCACACCGTGCTGGCAGGCCTTGGCCAGCCGGTCGGCCTCGACGGCCGACAGCGCGACGCCGGGCCGCAGTTGGACGTGGATCACCGGGCGGGACTCCAGGTCGCCGCCCGAGGCCGGCGCCAGGCAGAAGTCCTCGATCAGCCCCGCCAGCGGATTGTCGTGGTACAGCCCCAGTGCGACGTCCTGCGTATCGATGACGGCCCCCATGGAAGATGCTGGAATCATCCCGCCCGTACGGTCATGCGACATACTCGGGGCCGGGCGCGGGGGCGTCATGAGCGCTGCTACTCAGGTGTGGAGATGAGTACCCCGGAGTGCCTCACCTCTGCGACGCGGCACCCAACTCCAGTACATACGCGTTGAGTTGGGTGCCGCGAGGCTGGCGGCCGGCGTTCCCGGAGTGGAACGGGGGTGCGGGGCGTACGCCGGATCGGCACCTGCCGCCGGGCGTCAGCCGTGGGCACCGTCCGCGAGCCCGAACGCCGCCAGCAGCCGCTCCGCCGCCAGCGTCGCGGTGAGCTCGCCGTCGCGCACCGCACGTTCGACCTCGGGGCCCAGCCGGCGGACCTCCGGATGCTCCTGGAGCCGGTCGATGAGCCGTTCACGGACCATCGACCAGGTCCAGTCGACCTGCTGGGTGCGGCGCCGCTCGGCCAGCGCCCCGGTGGATTCCAGCAGGGAGCGGTGCTGTTCGACCCGCTCCCAGAGCGCCTTCAGACCGGTGCCCTCGCGGGCGCTACAGGTCAGCACGGGGGGCGTCCAGACCGCGTCCGGCGGCTGCAACAGCCGCAGCGCGCCGGCCAGTTCGCGGGCCGCGGACCGGGCGTCCCGCTCGTGCGGGCCGTCGGCCTTGTTGACCGACACCAGGTCCGCCAGCTCCAGCACGCCCTTCTTGATGCCCTGCAACTGGTCGCCGGTCCGGGCCAGCGTCAGCAGCAGGAAGGTGTCGACCATGTTGGCGACGGTCGTCTCGGACTGGCCCACCCCGACCGTCTCCACCAGGACCACGTCATAGCCCGCGGCCTCCATCACCACGATGGACTCGCGGGTCGCGCGCGCCACACCGCCCAGCGTGCCGGAGGTGGGGGAGGGACGGACGAACGCCGCCGGGTCCGTCGCCAGCCGCTCCATCCTGGTCTTGTCGCCCAGGATGGAGCCGCCGGTACGGCTGGAGGACGGGTCGACGGCGAGCACCGCCACCCGGTGCCCCATCCCCGTCAGCAGGGTGCCGAGCGCGTCGATGAAGGTCGACTTGCCGACGCCCGGTACCCCGCTGATCCCCACCCTGCGGGCCGCACCGGAGTACGGCAGCAGCTCGATCAACAGCCGCTGGGCCGCCGCCCGGTGGTCGGGCCGGGTGGACTCGACCAGGGTGACGGCGCGGGCGATCCAGGCCCGGGAACCCGCGCGAACGCCCTCGGCGTACCGTTCGACATCGATCGTCGCAGGCATGACCCCCCGCTCAGAGCTCGTGGCCGAGTGCCGACGCCAGGTCCCGCACCAGATCGTGGGCGGCATCGGGGATCACCGTGCCGGGCAGGAAGACCGCGGCGGCGCCCATGTCGCGCAGCGGCTGGACGTCCTGCGGCGGGATCACCCCGCCCACCACGATCGTGATGTCGTCCCGCTCCTCGGCTGCCAGCGCCTCGCGCAGCGCCGGCACCAGCGTCAGGTGGCCCGCGGCCAGCGACGACACCCCGACGATGTGCACGTCCGCCTCGACCGCCTGGCGGGCGACCTCGGCCGGCGTCTGGAACAGCGGGCCGACGTCGACGTCGAAGCCCAGGTCGGCGAAGCCCGTGGCGATCACCTTCTGGCCGCGGTCATGGCCGTCCTGGCCCATCTTGGCCACCAGGATGCGCGGCCGGCGCCCCTCGGCGCGCTCGAACTCGGCCACCAGCGCCCGGGTGCGCTCGACACCGGAGGAGGGACCCGCTTCGTCTCGGTACACACCGGAGATCGTACGGATCTGGCCGGAGTGCCGCCCGTAGACCGTCTCCAGGGCGTCCGAGATCTCACCGACGGTCGCCATCGCCCGGGCCGCGTCCACGGCCAGCGCCAGGAGGTTGCCCTCAAGCCCCGTGCCCGGACCGGACTTCGCCGCCTCGGTCAGCGCCCGCAGCGCCTTCTGGCAGGCCTCCTCGTCGCGTTCGGCGCGCAGCCGCTTCAGCTTCTCGATCTGCTGGGCGCGCACCGCGGAGTTGTCGACCTTGAGGACCTCGATCTCCTCGTCGGTCTCCGCCCGGTACTTGTTGACGCCGATCAACGCCTGTCGCCCGGAGTCGATCCGTGCCTGGGTACGGGCCGCGGCCTCCTCCACCCGCAGCTTGGGGATGCCCGCGTCGATGGCCTTGGCCATCCCGCCGGCCGCCTCGACCTCCTCGATGTGCTGCCAGGCCCGCTTCGCCAGGTCGTGGGTGAGCCTCTCCACGTAGGCGCTGCCGCCCCACGGGTCGATGACCCGGCAGGTGCCCGACTCCTGCTGGAGGAACAGCTGGGTGTTGCGGGCGATGCGCGCGGAGAAGTCGGTGGGCAGGGCGAGCGCCTCGTCGAGCGCGTTGGTGTGCAGCGACTGGGTGTGGCCCTGCGTCGCCGCCATCGCCTCCACGCACGTCCGGGTGACGTTGTTGAACACGTCCTGCGCGGTCAGCGACCAGCCCGAGGTCTGCGAATGGGTGCGCAAGGACAGGGACTTGGCGTTCTTGGGGTCGAAACGCTGCACTAGCCGGGCCCACAGCAGCCGGGCCGCGCGCAGCTTGGCGATCTCCATGAAGTAGTTCATGCCGATCGCCCAGAAGAACGACAGGCGCGGGGCGAAGGAGTCCACGTCCATCCCGGCCGCCAGACCGGCACGCAGGTACTCCACCCCGTCGGCGAGGGTGTACGCCAGCTCCAGGTCGGCGGTCGCGCCCGCCTCCTGGATGTGGTAGCCGGAGATCGAGATGGAGTTGTAGCGCGGCATCTTCTGCGAGGTGTACGCGAAGATGTCGGAGATGATCCGCATCGACGGCTGCGGCGGATAGATGTAGGTGTTGCGGACCATGAACTCCTTGAGGATGTCGTTCTGGATGGTCCCGGCCAGCTTCTCCGGCGGTACGCCCTGCTCCTCCGCGGCCACGATGTAGAGCGCGAGAACGGGCAGCACGGCACCGTTCATCGTCATCGACACCGTCATCTTGTCCAGCGGGATGCCCGCGAAGAGCTGCCGCATGTCGTAGATCGAGTCGATCGCCACGCCCGCCATGCCGACGTCGCCGGTGACCCGCGGGTGGTCGCTGTCGTAACCGCGGTGCGTGGGCAGGTCGAAGGCGACCGACAGGCCCTTCTGCCCCGCCGCGAGGTTGCGGCGGTAGAAGGCGTTGGACTCCTCGGCCGTGGAGAAGCCGGCGTACTGCCGGATCGTCCAGGGCTGGTTGACGTACATCGTCGGGTAGGGACCGCGCAGGTACGGCGTGATCCCCGGGTAGGTGCCCAGGAAGTCCAGGCCGTCGAGGTCCGCCTCGGTGTAGAGCGGCTTGACGTCGATGCCCTCCGGCGTCTCCCAGGTCAGGTCCTCGACGCCCTTGCCGGTGGCCTCGGCGACGGCCGCGGCCCACTGCCCGGCGTCGGACGGGGTGCCGGCCGCGGTGGGGTCACCCAGCTCGATTCCGGTGAAGTCCGGGATGTGCACCATCACGCCACCTCCATGACGTCCAGGGCCGAGGACAGCACCTCGACCGCGTCGCAGCCCGCGAAGACGAAGGTGTCCACGCCGGCCGCTTCGAATTCCTCGCGGCGCCCGCCCGGTTTGCCGGCCAGCTGCACCCGCAGCGCGCCCGCGGACTTCAGCGCGGCCGCCACCGCCGTCGCCTGGTCGTCGTAGACCGCGTCGCTGGAACACAGACAGGCGATCCGCGCGCCGCTGCGGACGAAGGCCTCGGCCACCGACTCCGCGTCCACGGTCTCCTGGACGGTCTCGATGCCGCCCGCCTGGAAGAGGTTGGCCGCAAAGGTCACCCGGGCGGTGTGCGCCGCCACCGGGCCGAGGGCGGCCAGGAAGGCCTTCGGGCGGGCGTCGGTCGTCGCCAGATGCGCGTCGGAGCGCGACCGCAGCAGCTCGTAGGCGTCGTCGCGGCGCACCCGCGGCAGCCCTCCGCCGACCGGTGCCGGGGCCGGCTCGCGGTGCACGGGCTGCTCGGCGAGGTGCGGGAACTCGCTGACTCCGGTGATCGGTTCGCGGCGGTGCCGCAGGTCCTCGGTGCGGCGCTCCCAGGTGAGCGCCAGACGCTCGGCGATCGTTCCGGAGCGCAGCGCCGCGGCCTGACCGCCCGCGCCCTCGATCTCCTGGAAGTACGCCCAGGCCGCGCGGGCCAGCTCGTCGGTGAGGCTCTCCACGTACCAGGAGCCACCCGCCGGGTCGATCACCTTCGACAGGTGCGACTCCTCCAGCAGTACCGACTGGGTGTTGCGGGCGATCCGGCGGGCGAAGGCGTCGGACAGGCCCAGCGCCGCGTCGAACGGCAGCACCGTCACCGCGTCCGCACCGCCGACACCGGCCGACAGCCCGGCGACCGTGGTGCGCAGCATGTTCACCCACGGGTCCCGACGGGTCATCATCACCGAGGAGGTGACCGCGTGTTGGCGCTGTGCGGAGGCCTCCGGCGAGGCACCGCACACCTCGGCGACCCGCGCCCACAGCCGGCGGGCCGCGCGCAGCTTGGCGATGGTCAGGAACTGGTCGGCGGTGGCGGCGTAGCGGAACTCCAGCTGCCGGCACGCCTCGTCGATGCCGAGACCGGCGCCGGTCAGCTGCCGCAGATAGGCGACGCCGGTGGCCAGCGAGGCGCCCAGCTCCTCGGCGGCCGAGCCGCCCGCCTCGTGGTACGGCAGCGCGTCCACCGACAGCGCCCTCATCCCGGGTACGTCGGCGGCGCAGCGTCCGGCGAGCCGGGCGGCCGCCTCCAGCTGAACGCGCAGCTTGCTGTCGTCGCCGGTGCGGGCCAGCAGGCCGAGCGGGTCGGCGCCCAGACAGCCGACGGCCTCGCTCAACGGCGCGCCGGACGCCTCGTACAGCCGCAGCAACTCCTCGGCGGCCGGGGCGAAGTCGGCGCCCGCGTCCAGCACCACCGCGGCCAGGTCCAGGTAGACGCCCTTGAGGGTCTCCGCCAGGCCGGTCACCGGGACCCCGCCGTCCCCGACGGCCAGCCAGACCGAGGTGGAGCCGTTCTCCAGGTCGGCGAGGACCGCTTCGTTGGCGCGCCGGGGGTCGGTCTGCGCATGGCGCTGGCGTACGTCCCACCCGCCGACGGATGTGCCCTCGGGCCGGCCGGCCCGCACGAAGGGCGGGAAACCGGGGTGCCCCGGGGCGGCCGTGCCGTCCTCGGTGGTGTAGAGCGGGCGGACGCGGATTCCGTCCTGGAGATCCGTGGCGAGCACGTCCTCGGCGGCGGCACCCGTTGCGGCTGTGACGCCCGATTTGCGCAGCACGCCTTCGACGAGGCGCTGCCACTGCTCTCGGTCGGCTTCCGGGAAGGCGGCGGCCAGGGGGAGTTCGGGGGACTCGGCGGTCATGGCAGCAGGCTAAGCGAACGACCGTTAGCTGGAGCAGGGGCTCCAGCTGTGACGTTGCACTCGTTGGTCTCTCATCGATGTTCATATTTATGCGGTGGTGACCGGTTCGCTACGGTGGGCGCGGCACCCTCCCCAAGCTCTCAAGGAGCAGGGGGACCCCCAGAGGAGCGCGATGTCCAAGGCGCCGAGCCCCCGCACCACGACCGCCGCCGCGCTGCTCCTGGCCGCCGCCGTGCTCGTCGGGGCCCTACGGGGAGCCGACGCCCCGGACCCTGCCGGGCGCTGCACCGGGCGTCGGATCACCTCCTGGTCGGCCGATTCCCGGCAAACCGATGAATTCGCCCGGTACGGCAACGACAACGCCCGGGTGGACGACTGGACCGGTGGCGACGGCACCCACTCGGTGCGCCTCCCCGACGGCCGGACGCTCTGGCTCTTCTCCGACACCTTCCTCGACCGGATCCAGCCACCGCCCAACCCCCAAGGGGAGAACCGCCGTTGGCGCACCGCGGACAACGGGCGCCCCCCGTACCTCCGGCACAACTCCGCCGTGCTGATGTCCCGGACGGGCCGGCTGGAGCGCACCCTGACCGGCACCACCGCGACCGGCCCCGGCCCGTTCTTCCCCGACCCGGCGGACGGCGGCTGGCGCTGGCCGGTCCGCGCCCGCGTGGAGCCCCGTGCGCCCGGGGCCCGGGGGAAGGTGGTCCGGGTGCTGCTGTGGAACCGCGCCCCCGGAACCGGACCGTGGGTGTTCGGGGTCCCGCGCGGCACCGAGGTCGCCACCCTCTCGCTGCCCGACCTGCGCCTGGAGGGCATCCGGGACGTGGTCGGCCAGCGTGCCGTCACCGACCCGGGGCGGCGCGTCCTCTACGGTGCCGCCGCGGTCGACGACGACGGCTGGACCTATGTCTTCGGGGCCGACGACCCGCCGTCCGCACCGGGCTCCAGCGCCTATCTCGCCCGTGTCCCGGCCGGGCGGCTCGCGGACCGCGGTGGCTGGCGCTTCTGGGACGGTGCTCACTGGCAGCGACGTCCCGAGCGGGCGGTGCCGGTGCTGCGGGCCGGCGGCCGGCGCGCGGTCGGCAGCGCCTTCACCGTCGTCGCCGACGGCCCCTCGTGGGTGCTGTTCACCATGGACACCCAGGGCGGCGGCGCGGCCGGGATGCGGACCGTCACCAGCTACTGGTCCTGCGCGCCGCAGGGCCCCTGGCACGGCCCGAACGGCCACCTCACGCCGCCCCGCCCGCCCGCCGCCGACCCCGGGTACGTCGCCGTCTACAACCCCCAGGCCCACCCGGAGTTCACCACCGGCAAGGGCCTGCTGCTCAGCTACGACACCAACTGGCTCGGCCCGCCCGGCATCCCGCCCGACGCCCGGCTCAACGGCGACGTGGACCTCTATCGGCCCCGGTTCCTACGGGTACGGATGGCGCCGTCGGCGCGGTGAGGGGGATGCCGCCGGCTCCGCTCAACTCCCGTGCCGCTCCCGCCACTCACCGGCCAGCCGGTCGATGTCGAACGGGACGAGGTTCAGCGGCGGCCCGTCCAGCGGGGTGCGCAGCGCCGCCTCGATCCGCTCGTTGAGCGCGGTGAGGATGCGGCGCAGCGCGGCCTCGGTCGGGGCGTCGGCCGCCGCCTCCAGGGTGTCCTCGGCCTCCTTGCGCAGGGCGAGGCTCGGCGGCAGGCAGGAGAGGTGCTCCCGGCTCATCTTCTCCTTGATCCACCACATCGCGTCGTACGGCCGGTCGAGGTGGGGCAGGGGCTTGCCGGCCCCGGGCAGGTCGGCGAAGTCGCCGCGCTCCGTCGCCTCGCGGATCTGTTTGTCGACCCAGGTCTCGAAGGTGACGCCGGGTGGTTTGCGCTCGGTCATCGCGGTCTCCCAGGGTGCGCCTGTCTGTCAGCCTACGCCCGAGTCGCCCGAGAGGGTGCCGCCACCGGACGTGCCGGTCGGGCTCGGCTGGACCACCGGGAAGGCGTTGTTGCCGCCGCACACCATGGGGCCGACCCGGACCGTCTCGCCCACCAGCGTCACCGCGACCTTCTCCGGCGCCCGGTTGCCGGGCACCCGGGCGTTGGCCGCGGTGCACACCAGCTGGTTCATCGAGGCGGAGTCCAGCAGCTTGACGTTCATCGGCAGGGTGATCACGACCTTGCCCTCGCCGGTGGTGACCGTCAGCGGGCCGGGGAACTTCGGCAGCACGCTGGACAGGCCGCGCATCCGCTCGGCGTGGTTCGGGCCCTCCATCAGCAGTTGGAGGGCCTGCTCCGGGTCGACCGCGGTCTTCGCCGGGCGGGTCGCCGAGCGCAGCCCGGACGGCCCGTAGAAGAACAGCTGGATGTCGGCCGCCGGCTGGCCCGGCGACTTCACACCGGTCGCGGGTTCGCCGGCGTCGATCACATCGGTCGGCGCGATGCCGCAGCCGGCCAGTGCACCGGCCAGTGCACCGGCCAGTGCGCCGCTGGCCACGCCGCCGAGCAGCCGTCGCCGGACCCGCTCCGCACGCCGATCGTGCGGGGTGTCCATCGCGGTCATCCGTCGTTCTCCTTCCCGGCGTCGGCACCTGCCGTGCTGTCCGTCCCGTCCGTCTCCGTTCCGCCGCCCGGCTCGTCCGGCCGCAGCGGTAGGTCCACCGTGAAGACCGCGCCGCCCTCGGGGGCGTTGGCGGCCCGCATCGTCCCGCCGTGCAGCCTGACGTTCTCCATCGCGATGGCCAGGCCCAGACCGCTGCCCTCCGAGCGGGCCCGGGCGGAGTCCGCCTTGTAGAAGCGCTCGAAGACGTGCGGCAGGACCTCGGGGTCGATGCCGGGGCCGCTGTCGGAGATCTCGATCAGCAGCCGGTCCGCACCCGGCTCCGGTGCGTGCAGCAACACCCGGACCGGCTCACCGCCGTGGTGCAGCGCATTGCCGACCAGGTTGGCGACCACCACGTCCAGCCGCCGTGGATCGAGCCTGGCCCGTACGTCGTCCGGCAGCTCCGCCGTCACCCGCTTCTGCCAGGCGCGGGCCTGAAGCGTCTTGCGGATGGTCTCGGCGACGTCCACCTCGTCCAGATGGAGCGCCGCGGCTCCGGCGTCGAACCGCGAGACCTCCATCAGGTCCTCCACCATCCGCGCCAGCTTGCCGGTCTCCTGGCTGATCAGCCGTACCGCGGAGGCGGTGTCGGGGTCGAGGGAGTCGGCGTCCTCGTCGAGCACGTCGGTGACCGCGGTCATCGCGGCCAGCGGCGTGCGCAGCTCGTGCGAGACATCGGCCGCGAACCGCCGGGAGTTGGCCTCCAGGCGGCGCAGCTCGGCCATGCTCTCCTCCAGCCGGGCCGCCATGTCGTTGAACGTCCGCGACAGATCGGCGAGTTCGTCGCCGCCCTTGACCTCCAGCCGGGTGTCCAGCTTGCCCTCGGCGATCCGCCCGGCGGCCTGCCGCAGCCCCCGTACGGGCCGCAGCACCCCGCGCGCGGCGAGCAGCGCCGGGATCACCGCGAGCATGAGCACCGGCAGCGCGCCCCGCTGCGCGGCGCTCACCAGCGCCTCGACGTTGGCCTCCTCGGCGCTCAGCGGCAGCTGGGCATAGACCGACAGTGCCGAGGCCTCGCCGTCCGACTGCCGGACCGGCATCCCGATCAGCAACCAGGGGTCGCCGCCCCGGTCGATGCGTTGGAAGGCCGGCACATGGCGCTTCTCCACCGACGCCTTGAGCTCGGCGGGTATGGCGACGCTGCGCCGGAGCCCGCCCTCGTCGCTGTCCGGAACACCTCGATAATGCACCGAAATATCCCATTCGCGGGACTTTCCGGAGCGCTCCAACTGGACCCGGAAGTTGTCCAGGTCCGCCTGGGTCGGCGGCACCGTGAGCTCCGGCGCCAGCGAATTGACCTGGGCCCGCAGATCGTTGACGGCGATGTCCTGGGAGCGCTGGAGGATGGCGTTACGGGCCTCGCGGTAGGTCAGCAGCGCAGTGGTCAGCGCGCTGACCGCGGCCACCACCAGGAACCCCACCACGAGCCGGGCCCGCAGTCCGCGCAACAGCGTGCGGGACGGCACCCGGCGGCCGAGGCGGCTCACAGGGGTCCGAAGCGGTAGCCGAAGCCACGCACCGTCTGTACGTACCGGGGGCTGCGCGGGGTGTCCTCTATCTTCGTCCGCAGCCGCATGACGCAGGCGTCCACCAGCCGCGCATCGCCGTGGTAGCTGTGCTCCCAGACGTGCTCCAGCAGTTGCTGGCGGCTGAAGACCTGCCCCGGGGTCGCGGACAGGAACAGCAGCAGCTTCATCTCCGAGGGGGCCAGCGCCAGGTCCTGGCCGCCCTTGGCGACGACCAGACCGGCCCGGTCGATGGCCAGTTCGCCGTATGTCTCGACCGGCGCGGGCCCGGGCTCCGCGGCCGCCGGCGCGCCGTCGGCGGGCAGCGCGGTACGGCGCAGCACGGCACGGATGCGCGCTTCGAGGACCTCACCGCGGGCCGGCTTGACGATGTAGTCGTCCGCCCCGGCCTCCAGCCCGAGCACCACGTCCAGGTCGTCGCCGCGCGCGGTGAGCATGATGATCGGCAGCTGCCGCTCGGCCCGGATCAGCCGGCAGATCTGGAAGCCGTCCTTGCCGGGCAGCATCAGGTCCAGCAGCACGATGTCCGGGCGGAACACCGGAAGGGCCGTCAGCCCCTCCTCGCCGCTGGCCGCGGCCGCCACTTCGTGGCCGCGCCGCCGTAGCGCAAGGGTCACCCCGTCCCGTACGGCGGCGTCGTCCTCGATCAGAAGTACTCGTGGCATGGGTCCAGTATCAATAAGTTTCATGATGGATCGGTAACAGGAGCAGCCTGCCCGACCCGAGGTGCATCTGTCGTGGTGGAAGGCGGCGGGCGCACGCAACGCCCGTCTCCGTCCGGTACGGACAGCGGCGCGGAATGAGGGATGGGGATCGGGATGGCTCGGCGCTTCGGCATTGAGGGCGGCATCATCGGAGTGGTGGCGGCGGCGGTGGTGTCGCTGGGGATCGTGGGGGCGGTCGCCTCGGGCCAGCTCGGTGGCACCTCCTCGGCCGAGGCGGACACCATCCACGCCAACCAGCAGGTTCAGCGGGCGCCACGGGTCGCCCCGGTCGACCCGTCCATCGTGCACGCCTCGGACCGCCCCGGCCGCAGCCTCAACATCACCATCGACGACGGCCCGGACCCGGTGTGGACCCCCAAGGTCCTCGAGGTGCTCAAGAAGCACGACGTCAAGGCGGTCTTCTGCATGATCGGCCCGCAGGCCAAGGCCCACCCCGAGTTGGTCAAGCAGGTCGTGGCCGCCGGGCACAAGCTCTGCGACCACACCGTCAGCCACAACACCGGCATGGACCACCAGTCGGAGAGCTACCAGTCCCAGCAGATCCTCGACGCACAGAAGATGATCGAGGACGCGGCGGGCGGCGCCAAGGTCGAGTACTACCGCGCCCCCGGCGGCGCGTTCACGCCCTACAGCCGCAAGCTCGCCGCCGACCACGGCATGCGCCCGCTGGGCTGGAACGTCGACAGCAAGGACTTCGAGGGCTGCGGCGTCGAGACGATCGAGGCGACGGTGCGCGGCGAACTCCGCAACGGGCCGACGGTCCTCTTCCACGACGGCGGCGGCAACCGCGCCCGGACGGTCGAGTCGCTGGACCGGCTGCTGCCCTGGATGAAGCTCCAGGGGTACGGGTTCGGCTTCCCGAAGCGGTGACGGGCGCGTCGCCCTCGTACAGAAGGCCGTCGCCCCGGGGGTGCCCCCGGGGCGACGGCCTTCTGCGTACGGCTTCTGCGTACGGCTTCTGCGTACGGCTTCTGCGTACGGCTT
>NZ_JBEZIX010000062.1:0-51815 GCF_040651315.1 Streptomyces sp. NPDC048506
ACCGACGAGACCACCCTGCCCACCGAACTCACCGCATAGCCTCAAAACGAGATCACCGAGTGGCCGTCGATACACCACTCCAGCGGACGTGACCCAGACCGAGACGGCTCACCCTGAACGGGCTGAGAACCTGGACGGGGTGAAGCCGCTGCCAGTGTGGTTCTTCGCCTTCGAAGGGATCGCCGGCGCGGCGTTCGACCTGTGCAAAGCCTGGGACAAGGCGTGGATGGTGCTCATCGCGTTCGGCGCGGTCAACATGATGGTGGGGCTCACGGTGTTCCGCCGGCGGGCCAAGGTGGTGCGGGCCATGCTCAACAACACCCGGTCCCGCAAGATCCTGGCCGGGCTGGTCGCGCTCCGGTTGGGAGTCCACCTCCTGCTCTCCGCGCTCGGTGCCCCGATAACCTCGGCGGTCGGGCACGTCGCGATCAGCGTGGTGATGGCCGGCACCACGGTGGCGTTGCTGTGGTTCGACCAGCGTGTGGCCTTCCGCACCCTCGGACTCACCGCACAGGCCCAGACCGTCCGATGACGTCGCGAGCCGAGAATCAGTCACGATCAGCCGATGCTTGCCGGTAAAGGAAGTGCGCGGCTGCCTCGACCGCCTCCTTCCTTGAGCTTCTCGATCGGGACGCCCCAACTCTCTTACCAATCATTGAGGTTGACCGCACACGCGGCGACCGACTGCAACTCCTTGGATAGTCGAAGCCCCAGGCGACGTCCCGCCAGATTCGGTAGACGCCGAGCGCGGGGCCGAGGGAACCGTCATCATCTGCTCGGCCAGCCAGTAAGCCAATGCCCACTTCGCAGCCCGGGGCGTGGCGGGCACCTCGACACCTCGGCGCTCAGGCGGGCCCGGGTGGCGCGGAGCATGACGCTGGAGGAGGCCGCCGACGCCTTGAACGCGATCACCGGGACATCATCGAAACGCGCGGGAGTGCGCCCTCGGCCGTGGCCGGGGGCGCACTGAGGGCCCTACGCCCCGCCTTCGGCGGTCCAGATCCGGCTACGCAAGTCCCTTCCGCGCGGCGCCTGCACCCGCCATGGGTCGATGCGCAACAGGTGGTACTCCGGGTCCGTCGGTCCGCCGCGCCAGTAGCCGCGGGGGTCGTAGCCGACCCCGGGTGGGCTGCCCTTGCGATAGAGCTCCCACGCGTGGTGTTTGGTGGGCTCGTCCTCGACCCACCTGGAGACGCTGTCGATGAACACGGCGTTCTGCCATGGGTTCCAGTAGGAGTAGGTGGTGTGCGGATTGTTCGCCAGATGCGCCGACTTCACCGGTGTCCTGTAGGCGGCGAGCCAGCCGACGGGGCGGCCGTCGATGACCTCCCAGATGGGCAGGAGTATGCGCGCCCGGGGGCGGCCCTTCTTGTCGACGGTGATCATGGTCGCGTATGCGATGTCGCTTATGTACTGGAAGAACTCGCTCTCCACGTCGGAGAAGGAGCGCGCTTTCAGCGCCATGGCGCCACCTCCATCTCTGCGGGGCTCATCGCGCCGCCCCTGCCGTCTCGGCCCCTTCGCCGACCGGCAGGAACAGGGCGTAGGACAGCGCGGCCAGCACGAGGCCGCCGAGGATGACCCGGGCGTTGCCGAAGCGGTCGACGAGTTTGGGGGTAAGGGTGGGTGAGAGTGCGGCGTCGATGCCGATCACCAGGAGCGCGAGGCTGGTCTGGACCGTGGACCAGCCGCGCAGCTCCCGCAGATACAACACGGCGATGGACTGGAAGCCGAAGAAGCCACCGGAGAAGACCAGAGCGGCGAGGTTGGCGCGCACGAGGGAGCCGCTGCGGAAGATCCCCAGCCGCACGAGCGGGGCGGCCGCCCGGCGTTCGGTCAGTACGAAGACGGTGAGGAGCGCGAAGCCCGATGGAGAACCCTCCGGCCGCGGTGCCGGAGTAGACCAGGAGGGCCTTGTCGCGCAGTGACCCTTCCCCGAAGCCGGTCGTGATGAT
Organism: Streptomyces sp. NPDC048506; assembly: GCF_040651315.1. Taxonomy (NCBI): domain Bacteria; kingdom Bacillati; phylum Actinomycetota; class Actinomycetes; order Kitasatosporales; family Streptomycetaceae; genus Streptomyces; species Streptomyces sp. NPDC048506. Next base: position 1,956 of record NZ_JBEZIX010000062.1, read on the forward strand.
GGACAGCCCGGCAGGAGTCATGAATGCGGCGGCGACTCCCGTCACGAAGCGGGCGACGATGAGCGTGCGTCCATCGTCGGCGAAGCCGCCCAGGCCGGAGAAGAGCAGGAACACGGTGAGCCAGAACAGAAACATCTGTCGCCGGCCGAAGAGATCCGGGGGCTGAGCCAGGCCCGCCAGCCTCTCGAAGCCGTACAGCCCCTCGAAGCTGTACACCAGTCCCTCGACGACGAGGCCGAACCGCTGATGTTCTACGACTTCCCTGCCGCGCACTGGATGAGTCCGTCTGTCCCCGGCGGCTCCCGGCCGGGTCTGACGGACCCTGAGTAGGGTCGTGGCCATGACCAACGCAAAGGGCCGGTGGCCGAAGGTGGACTTGGAGAGCGGTGTCGAGGATGCCGTACTGCTCATCCTTGAATGGCTCGGTGAGCAGGGTGTGGGGGCCATGATCAGAGTCGATGCAGAACGCATGCAGGAGGGCCGGCCTGCATGGACCTTCGCTGCCGGCGGTGGACCGCTCCAGGGCGGGATGCGGGCTGATGGGGCGTCGGTGGCGCAGTGCATGGGCCGAGCACTGTTCAAGCTGCGAGAGGCCGGACTGGCTGTGCCCTTCTGAGCGGTCACGTGAACTGGCCGGTCATCCCATGCGCAGTGGTTTCGTGCCGCTTCGTGGTGGGTGGGGTGGCTGAACGCCTGCCCCGTCACGAGGACTTGTCCCACGTTACGGCGTACCGCCGGGTGATGGTTTGTCGATCCGGACGGGTCGCGCGGACCGCGCGGGCGGCGTCAAGCTCTGGGGCTCGGAAGGCTGCCCGGGACACCGTGCCAGGTCGATTGCGTGCCTTCGTCCGGCTGCTTCTACCCATGGGGTGTGCGCGCCGGTGGCGTCTACGGTGAGGCCGTGCTCGTCGACGCTCGGACGGCCGAGCGTCAGCCAACGGTCGTATGCGGCCGAGATCTCATCCCACAGGCGTCGCGGGCCGGACTGGGCGACGGCGAACCGGTCGTTGTGATGCCCGTCGTAGTCGACGGTGACCCAGGATGGGCCGGTGGTGTCGGCCACTTCCAGGCGCACCGGGGCGTGGTCGCCACTGGTGTCCCAGGCGAAGGAGGCGCCCGGAACACTGAGACCGACATGGAATTCGGCGTCCAGGTCGCCGCCGGCGACGGCCCACGGCGAGAGCGTGCTGGTGGCGGTCTGCGGGGGGCCGTCCGGGGTGGTCGGGCCTGGGGTGCCGGGGGCGGGGTGGGGGCAGCGCATGGGCATGAAGGCCGCGAAGCGGTGGAAGCGACCCTGTGCGCTGCCGTCTTGATGTGTGGTCAGTGCCAGGGTGCCGTAGCAGCACCAGGCCGAGTTCCAGGGGGTGATGATGCGTCCGCCCGGCGCGGTCTGTGCTGTCCAGGCGGGAGGAAGACGGTCGACGGAGAACGTCGCGAGGATCAGGTCGTAGGGCGCGCGGTCCGGCCAGCCGGCGGCAGCGTCGCCGCGGACCACCTTCGGCGTGTAGCCTGCCGCGCGCAGGTTTCGCTCCCCCACGTCCGCGAGCGCCGCGTCCAACTCGATAGTGGTGACTGCCTGATCGCCTAGGAGGGCGCAGAGCAAAGCTGCGTTGAACCCGGTGGCGGTGCCCAATTCCGCGACGTTGAGCGGGCGGGACAGGGTGGCCAGACCGGCGAGCAGCAGCGTGCGCAGCACCATCGACGGCATCGATGCCGAGGACGTGGGCAGGCTGTCGGTGAACTGCGTGACCAGGGATACGTCGGAGTACGCCGCTTCCAGCCAGCGGTCCGGATCCACTGTGCGGTCGCAGAGGTCATAGCCGCCTTGCCCGTCGCTGCACCAGACGCGCTCGGGAAGGAACAGGTGTCGAGGCACCGTGCGCAGCGCCCGCTCAAGGGCGGGCGGTACGGGGCGATCGAGGAACTGGGTTACCTGGTCAAGCAGTTGCTGGGTACGGGCGGCGGTTGCCGCGGGCGCGCGCACGGCGTCGGCTACTTCTGGTCCGGGGCCGGCGGCGGGGGCGGGGGCGGCGGAACGGGGCGGTTGGGCTGATGCCCGTCGTCACCGATGGGGCTACGGTGCTTGGCCTGCGCTGCTGGTAATGCGCCCACGGGTCCTCCGTGTCTCTTGTGCGGATTGCGGTGCCCACCGTAGACAAGATCGGTGACCGTGTGTAGGGCGCCTGTGGTGAGCCATTGCCGGCGCTCACCAGGGGGGCGCGTCCCAGCCGGCCTCGGTTCGGTATCTGGCAGTGGTCCCTCATGTCGACGCCGTCACGCTGTACGGCGGCAGAGGACAGCAACCAAGCGGTCCCAGCAACCCCGCGTCCGCGCTCGGAGCCAGGTTGGCGCCGGCCACGCTGCGGTCCGCCGCTGCCTTCACGCGACTTCTACCTCCAGGTGGCGGCGACCGCCGGGGCCTCGGACCTCCAGCGCCTCGAAGCCCCAGTTGCGCAGCACCTCTTGGCACCGCCGGAGGTGGTCTTGCTCCTGGTAACGCGCGCCACTCCCCCGCGACCCCACCCAGACGTGCCCGCAACGATTCCGCGGTCAGCGCTCCGGGGGTGCGGTGACGCGCCCAGCATCGGGCGGTGGACGCGGCCCGGACCCGCGCCAACCACAGCGAGGCAATCCCACGAAGGGATGAACATGCCGTTCGAGTGCCCGCCCCGCCCCGCAATCAAGGCCCTGTCTGCCCTCGACCGCTGAAGAGAACATCCGTCCACGATCTGCCCCTTCGTCACCCGTTACGGGGAGCGGAACGGACCGTTCTTTAGAGCACCTGTACCCCTCGCCATCTCCTGGAGAAGTCATGAATCCTGCGCTCGCCCTCACGCATCGTCCTGTTCGGTTCGAACGACGGCAGCCCACGCCCCCGGCGGCCGGTCTGCCCAGGCGCGTTGTTGACGCCTCTTCTCGCCGTGCACTGCGCTCATCCCGTCCGGATGCGTGGTGGTGGGCATGAGTGCGGACGAAGAAGCCACGGCCCCGCCATCGCGGCAGCGGGCGGACCTGCCCGGCCCTCGCCAGGAGCCGCTGGGCCTTCCGCCGGCAGCTGTGCCCACGGCACCGGGGGACGGTGATGTGGCCGATGAGCTGGAAGAGGCGTACTGGTCGGTCTACGACGGCGCCGCGGCCAAGTCGACGGTTGGCGAGGTCCTGGTACGGCTGCCGCGCATCGTGGGACAGATCGGTCGGCTGGCGTGGCAGGCCGACCGGTCGGCCACAGTGGCGGTCGTGGTGTTGCAGCTGGTCTCGGCGGCGACGGCGGCCTTCGGTCTGGTGGCGTCGGTGGGGGTGCTGCGGGAGTTGTTCGGCCATGGGCCGACACCGGACAAGGTCCGCAGCGCGGTGCCGCAGATCCTGCTCGTGGTGGGGTTCCTGTCCGCGCGGGCGCTGCTTGAGGCCGGAGTCGCCGTCGCGCAGGCCCGGGTGACGCCGAAGATCCGTACCGCGCTGGAGTGTGACTTCCTGCGGTTGACCGCGCACGTGCGGCTGGAGGTCGTCGACGATGCCGACTGGCACGACGACGCCTACCGCGCTTCCGACCGCGGCCTGTTCTACGCCCGGCAGATCGTCGGCCAGGTCGTCACCCTGGCCTCCACGCTCCTCGGTCTGATCGGGACGGCCGGCGTCCTCACCTCACTGCACCCCGCTCTCCTCCCCCTGCTCCTGCTGTCCGTCCTGCCGGTGGGCGCCGCGGCAGTACGTACCGCGCGGGCCCGCTTCCACAGCTTCAAGCGGTGGAATTCGCTCCAGCGCCGGGTGCGGGTGTTCTCCTGGCTGCTGCTGGAGCGGGATGCCGCCGCCGAACTGCGCTCCGACACCGCCCAGAACGCCATCCTGGACGAGCACCGCCGGCTGACCGCCCGGATCGCCGACGAGGACACCCACCTCGGCGTGAGTTCCGCCGTACTGACGCTGGCCGGCCGGGCCGTGGGTGGGATCGGGACCGGCGTCACGTATGTCGCCCTGGGAGCCATGCTGATCTCCGGGTGGCTGCCCCTCGCCGCCGGTGCCGGCGCGGTCCTGGCGATCCAGACCGGACAGACCGCGTTGACGCGCTTCGTGGACGTGGCCCACTTGGTCTACGAGCACGCCATGTGGGTCGATGACCTGCTGAGGTTCCAGGAACGCTGCCGTGGCCTGCAACCCCGCCGACGGGCGCAGACCGCCCCCGCCACCGTCGCAGACCTCACTCTGGAGGACGTCGGCTTCACCTACCCCGGCAAGGAGACGCCCGCCCTCAGCGGTGTCTCGATGACGCTGCACGCCGGGGAGACGGTCGCCTTCGTGGGCGTCAACGGCTCCGGGAAGAGCACCTGTTCGCGACTGATCGCCGGGCTGTACGAGGCAGGCGAAGGCACGGTGCGCTGGGACGGGGTGGATGTGCGGGACATGGACTCCGAGTCGCTGCAAGCCCGTGTCGCCACCGTGCTCCAGGACCCGGTGCACTTTCCCTTCAGCGCCCTGGCGAACCTCACGGTCTCCCGCGGCACGCTCACCGAGACCGACCCTCAACGGGCGTTGGACGCGGCGCGGGCATCCGGAGCCGAGCAGGTCATCGCCGGTCTGCCGGGCACCTGGCAGGCGGTGCTGTCCAAACGGTTCCGGGGCGGCCAGGAGCTGTCGGCCGGCCAATGGGCCAAGATCGCCGTCGCACGAGGGCTGTACAAGAACGCTCCCGTGCTCCTGCTCGACGAGCCCACCGCCAGCATGGACCCCAAGGCCGAACACGCCGTCTACCAGGCGGTGTTGCGCAACAAGGCGCGGGCCGACCAGATCACCGTGCTGATCTCGCACCGGCTGGCGAGCGTCGTCGAATGCGACCGGATCTACGTCTTCGACGGCGGGCGGATCACCGAGGCCGGCTCGCACCAGCAGCTCATGGCCCTCGGCGGCGACTACGCCCAGATGTTCACCCTCCAGGCAGCCGGCTACCAGGCCGCCCCCGTGGCCTCCGACTCCGACCCCGGGACGGTGCTTCCGTGACCGAACAGACCACACCGACCGACTCGGCCCTGCCCCACCAACGGCCGCCGGCGAACGCATCGACGCTGATCTACAACAGGGCCGGCGCATACCTGCTGCACCTGCGGGACGACATTCCCGGAATCTGGGAGCCAGGAGCGTGGTCGCTGCTCGGCGGCGGCCGTGAACCGGGCGACAGGTCCCTGGAGGATACGGCCAGACGAGAGCTGCGAGAGGAGGCCGGTCTGGACCTCCTCGACCTCGCCCCCTTCGCCGTGGAAGAGGCGCGCGACAGCGACGGCAGGACCGTCCCCGTCCAGATCTTCACCGGCCACTGGGTCGGCGACCCCGCGACGTTGAACCTGACCGAAGGCGCCATGCTGCACTGGTTCCGGCCAGAGGCCCTGTCACGCCTTCGGATGGCCTCCTCGACCCGCGACCTGATCCGCCGCCACGCCGAACTGCTCCGCCTCGACGGCCTGGGGACCGCCGCCGAGGGGGCTGCCGGCAACAACAGCCCGGCCGACCGGCCCAGCCCCCCTTCAACACCGTCCAGAGGCGGAAGCACCGTCCTCAACGTCATCGGTGCCCATCTCTACCTGGAGGACGCCGACGGCAAGGTCCTGCTCGGTCTGCGCCACCCCGATTCCGCCTACGCAGGCTCCATCTGGCACTTCCTGGCCGGTCACTGCGAGCAGGAGTCCGCCCTCATGTGCCTCGTCCGCGAGGCACATGAGGAGGCGGGTCTGCTGATCGAGCCCGGCGACGTCGAACTCGCCCACGTCGTGCACCTCGTGGACACACCCGGCGGCCGGCCCCGGATGCAGCTGGTCTTCCGGGCCCGCCGGTGGTCAGGGACTCCTGAAGTCCGGGAGCCGGACAAGTGCAAGGGCTGGCGCTGGTGGCCTCCAGACGGTCTCCCGGCGCAGACCGTGCCCTATGCCCGGGCCGCCATCGAGGGCATCCGCGCAGGGCGCCGCTACACGGAAACGGGCTGGTCATGACCGTTGGGACGAGCCAGGGAACGGGCCCGACCGGCACGCCACCACGGCAAGGCAGCGCTTCCCGGCCGGGCGGGAGTGAGGAACTGCTCGCGGTGCTGTACGGCGGCGAGAGCGTACTGATCCAGCACGACGGAGAACCCCAGTCCTCCCGCGCGGCACGGATGCCGCCGCCACCGTCGAGGACGGCTCACTGGCCTACCTCACTCACGTCCTGGTCAAGGAAGGAGGGACGCCTGAAGAGTGCCGCTCCGAGTTCATCGTCCACGCCGTCGGCCCGGCCGGCGCGGAGCTGACGGAGCGGATGGCCGCCTGCGTACGGTCCTGGGACCAGCACGTGCGCGGGACCGGCGACCCGCAGCTGACCGTGCACCCCGCGGGCACGCCCGACCACGAACTTCCCAGCGGGTACGTCCTGGACAAGACCTCCTCCCGCCTGGTCTTCCAGTGGCCGGGCCGGCTCCCCGCCGCACAGACCATCGCCGAAGCAGCGGTCCTCGCAGAGGCCGGTGGCCGATGACCACGAGGACGCAGCAGGTTACGCCGCCGTCGGTGGGGCCCGGCCCGGTGGAGGAGGACATCTGGGAGACGGTTGTCCGCCTTGCCCGTCGCTTCGACGCCCACGACGACGCATGCGGCCTGGACCAGGCACAGCAGTGGACCCTGCAAGTACTGAAGATTGCCGAGGAGACCGGCGAAGCCTCCCAAGCCGTCATCGGTGCCCGCGGCACCAACCCCCGCAAGGGCGAAAGCCACACCTGGCAGGACGTCCACGCCGAGGTCGCAGACGTCGTCATCACGGGCATGGTCGCCCTCGCCCGCATGCGTCCCGACGACGCTGAACAGTACCTCCGAGATCAACTGGCCGCGAAGGCCGGCAAGTTCCTTCCGGCCGCGCCGGCCACCGGCCGGCCGTCCCCCGGGGAGACAGCATGAGTGGCACGTGGCTGCCTCCCGAGCGGTGCATCGCGACCTTGCCCCAAGCCAGGTCACTCCAGGATGCGACCACCCCAAGATGCGGTCACCCCAGGACGACGGCCGACTCTCCGGCCGGAAGTGCGCACGGCCCGCGGCGCCGGGCACCTCGTCGACTCTGCCCAGTGGTCAGGGCGTGCGGGGAGCACCGAGTTCGACGACGCGGACGAAAGTGACCGGTCCGCCGTCTTCAGGGGCCTTGTAGGCGTAGGGACGGTCGCTGGCCAGACGGGCGGAGGCTCCTGCGTCGAGGGGGATCGAGCGCTCTTCGGTTTCCAGCAGAAGCGTTCCGGTGCTGACGAGGATGAGTTCCTCGGAACCCGGTGGGTCGGGTTGGGCCAGATAGTGATCACCGGGCGCCAGGGTCCACTCCCACAGTTCCGGGCCGCCGCGACGGGCACTGGTGACGTGCAGCAGAGCGCGACTGCCTGCGGGGCTGCTCCAGACCTCGACCGCAGTGGAGACGTGGCACGGTTCGGCGGCGGGCGGGGCGATCAGGGTGGCGAAGTCGACGTCCAGAGCGCGGGCGATCTTGTCGACGGTGACCAGGCTCGGATTGGCCGTGCCCTGCTCGATCTGGGTGAGCATCCGCCGGCTGAGGCCCGCGTTGTCGGCCAGCGTCTGGACGGTCAGACCCGCACCCTGACGGCGACTGCGCACCTCGCGGCCGAGGCGCTCGATGAACGGCGGGGTCGGGCCACTCTCGGACGGTGTTGACACAACACTCCCCTTCATGCGCACTATGTTGCCCACCATGAGCAACATAATACCCGCGACGGAGCGTCTGCCCCACCTTCCGCCCGACGATGTGCTGGCCGCGCTGCGCACCGCGTTCAGCAAGCTCGCCGAAGGTTCCGCAGTGCAGCCACCCCAGACTCTCACGCCTCTGCCTGGCGGCGGCGACGTCATCGCCTACCAGGCGGCGCTCGACGACACCTACGGGCTCAAGATCTCCCCGTACCTCCCGCGGACCGGCCGGAGCGCCGTCGTCACCGCCTGGACGCTGGTACTGAGCACCCGCACCGGTCGTCCCTTGCTGCTGTGCGACGCCCAGGCGCTCACCCTGGAGCGCACCGCCGCCACCAGCGCCCTCGCCGTCGACCACCTGGCCCGGCCCGAGGCCGCCACGCTCGCCGTCATCGGCTCCGGCTCTCAGGCACACGCGCACCTGCGCTACGCCCGCGCCGTCCGCGCGTTCACCTCGGTGCGCATGTACTCGCCGTCGCTGACCGGGGCCAGTGCTCCAGACGGCGTGACAGTGGTGGACAGCGCGGAGGAGGCCGCAGCCGGCGCGGATGTCGTGCTGCTCTGCACCTCGGCGGCGCAGCCCGTCATCGACGCGGCAGCTCTGCCGCCGGGCACCGTCGTGACATCGATCAGCACCAACGCGCCCCGCGCCCACGAGATCCCGCCCTCGGCACTGCCCGCCATGGAGGTGTACGGCGACTACCGGCCGACCGTCACCACGGCGGCGGGGGAAATGGTCCTCGCTGTGGAACGGGGCCTGTGGTCCGCCGAGCAGCTCCGCGGTGACCTGCCCGAGCTCGTCACCGGCACCTGCCCGCTCCCGTCCGGTGAACAGCCGGTCTTCTTCCGCTCGATCGGCTTGGGCATCGAGGACCTCGCCATCGCCCGCCTACTCAAGCACCCCTGACCCCACACCCCACCGCGCCCCGACCACCTCCACTCCATCCGCACACCAAACGTCGAAGAGGCCACCATGTCCTTCACACCGTTCGAGCTCGAAGCATGGCAGTCCCGCTACGAGCGCAGCGTCGCCCACAACCTCGCCGACAGCGGCTGCCACCCCGTCGGCCTGGGCGAACTGCTCACTGACGCCCCCCACGCGATCCGGCGCCTCCTGGCCATCGACCTGAACTACCCGCCGGTGGGCGGAACCGACTCCCTGCGCGCGCTGATCGCCGACTGGCACACTGCCGCGGCCGACAACGTTCTGGTCACCGTGGGCGCCGCCGAGGCGAATGCCATCACTGTCGCCACCCTCGTCGGCCCGGGTGATCACGTGGTCGTCATGGAACCCGGCTACCGCCAGGTTCGCGGCTGCGCACTGAACGCCGGCGCCGACGTCGACGCCTTCCCCCTCGACCCCGACCGCCAGTGGCGCCCCGACCTCGACGCCCTTGACCGCCTGGTCCGGCCAGACACCAAGCTCATCGCCGTCACCAACCCCAACAACCCGGTCGGCACCATCCTCACCGAACCCGAGATCGAGGCGATCATCGCGGCCGCCGACCGGGTCGGCGCCTGGATCCTCGCCGACGAGGTCTACCGCGGCACCGAACGCCTCACCGACCAGACCACCCCGACCTTCTGGGGCCGCTACGACAAGACCGTCTGCGTCGGCAGCCTGTCCAAGGCCTTCGGTCTGCCCGGGCTGCGCCTGGGCTGGCTGGTCGCACCGCCCGCAGTCGTGGATGCCACCTGGCGGCGCCACGAATACGCCACGATCTCCGCCAGCACGCTTTCCATGCACCTCGCCGAGACCGCCCTGACCCCGGCCACCCGTGACCGGCTGCTGACCCGCAATCGCACCCTGGTCCGCGACGGCTACGCCCGCCTCCAGAACTGGATCGACGACCACGAGGGACTGCTGTCCATCGTGCCGCCCCATGCCACGGCCCTGGCCTTCGTCCGGTACCACCTCCCCCGCCCCAGTCTGGAGGTCGCCGACGCGCTGCGCGTCCACGGCAAGGTCCTCGTCGGTGCCGGAGCGCAGTTCGGCGTCGAACACCACCTGCGCATCACCCACGGCCTCGAAGCCGACTACCTCGACGCCGCCCTCACCAGCATCAGCAGCGTCCTTGCCGAACTCGCCTGACACACCGACAGACGGGCGGGCGCGACACCCCATGCGCGCCCGCCCGGATCGGTCCCCTTCGGGGTGGTCGCTCCTTGCCGGTCAAGCCGCCGCACTCCGCCACCGACGAGCATTGCGTGCGGCTGGGGCGGTTCGGGCCCGCAGCGGAACAGTTCTTCATCGTCGACGACGAGAATGCGGATGGTCATGCCGCCTCCTCCACCGCGGGAATCCAGGCACGGACCTGGAATCCGCCCCCAGGGCCCGCTGCGGCGAGAAAGGTTCCCCCGAGGACGCTGATCTGCTCACGAAGTCCGTTCAGACCGTGGCCACCGCTGGGCAGGTCCAGCTGCGGCTGCGCCGGGGGAACGTCGTTCTCCACGGTGACGCATACCCAGCCAGGGAGGTAGTGCAGGTGCACAACGGTGGGAGCGTTGCCGGCGTGCTTGTGCACGTTGGTCAGTGCCTCCTGTACGAGTCGGTAGGCGGTGCGCTCCACGGTGCCGCCGAGCGGGTACCGCTCGCCCGAGATCCACGTAGGTTGCCAGCCACCACTGCATGTGACCGGGCTGCCAACCCACGGACCAGGACCTGCCGACGGTCTCGGCCAGGAAGGCGGCACCGGAGACCACCACCACGACTCCGCGCGAGCCCCCGCGCCGAGCCGCGGCGTACAGGGCGATCGGAAACGCGGCGCGGGGCGTGAAAGACGGAAGCGGTGCGAGCACCAACGCCGCGACGGCGACGGCAACGGGACAGCGGCGCCGCACAATCAAGGCCAGACCCACCACAATTCCCAGGAACCGTATGGACAGACCTGAAATCGTCCAGGAGGCATTTGCGACGTACAGCACGTTCACCAACGTGACCACGGTGGTGATGCCGATATCCAGCAGTAGCTCTCTCCTGGATCCCCACCACCACCAACGAAATGTCCGAGGGCGCAGGCCGGCCATGAAGAGCCTGAGTCGGTGTGGATACGGCAGACGATTCGAATCGCCCTCATGGCCAGAGGGAAGCCGCGCTGTCGGCTCGTTGTTCGGCGCAGCAGCAAGGACCGCCGGATCGGGACGTTGCATCTGGCAGATCCTAAGAGCGGCCATACGGCTGGCAAATGCACCCACGAGCTGATCTGACGTTGCCTTCAGGCATACCTCACAGCGGTATTTCCTCATCCTTTCGACCGACGACGCCCAGCCGGCGTCTCTGCACGGACGATCGGACGCCGGCATGCCGTCGTCCTGTTCGTCGTTGTCGTACCACCCGCCGTTGGCTGCGAGAGCCGGCGGATGGCCGGCGGTCAGTGATGCGGGAGCGGGGCCGGCTGCCGCGCGAGGTGGTCGCGGCCCGGCCGGTCCTCGTACGGCGGGCAACGCCCGTGACGGGTGTTCGCGCCCCTCTTCAGTCGAGGGGGCCGCTTCGCTGCCGTGGTCGGGCGATGGCAAGAAGTATTGCGTCGCCACCGCCGGGGCACATCCATCAAAAGAGAGCCGTGCCATGCAACGAAAGTTACAGAGTTCATTTCGGAACGGCCCGGAAGTACTCACCCGACGACAAATCCGCCCTCCCACTGGGCAGGAGTCAGGATCTGTTTCTGGACGCCCTGTTATTCGGGAGATACTCCCTGCCTGCCCTCTCTTCTTGAGAATTCCTGACCCAGCGGAACCGGATCGGGAACCATCGCGTCTTGCGTGGCGATATGCGCTTGCAATGACCGCGAGCGCGCCGGAACCGCGAACAGCACCACCGCCGAAGAGAACTGACACCGGAAAGAGCCTCATGAACGAACACCTCGCTCACCAGCCGCCGACAGCCCATATCCAGGCAGGCGCAGCCACTGCCCCCAGGGCGGGCCTGAGAGGACGTAGCCGCCGCCAGGTCATCGCGGTGCTGCTACTGGTCTTCGGGGGGTACCTGCTGCCGGTGGCGGGCTGGCTCGTCGGCAGCGTCATATGGCTGCTCACCCCGGGATGGAACGCTCGGGCCAAGACGGCCGGGGTGCTGGTCTGGCCGCTGTGCACGCTGGGCCTGGTAGCCACCAGCGCCGCTACCTACTGGCTGATCCTGCCCTTGGGCGACCCGGTCGCCTCCATCGCCACATCGCTCTTCCTTCTGGTGCCGAGCAGTTGGTTCCTGCTGCTGCTGACGGCCGCCTGGACGCTGCTCGGCTCTACGGGCGCAGCGCGCGGTGGGGAGCAGCAGTGACGAGAGCGCGGCACGCGGGGAGGCGAAGTGCGCTCATGGTGACGGTGCTGACCGTGGCCGCCGCCTTGTTCACGGGATGCACACAGCCTCCGGACGGGGCGGCGTCCCGGTCGGCCGGCACACCGCCGCCGCCGACGGTCACGGCTGCCGAGCAGCCGGGTCCCAGACTGCCCCGGCTCTCTCCCACACCCCGTCAGATCCGCCGCACAGGGCCCGATCTGGCGGTCCCCGGCACTGTGGATGTGGTGCGCGGTGAGGGTGCCGACGACGCTGCGGTGCAGCGCATCACCCAGGCAGTGCGCTCGGCGGGCGCCACCGACGTACACGTCTCCCCGCCCAGGAAGGCGACCGCCGCCGGCCGGCAGCCCCTGACCATCGTCGTCGGCCGGATCGACAGTGAGCCGGTGCGCGGTCTGCTCGACCGCAGCAACGCGTTCGGCCGTGGCACGCTCCCCGCAGAGGGCTACCAGATCACCACCGGCTCGCTGCGAGGCCGCGCGGGCGTGGTGCTGGCCGGCAAGGACATCGACGGCGTCTACTACGCGGCCCAGACCTTCGCCCAGCTCGTCCGTCGTTCGGCCATCGCGGGAGCATCGGTCGTCGACTACCCGTCCATCCCGCGACGAGGCGTGGTCGAGGGCTTCTACGGCACGCCGTGGACCCACCAAGCGCGCTTGGACCAGTTGGCCTTCTACGGCCTGATGAAGCTCAACACCTACCTCTACGCACCCAAGAACGATCCGTACGAGCGGGACCGGTGGCGCGACCGCTACCCCACGGCGCAGGCGAGGCGGCTGACCGACCTGGTCAAGAGCGCCCGCGCCCACCATGTGCGCTTCACCTACGTACTCTCCCCGGGCAAGTCCCTCTGCAACAGCTCCGCAGATGACCGGGAGGCCGTCATCGGCAAGCTCCAGTCCCTCTATGACCTGGGGATACGGGACTTCGCCATCGCATTCGACGACATCCATCCACTGCCGGTGTGGAGCTGTGCCGCGGACTTCGCCCGTTGGGGGACGGTCACCGAACAAGCCCTGGCCGCCGCCCAGGTGGAGTTGCTCAACCGCGTGCAGAGAGAACTCATCGACCGCCACCGCGAATTGGGGCCGCTGTGGATGGTCCCCACCCAGTACAGCGACCTGTCCGACACCCTCTACAAGAAGACCCTGCGCCACCAGCTGGACAAGCGCATCGGCATGATGTGGACCGGCACCGACGTCCTCCCCACCAGCGTCACCTCCGACCAGGCACGCGACGCCGTCGCACTGTGGGGTCGCGATGTCATGCTGTGGGACAACTACCCCGTCAACGACTCCGACCAGACCACCGGGCGCCTCCTGCTCGCCCCCTACGCCAAGCGCGCCAGGGATCTGGACCAGCACCTGTCGGGCGTTGTGCTCAACCCGATGAATCAGGCTTCGGCCAGCAAAGTCGCCGAATTCACCGGCGCCGACTACGCCTGGAACACCCGCGCCTACGACCCGAAGGCCAGCGCACGGGCAGCCATCGACCGTCTCGCCGGCGGAGATGCCGCGACCGCGCAAGCATTGCAAGTCTTCTTCGACACCCAGCACATGGCCCCCAGCTGGCGCGGCGCTCCCTGGCAACCTCAGGCCCCCGCCCTGGCCACCCGGCTGGAACGTTTCGACAAGCAGTGGGCAAGAGGCGAGAAGCACCAGGCCGCAGAACAGCTCGGCGCGTACGGCCACTTGATGGCCGCGGCACCCGAGCAGATCAGAACCCACGTCGAGGACCGAGGCTTGGCCGAAGAAGCCAAGCCCTGGCTGGACGCTCTCACCTTGTGGGGCCAAGCCCTCACCGCCACCTGCGACGCGCTCCAGGCACGCCTCGACGGGAAGGCGGAGCGGGCCGACGAGCTGCTGACCCTCTCCCGGACCACGGCGCACCAGGCGTCAGAACTGCGCACCATCCGGGGTGCCCCCCGGCCCCAAGGCACCGTCAAAGTTGCCGACGGCGTACTCGACACCTTCCTGAAACGGGCCCCTTCACTCCGCTGATCACGCCAAGCGCCTCAACCAGGGACGAAGGCGGCGCTGTGTGCATCGCTCAGCCGCAGCGCCGCCTCGGAACCGGCCGCGGTCGGGAACTGCCGTCATGCCGCTTGGTGGCCGAATGGCCGCTCAGCCGAGCTTGTTCAGCGCTGCGCCGATCCGTTCCACCGCCTGTGCGACCTTGTCCCGGCCGTACGCGGTGAAGCACAGCCGGAAGTATCCGGGAGCGGGGCAGAACAGCGTCTGCCCCGGTAGCAGCTGCACCTGCGCCTCCTTCTCCAGGTACGCAGGCAGCTTCAAGGGGCCCTGGTACCCGGGCGTTGCTAGCCGTCGTTCGGGCCGGGGCGGGTCCGCGAGCGGAAGGTGCGGCGGTAGGTGTCCGGGGGCACGCCGACGGTGCGGTTGAAGTGTCGGCGTAGCGTCGTGGCCGTGCCCATGCCGGTGGCTGCCGCGACGGCATCGATACTGTCGTCGGTGGCTTCCAGCAACTCCTGGGCGTGACGGATCCGCTGGGTCAGCAGCCACTGAAGCGGGGTGGTACCGGTCACCGACTTGAAGTGGCGGCCGAGGTTGCGTGAGCTCATCCTCGCCTGACGGGCCAGGTCTTCCACGGACAGCGGATGGTCGAGCCGTTCGATCGCCCAGGGGAGCAGCTCGGCGAGCGGGTGGTCGTCCCGGGCGGGCACCGGGGCGGTGACGAACTGGGCCTGGCCGCCGGCCCGGTGGGGCGGCACGACCAGGCGGCGGGCGATCGCGTTGGCGGTCGACGAGCCGTGGTCGAGGCGGACGAGGTGCAGGCACAGGTCCATCGCGGCGGCCTTGCCGGCGGAGGTGAGGACGCTGCCGCTGTCCACGTAGAGCACGTCCGGGTCCACCTCCACCCGGGGGTAGCGGGCGGCCAGGTCGCCGGCGTGTGCCCAGTGCGTGGTCGCGCGCCGCCCGTCCAGCAGCCCGGCCGCGGCCAGCACGAACGCGCCCGTGCAGAGGGAGGCCACCCGCGCGCCTGCCTCGTGGGCCGCGCGCACCGCGTCGACCAGGTCGGCGGGCGGGTCCTGGTCGACGTCGGCCCAGCCAGGGACGATCACCGTGTCGGCGCGTGGGAGCCGGTCCAGTCCGTGGTCGGGCTCCAGCCGGAACCGGCCGACCCGCACGGCGGCCGGCCCGCACACGACCGTGTCGTACCAGGGATCGGCCATGCCGGCCGGGCCGTTGCCGAAGACCTCGTACGCCACGGACAGCTCGAAGTGCAGCATCCCGTCGGTGACGGCCAGCGCGACAGTACTCACGTCCGTAATTGTATGGGTCATGGCGTTCCGGACACTCGTGTGGGAGGCCCGCCATCGTCAGGATGTCCACGGCAGATCATTCGAGGACGAGGGGGAACCCATGGCATCGAAAGTGGCGGTGTTCGGCGCGTACGGGCACACCGGGCGGTTCGTGGTGGCGCAGCTGCGGGAGCGCGGGTTCGTCCCGGTTCCGTCCGGCCGCGACACCGCCAAGCTGCGGGAACTGGCGGCGTCTCATCAGGGGCTCGACGCCCGCCCGGCGTCGGTCGGCGACCCGGCTTCGCTCGACCGCGCGCTGGCCGGTGCGGAGGCGGTGATCAACTGTGCCGGGCCGTTCGCCACGACTGCCGCTCCCGTGATCGAGGCGGCGCTGCGAGCCGGAATCCCGTATGTGGACGTGGCGGCCGAGATCGAGGCCAACGTGGACACGTTCGCACACTTCACGGACCGCGCCCGCGCCGCAGGAGCGGTGATCGTCCCCGCGATGGCGTTCTACGGCGGCCTCGGTGACCTGTTGGCCACCGCGGCGATGGGCGACTGGACGGCGGCCGACGAGGCGCACATCGCCTACGCGCTGAGCAGTTGGCACCCCACCGCCGGGACGCGCGCCACGAGCGCGGTCTCCCGGCAGCGACGGAACGGCCGGCGCTTCGTCCACACGAACGGGCGGTTGGAGTACCGCCATGACGACCCGCCGAACCTGAAGTGGCCCTTTCCCGACCCGATGGGCACCCGGGCCGTCATCGGGGAGTTCACGATGGCCGACGTCGTCACCGTCCCCAGCCACCTGTCCATCCCCGAGGTGCGCACCTACATGACGGTCGAGGCGGCCAGGGATGTGCTGGCCCCGGACACACCGGCGCCGGCCGCGGTCGACGAGCAGGGACGATCCGCGCAGACCTTCCTCGTCGATGTCGTCGTGCGCGCCGGCGGCGTGGAACGGCGCGCCGTGGCGGAAGGCCAGGACATCTACGCCGTCACCGCGCCGCTCGCGGTGGAAGCGGTGGACCGTATCCTCACGGGACGGACCAGCACGGCCGGTGTCGCCTCCGCCGGCGAGATCTTCGACGCGCCCGACTTCCTCCACTCGTTGTCCCCGCACCTTTCCCTCCAACTACCCCGGTAGCGGGCGGAACTCCACGCTGTGCGCCGGGCTGCTCTCGTCGCGGTGGGCCTTCGTCGCGCGGCCGGTAAGGCCTCCGCCACTCCCCTGCCCGACACCGGAGTCCAGGCCATGTGCAGGGCGTCACGGCGGCCGCCGGGCGGCGGTCACCTCGCAGCCATCCACATCTGGTCTGCGAGGTGACCGCCATGGAACTGTCCAGTACACCGGCAGCACCAGCAGTGTCGTGTGGTTGAGGACGAAGAGGCGGTTGCCGCTGGCGGCGGTGGTGCGGGCTCGGCTGCCGGTGAGGGCGTATGTCCGGTGGGCCGCGCCGGGGTGGCCGCCCGACCTTCCGGACTTCGCGGCCGGCAGCGTCAGTCGACGGCGAGGGCGAGCTCCGGCTCGGCCGCGGGTATGTCGGCACTGCGGCGCCGTCCCAGCACTCCCGACAGCGCGATGAGCAGGCCGATGGCTGACAGTGCGGTGACGGTGAGCAGAGCGGGGGTGAAGCCGGCGAGCAGGGCGTCGGGGCCGGTCTTGCCTTCGCCCCCGGTGGTGAGGGCCGCGGTGACGACAGCGAGCCCTATCGCGCCGCCGACCTGCATGGAGGTGTTCAGCAGGCCGCCGGCCAGGCCCTGCTCGTGGTCCGGGATCCCGGCGGTGGCCTGGATGTTGAGGGACGAGAAGGCGAGGGTGAACCCGATACCGAGCAGGGTCATGCTGGGCAGCACACCGACGGCGTACGGGGCGTCCCGGTCGATGACGAGGAACAGCACATAGGCGACGAGGTGAGCGATGACTCCGCCCGCTATGGTGCGCGAGGTACCGAGCCGTTCTATCAGGGGCTCCATGCGCGGCGAGCCGAAGGCGACGATCAACGCGGCCGGAAGGAAGCCGAGCGCGGTCTGGAGCGCCGACCACTGCAGCACCTGCTGGAAGTAGAGCATCACCACGAACTGGAAGCCGATGAAGCCGCCGAAGAACACCGTCGCACCGAGGTTGGCCCGTGCCAACGGGCCGGAGCGCAGGATGCCGAGACGGACCAGCGGATGCGCACTGCGGCGTTCCAGCATGACGAAGGCGACCAGCAGCAGCGCGGCGAGGGCGAACTGGATCAGCGTACTGGGCGCGGCCCAGCCGGCCTCCGGCGCCTGAACGACGGTGTAGACGAGCAGCAGCATCGCAGCGACCGAGGTGATCGCGCCCGGCAGGTCGTAGCCGCCAGAACTCCGGGGCCCGTCCTTGGGCAACAGACGGCCGGCGGCAGCCCAGGCGATCAGCGCGATCGGTACCGGCAGGAAGAACGTCCACCGCCAGCCGACCTGGGTCAGCAGGCCGGAGAGCACCAAACCGGCCGAGTAGCCGCTGGCACCAAAGACCGCGAAGATACCCAGCGCCTTGTTGCGTGCTGGTCCTTCGGTGAACGTGGTGGTGACGATGGACAGCGCGGCCGGTGCGGTGAACGCCGCCGCCATGCCCTTGAGTATGCGGGTGGCGATCAGCAGCGCTCCGTCGTCGACCAGGCCACCGACCAGTGAGGCCAGGGCGAACACGGCGACCGCGGTCAAGAAGACGCGGCGACGGCCCAGCATGTCGGCGGCGCGTCCGCCCAGTAGCAGCAGCCCGCCGTAGCTGAGGACATAGCCGCTGACGACCCACTGAAGCGCGCTGGTGGACAGCTCCAGGTCGGCCTGGATGGAGGGGAGGGCGACGCCCACCATCGACACGTCCAGGGCGTCGAGGCCCACGACGAGGGAGGCGGTGAGCAGGATTCCCCATAGTCGTGCGTTCCACACGGATGTGGAGGTGGACAGGGGTGCGGAGGAAGTCATGCCATCCACCATTACATGCATGCGCATCGAATGCAATCGCATTTAATACTTACGCATCAAATGCTGGCGCATGCTAACCTGGGTGCATGATGGGCAGCTCGGAGCAACAGTTGGTCGAGGAGTGGCATGAGCTTCTCGCCCGGCACGCCGCCGTGCACACCGCTCTTGAGCGCGAGTTGCAGGCGCAGCACGGCATCGGCGTCAACGAGTTCGAGGCACTCGAGTGCCTCGCCTCCTCCGACGACGGCAAGTGCCGGGGCCAGGACCTCACCAACGTGGTGCACCTGAGTCAGAGCGCCGCATCCCGGCTGGTAGCAAGGTTGGAACGGGACGGGCTCGTCGACCGCGTCATGTGCGAGCTCGACCGCCGCGGCATCTTCGTCGTCCTCACCGACGGGGGCCACAAGCGTTACATCGAGGCGAAACCGACCCACCGCGCCGTACTCGCGCGGGCGCTCCGCGACGACCACTGACCGGTCATCCGCAGCACGTTGACGGCGCGGCAACCGCCCGGCCCCCAGCGGCTCCCGGCAGCAGCTTCCCCGCGTGCGGACCGTCGGGCCCGACTGCTCGTCACCGATCGACGCCCTGGCGGAAATTCCCTACCGTCGCGGCCGGAAAAGGCGGAGACTCGTCTCATGGCTGACATGGCGTCGTTCCGGGAGGCGGTCGCCGCGTGGGCGGCCGGTGGCCCCGGCGACGCCGCGCGCGAGCTGGCCACCCAACTGTCCGTCCGGACAGCCGTCCTGCTCGAAGGGCCCAGCGACGCCGCGGCGGTCAGCGCGCTGGCCGCGAGTCGCGACCGGAACTTGGAGTCCGAGGGAGTCTGCGTCCTGCCGATGGGCGGTGCGATGAACGTCGGGCGCTACACCCGCCTCCTCGGGCCACCCGGCCTGAGCCTCCGCCTCACGGGACTGTGCGACGAGGCGGAACGTCGCTACTACGCCCGCGCCTTGGAGCGGGCCGGTGCAGCGCAGCAAGGCATCTTTGTCTGTGCGGCGGATCTGGAAGACGAGCTCATCCGCGCGCTGGGCGTGACACGGGTGGAGGAGCTGGTCCGCGCGGAGGGCGACCTGCGCGCCCTACAGACCTTCCTGCGCCAGCCCGCACAGCGGGGCCGCACCTCACAGCAGCAGTTGCGGCGCTTCCTCGGCACGAAGAAGGGGCGCAAGATCCGCTACGGCCGCGTCCTCGTCGAGGCACTGGCCCCCGACCACATACCCGCCCCACTCGACGGCCTGCTCACCAGCCTCTGACCGCTGGGCGACGTCGGTCGTACCCCTCCCCCTCCCCCGTACTCGAACCGCCAACTGACGGAAGTCCACAAGGACCTTCCGTGGTGGGATTCCGAGTGCACCGTGCTGCAATCGTCCACCACGTGCAGGGCCAGCGCCTGACCTCGCCGGTGAGGTGTGTGCCTGGCCGGTTGCCGGGGGCGCTCACCATCCAAGGGGTCGTAGCCTGGCGGGATGGAACGGATTTTGGTGAGCGCCTGCCTGCTCGGCAGCCGCGTGCGCTACGACGGTGGTGCGAAGCCGGTGGACGACGAACTCGTCGAACGCTGGCGGGCCGAGCGGCGCGTGGTGGCGTTCTGCCCCGAGACATCCGGCGGCCTACCCGTACCGCGCCCGCCGGCCGAGATCGTCGGTGGTGACGGCGCGGCGGTCCTGGACGGCACCGCCCAGGTGCTCACCGGGACCGGCGAGGACGTCACCGAGCACTTCGTCCGTGGCGCCCACCTGGCACTGGACGCGGCTCGTGCGGCCGGTGCCCGCATCGCGCTGCTGAAGGAATCCAGCCCGTCCTGCGGGAGTCTGCGGATCTACGACGGATGCTTCACGGGGACCCGCACCCCCGGCCACGGCGTCACGACCGCACTGCTGCGGCGAGCGGGCGTACGGGTCTTCAACGAGGACCAGATCCGCGATGCCGCGGCCTGCCTGCATGGCCTGGAAAGCCCCGCCCGTGTGCTGCCCGGACCGCACGAGGCTGTTGACCAGTGCCTGCCGGGCACCGCCACGACGCGCTGAGTCCGGCTGCCGAGCAACTAGCCGCAGTCGACGTCGTGCAGGCTGGGCCAGACCGGGTTGCCGGCACTTCCGCTGACCGTCAGGACGCCGCCACCGAGGCCCCAGTGCAATGTGTACGAGCCGGTGGCGATGGGGCGGCCGCCGTCGTCGGCGGTCCAGGAGCTCGTTCGCCAGCCGATACCACTGGCCCCCACTGCGTAGACGTCGCCACTGCCCGCGAACAGGAACGACACCTCCCGCGTGACAGCCCGACAGCCGTCCGGGCCCTGCGGCTCAAGTATGCGGTAGTCCGCACCCAGGTCGCTCACCGCGCCGAGCGCACTCCCCAGTCCGGCCGCGCCGGCCATCAGCGCAAAAGCCAAGCGAGTTGGGAGGCTGCGTCTCTTCGCCGCCTCAGAGGCCACTGTGCGGCGCATTACGGCCCGGACCAGCACAAGCACCAGCAAGACGAAGAGCAACGCAGAACTCACCAGCCAGCCGGGGATCACCAGCCCCGCGACAACCAGCAACACACTGCTCCAGCTCACCACGTCGGCAAGCAGCACACAGCCGGTGGCTATGAAGAAGAACGGGGCCGGCCAGGCCGCCGTTCGGCCCCCTTGACGCTGTCCAGTTTTCATCCGCCCATACTATTTACCCTGCTCTTCGGCCTGGCCGGGCCGTGCTGAGCCCTCACCGCCTCGCCCGAATCCCTACGACTGACCGAGGAGCCGGTTCACGGCCCGGCGGGTACGGGCGGCAGCCATGGGATCGGCGAGGAGCTGGATTTCCTGATTCAGGGCCATGTAGCAGCCCACCAGCTCGTACACGACCTGATCCGGGTCGGTGTCCGTCGGCAGATCGCCCGCCGCGACGGCCGTGCGCACTTCGGCGGCGAGGCGTAGGCGCCAGGCCCGGAACAGACGGGCCACGGCGTCGCGGACGGGGCCGTGGCGGGCGTCGAATTCGACGGAGGCGGTGGTGAAGAAACAACCGCCGGGAAAGATGTCACGCCCGGTCTCCAGGTAGGCGATCCAGGTGTCGCGGACGGCCCGCAGGCGGGGCAGGCCCGGCTCCTCGTGCGCAACGGGCTCCCACACCAACCGCGAGAAGGCCGCCGCGGCCCCTTGCAGGGTCGCAAGCTGGAGCGCCTCCTTGGTGCCGAAGTGCCCGAGCACCCCGGCCTTGCTCATCTTGAGGTCGGCCGCGAGACGCCCGATGGTGAGCCCTTCGAGGCCGTCGACCGAGGCGAGCGCGATGCCGCGCTCCACGATGCGCTCCCGTGTTCTGCGGGCTTCGGTACGGGAGTTGCGAGGGCTCATGCCGCCATCGTACCGAGCCGCCCGGCCTTTAGCATCCGACCGATCGGTTGCTATATTCCGGTTCGCAGCCGCCGAGTCGAGGAGATCACCTGTGCGTTCCACCGTGCCGGGAAGCCGCATCACCGCCATGGGCCACTACCAGCCGACGCGGGTCCTGACCAACGACGACCTCTCCGCCCTGGTCGACACCAGCGACGAGTGGATCCGGCGCCGTACCGGAATCGCCACCCGCCGAATCGCCGCCTCGGACGAATCAGTCACCGAACGCGGCGAGATCTCCCCCGGCGCCCCGGTCCTGCTGCTCGCCTTCGGCGGCGGTCTGTCCTGGGCCGGACAGGTCGTCATGTGCCCCTGAACCCGAGCACCCCAGCGATGCCAAAGGGGTACACGTTCAAGGTCCGGGATCGGCGAAGCAGTCGTTGCCCAAGGGAAGCGGTAGGAAGGGAATCATGATGACGACTCACACAATCGTGGTGCCGGGACTGTGCGTTGGCTATCCCGGGGTGGCCTTCGGTGGCTACGTCGCCGGCGTGCTGGCGGAGCGGTCCGAGGCGAAGACGGTACGGGTGGACTTCCGAGGGCCGGTGCCGGCGGAGGTGCCCGTGCGGATCGCCGAAACGGCGGGAGGAGGCGTGGAACTCGGCGAGACCGAGCGGCCCCTTGCCACTGCGCGCCCCGCCGAGCTGCTGCTCGACACACCGGCCGCGCCCTCCTGGGACGAGGCGGTCGCCGCGGCCGAGAGGTTCCGGGCGGCGCCGCCGTCGGGTGTGGTCGACTGCTTCGGCTGCGGTCTGCGCACTGCCGACCGCGGCCTGCGTATGCACTGCACGCCGGTGCCGGGTCGCGACGTTGTGGCCTCTGCCTGGGTCCCGTCCCCCGTTTTCGCCGACCCGGACGGCCTCCTCCCGAACCGACTGGTCTGGGGTGCCCTGGACTGCCCGGGAAACTGGGCGGGCCGACTTCTCGGCACCCAGCGTCCGGGCGCGGTCACCGCAGCCCTCACGGGCACGATTCTGCGGCCGGTCGCCGCAGGCGAGCCGTACATTGTGTACGCGTGGCTGCTGTCGGAGTCCGGCCGCAAGCACATGACGGGTGTGGCGCTCGCCACGGCGGAGGGTGAACTGTCCGCCGTCTCCGAGGCGTTGTGGATTGATCCCAAGCCGGCGCCCTGAACAGAGGAGCCGTCGACGCCGTGCGGATTCAGCGCGTCGAGCAGCTGACCGCCGGCCACGACGTCGTCCCGGACCACTGACTGTGGCTCCGGCCCGACCGGGAGGCGTGGACGAAGACCATTGAGGCCGCGGGCGGGCGGACGCCCGCGGCTGGCGCATCTCTCCGTTGTGGCTGTGCAGGTGAGGGACTCCCTCGGACTTGCTGCCGGCCCGTGCCCGGTCGACCGGCGAGGTCCGGTGTGAGCCTCCCTTGAGAGCCCTGACGTGAGAGCCGACGACCGCCGCGTCGTCCATGTCCAGCAATCCCGCGGTGCGCAGTTCGGTGAGCAAGACCTCATGCAGCCGGGCCATCCGTTCCCGCAGGTCATCAGGCACAAGATCACCAGGCACCCGGCGGACCCTGCGACCACGAACTCAACCCGCCAAGCGAGCTCACCGATCTCGTTCTGAAATGACCAGCTACTCGTCCAGGTGTATTCGCCCGACCCATCGGTGACAGATTTGGGCACGGCACCTACCCTCGGCGCACTACCGCCAGATAGCCGTGCGCCAGCGGAGGCCGGGGGTGAGGTGCTTCAGATAGCGGGGGTCGGTCACCGTGAACGTGATGTCAGCGTACGGGCGTTCCTCGAAGGGCCGGGTGGTGATCAGCTCCCAGCCTTCGTCGTACAGATCCGCCTCCCCCTCCTCGAACTCTTCCTGTGCCAGTTCCGCGTCGGTCAGCGGGTTCCCGTCGTTGTACCGGATGATCTCGCTGATCAGCGGGACGTTCCGCAGGCGACCGACCTCATAGGAGGTGACGATGGAGGGGGCATGGCGGACGAGGTCCTCCTCCGGCACCTCTACGGTGAAGTACGAGGAGACCCCGTCGAAGCCGGACGAGCGGCGTTCCCCGGGCACATCTGCCGCCTCTTGGCGAGGCTTGAGCAGGGTCTGCCCGTCATACGACAGGAGGTAGCCCTCCGCGCTGACACGTATCCTCCGCCCACAGTGGATCATCGGCTCCACCTCGGGGCGCTGCGCAGTGACGAAAGGGTCCTCCTCGCCGACCGCCGCCCTGCTCGGCGCCTCGTGGTCCTCCGGAAACCAGGTCTCGAAGATCAGCGACACGGGGAAGGTCCGCCCCTTGGGGACTGAGGCGGCGTCAGGGTTGATGAGGTGCACCCTCCCGCGGAAGGACATGCCCTCCACCGCGTCGACGGAAATGGTGAAAAGGTCAGTCATGCGGTGCACTCTCTTTCGCGGCCGTGCTTCTCAGTACGTGACCAGGTGATGGGCAGGGGAACCTGCAAACAGGCAGCCACTCGATCACCGATCACACGGCACTCTAACTACGCCCACTGACACACGAGTTGTGGTTACTTCTCACCCTCACGGCGAAGCACCTCCTGGGCGGGCGGCCGACGTACGGCCGATCGCAGGAGACGGTGACGGAAGCGCCCGTCTCGCGCCCTCGATGCACCATCCGTGGCGGGCAATACGGTGGGGGACGACGCGGCGGTCGTTGCTTCCTGCGGCGGGTGTGAGTCGTAGGTGGCCGGGTCGGCGGCGACTGGTGGACGGCGTGCGGTGGCGGCCGGCCGAGTACCCGCCCGCTGCGGGGCGGAGCGACAGGGCGTACTCCTCCCGTGCGAACCGCGCCTACCTGCGCAAACGTGGGGTCAGATGCACGATCCCGGAACCGGTCGACCAGATCCGCAACCGCAAGCGTCGTGGCCGTGGGGGCGGCAGCCCACCCGCCTTCGCCCCAGGACTACAAGGCCCGTCATGCCGTTGAGTGCGGGATCAGCCGTCACAAGCAGCATCGAGCAATCGTCACGCGCTATGACAAGCTCGCGGTGCGTTTCGAGGCGGCCATCCACATTGCGGCGATCCACCAGTGGCTGTGAGCCCGAAGGGCGACAGCCGTACGCCGCCCGGCCGCCAGAGACGTAGATCCGGTCGGTGTCGGTGAGCCACACCCGAGTGCTGTCGAGGTCATTTGCGATCCCCCGCGCCATCAGGCTGCCGCCTACTACGAACGGATCGATGTCCCAGCGCGCTTCGCCCCCGGTCGCCGTGCGCTGGTGCTGCGCGCCAACGACGCTCGACTCGGCGTCAGTACTGTGGGCGGGTCGAACTCACGGGTCGCCCGGCGCGCTTCGACGGGAGGCTCGTCAAAGATGCCCAGCATCCTGGCCCACAGGAAGTCCCGCAGGAGGATGCTGCCGCCGTTCTCCTGAAGCAACCGTGAAGCAACCGTGGTTCTCAAGCGGCTTGCCATACCGGCGATGCTCAATGATGACGTGCTGTGGCGAGCCGTTGGCCGCCATCAACTCCCAGAGCACGTCGATCAGTTCCGAGGCGCCGCTGCGGCCGAGCAGTTTCACGTCGGGGCGTTGGCGGGGGGGGCGACTACCCATCCGGTGCGGTGTCTCGTCAATGTGCTCCACAAGGAACACCCGGAAGTGGACTTGCCACCCCGATGCTCTTGTGGCTCCGAGGAGTCAGGGGCAAGGTCGCCCCCGACCCCTCGGAGTCACACGGGGAGCAGCTGCCACTGCCGGTCCCGGTGGTCGCCCTCCGCCCCGTGCTGCTTGATCGCCGTGCGGGCGTTGGTGTCGACTTGCAGGAGCAGACCGCTGTTCCGGTTCGCGATCTCGTACACCCGAGGGGTGTCGGTCACGGAGCCCACCGGGATCAGCCTCCACTGCTGGTGGTGTGCGTCGCCACCCTCGTAGGCGCGTTGCGCGACCACCGCCCCGGGCGCCTCCTGCGCTCCGACGACCTCCAGGACCTTGCCGCTGCGCACGTTCTCGATCCGGTACAGGACCTCGCCGTTGTCCTGGCCCGCCGCGACCAGCCGCCAGCGCTGGTGGTCCCTGGGAGTGGCGAGGGACTGGTGGATCTCGGCCCCGTCCTTGGTGGACTCACGCAGGACCCCCATCCGCAACCTGCTCCGGACGCTGGCCCAGGAGACCACCGTGCCCGAATCGGGCAGCCCGGCCAGCTTCACCGACGCGATCTTCCGAACCCGGTTGTTGGCGTGGTCGGCGATGTAGAGGGTGTCGACGCAGTCCACAGCGAGCCCGAACGGGTTGTTCAGCTGTGCCGAAGCGGCCGGGCCGCCGTCACCGCCGGAGCCTGCGGTGCCGGTGCCGGCGACCGTGCTGATCTTGCCGTCCGCCGTGATCTTCCGGACCCGGTGGTTACTGTAGTCGGAGATGTAGAGGGTGCCGGTGCTGTCCACCACCAACCCCACGGGGAAGTTCAGCTTTGCCGAGGCCGCCGGGCCGTCGTCACCGGCAAAGCCCGCGGTGCCCGTGCCGGCGACCGTGCTGATCTTCCCATCGGCCGTGACCTTCCGGACCCGATGGTTGGCGGCATCGACGATGTAGAGGTCGCCCGCGCCGTCCACCGCCGCTGCGTACGGGGCATTCAGCCGGGCTGAAACCGCTGGACCACCGTCTCCCATGAAGCCTGCGGCCCCGGTCCCCGCGACCGTGCTGATCTTCCCGTCGGTCGTGATCTTCCGGACCCGGTGGTTGCCGTGGTCGGTGATATAGAGGGTGTCGGTGCTGTCCGCCGTCACCCCCAACGGGGTGTGCAGCCGGGCTGCGGTGGCGGCGCCGCCATCGCCGCTGAAGCCCGCGGTGCCCGTGCCGACGATCGTGCTGATCTTTCCGTCGGTCGTGATCTTCCGGACCCGGTGGTTGTTGGTATCGGCGATGTAGACGGCGCCTGCGCTGTCCACCGCCACCTCACGCGGGTAGTGCAGCTGGGCCGAGACGGCAGGGCCGTTGTCCCCACTGAATCCCGGGACCCCGGTCCCTGCGACCGTGCTGATCTTCCCGTCGGTCGTGATCTTCCGGACCCGGTGGTTGATGTAGTCGGAGATGTAGAGGGTGCCGGTGCTGTCCACCGCGATCCCGTACGGGCGGTTCAACTGAGCCGAAACGGCAGGCTCGTTGTCCCCCTTGAACCCCGCGACCCCGGTCCCCGCGACCGTGCTGATCGGAGGGGCGGAGTGCTCGCCACCTGTGGTTGCCGTGTGGGCAGTGCTCATCGTCATCCCTTTCACCGTTCACCGACCGCCTACTACAGTCAGTTGTGAGTTGATTCCAGACCCGGGCACTACTGGGAACGGGACGGCTTCTCGGCGGTCGCCTTGGGGGCCTCGGGAGCCTCGGGAGCCTTGGGCGCTTCGGGGGCCTTGGGGGCCTTGGTGTAATCGCTCTTCTTCGGCTTGTTCTCCAGGTCCTCGTCCTTCTGAAGGCCGCTGTGCTCCGTCACCGTCGCGCTCGACTCCTGCATGCCGGCGGCCGCCGCCGTGGACACCGAGCTGGGATTTTGGGCGTACTGGGCCTGTTCACCGGCCGACGCCTGAGTGGTCTGGATGAAGGAGCCGAGGAAGCCCAGGATGGCCCGCGCTTCGGGCGACTGCTCCTGCACGACCTTGGCGCGGGAGGAAGCCCCGTGGATCGCGCTGTTGAACAGGCTCGTGCTCGTGTCGTCGTATGTGTCCTCTTCGGCGTCCTCGAAGTCGACGCCTGCACCCGGCTCCGGCTTGGCGCTGTCGGTGGTCACTGAGAAGAGCCCCGCGCTCTTGCCCGCGAAGCCGAAGATGTTGTCGAACACCATGGTCGTCATCCCTGGTCGTCGTCGTGGCGGCGCCGGCCGCCGGTCAAGGCTGCTTGTGCAGCGCTCGTTGGCTGTCGGTCAGGCTCTCGCCGTCGAACATCGTGTGGTGGACCTCCAGAGCGGAGACGACCTCGGCCAGTCCCTTCATGCGGAAGCCGCCGCCCGCCAGGTCGAGGTCGCCGATGTCACGGGCTACCAACTGGTCCAGGCCGGGATACTCACCGGGTTGCGGGGGAGACAGGACCGCCACCGGCACGTCGTACTTCACCGCGATGAGCCCGGAGAAGGTCACCGGGATCTCGTAGGAGTACTGCTTGCGGGTACGCCGCTGCGTGACGATGGTCTGCACGCGGGAGTTCGGCGGGACCTGGCCGGAGATCTGCGACTTCGAGGCCCAACTGGTTGTCAGGGAGCCGCCGACGGAGGCCGTGATGCCCAGCATCAACTGGGCGTTGAGCGTCGCGGTGCCGGTGGCGCTGCCCTGGGTCGTGAACGCCACCGAGTTCGTCACCGAGTTCGCCGCGGAGTTCGTCGCCGCGTTCCGCACGCCCGTCTCGGTGGCGTTGGCGTTGTCCACCCCGACGTTGTCCTTGCTGTTCTTGTTGGTCACCGTGTTCGCGTTCTTGTTCGCCACCTCGTTCTGGAGCTGTGTCTGAAGCTGCGTCTGGAGGTCCATCTTGAGTTGGTTCTGGAGCTGGAGCTGGAGCTGTGCGCTGACGCTGCCGCCGAAGGTGAGCTGGGCCGACCCCTGGAGCGACCACGTGACCCCGTTCGACACGCTGAAATCGACCGAGTCGGTGAAGGTCATCGGGGACGTCTGGCTGCGGTTGGCGTAGGTGCGCGAGGAGAACGTGTCGGGCGGGGGCTGGCTGATGTTGCGCCGCTCCTCGATCAGCGGCTCCCCGAGGTTCATGTAGGCGAGCCAGCCCAGCTGGAAGGCGGAGCCGGGGAAAGCGCCGAAGCTCGACTTGTTCACGGAGAACCCGACGGGCTTGTGCCGCACACCGTAGTCGTCGACGTAGACCAGGTTGGGGTGGTCCAGGATGGACTGCCAGGTCTGCTCGATGTTGAGTTCCCGCAGGTTCTTCTTCGTCAGTGGCTGGCGCTTGGCCCGTTCCAGGTTGTATGCGTTGGAAGGCATTCCCCGTCCTCGACTGATTCTGGTCGAACCGCGCTCGGTGAAGTGCAAAAATTGATTTGCACACGTTCCGGCAAGCGAAGTTATCACGAGCCGCATTACCCGGAAAGGTGCCTCCGTGCATCACGCCGCAATTGGCTGATTAAGGCCACTGGCCATTGACCGAGTCTCCCAACTTGCGGAAGCCTGTGGTGTGTTGAAGCACTGTCGGCCACTCGATCGATGACTTTTCGATAGTCCCGCCTGCGGGCGTTGCGACCTCGACCGTTGCCGTGGGTGAGGATATCCGCATCGGTCACCCATTCATTTTCGAATTCTTTTCGATCGAAAATGATCGGGCTTGCGGTAATGCCGCTTGATGGACGAGTGCACTGAGTGACCGACGCGTTGTTCTCCACATTCAGAACAGGTGAGGTTTCCGCGATGTACACCCAAGAACGCACGGCGATGGCGAATTTGGTGGTCGGCGGCCCGGTGGCGGTGAACAGCTATGACAACGCGATCGTGGCAGCGCTGGTCGAGAATCGGCCGGTCATGCTCGTCCACGCCTTCAACGGCGGCTACCTGCGGCCCGCCGAGCTGAAGGAGGAGAGCCACGACAAGGGGGTCAAGCTGGCCACTGCGCTCGACCCGGCCACCAAGGAGGCGCAGGGCCACCTCTGGCACATCACGCCCGGCGGCTTCTTCGGGCAGCGACCGCTGTACTTCATCGAGAGCGCCGCGGGCCAGGTGTCGCCCAAACCCGCCGGCGCAGGCGACGCCGACGCCGGGCGCGGCGACGACGGCGCGCCCAAGCCGCAACGCAGGCGTATCACCGTCCACCAGGAGGCTCCCAAGAGCACAGCCGACACCGTCCAGGTCGGCCTCCCCGACAAGGTGGGCGACAAGTGGCGCGGGAAGAACGGCGCAATCGAGGACACCCAGCTCTGGGTCGTCACGGTGACGCCGTGGGGCGGGATCACCTTCGTGCCGATCACCCACCCCGACGCCATCCTCGGGTTCAAGGACCACGCGGTGGCGGCCGACAGCGAGGTGCGTCTCACCTACAACTGGGGCGGGGACTTCACCGGGACGGTCATCAACACGTTCTATCCGCGGTTGCCCAGCGAGTGGAACGTGCCGTACCACCACGTCTTCACGTGATCCGCGGCCACCGCCGCGCCACACCCGTCCCGAGCCAACGCCCCAACCGCCTGGAAGAGGCACCACGATGCCCGTGCCCACGGAAGAACTGAAGCTGGAGATCGTCCACGCCGCCACGGGGAAGACCCTCGGCACCAAAGCTGCGCCGAGCACGGACGGGGCGCTCGTCGTCCGCGACTTCCCCGATGGCGGCCCGAGCCCGGAGCAGTGGCAGCTCACCCCTGTGCAGACCGCGCAAGGCGGGCAAGCACAAGACGCTCAGGCATATGTGATCCGCAACGCGGTCGGCGGCAAGGTGCTCGACAACCCTGCCGCCGCGGACCGCGGTGTCCGCCAGTGGGACGCCGCCGCCGGCAAGAAGGGCCAGCAGTGGCACGTCGTCCCCGTCGAGGGCGAAGCGGGCCTCTACTTCATCGAGGGCGCGACCGATGGTGCCGTTCTCGACCTCGCCGACCCCGGCGCGGACGACACCCGGGTCGTCCTGCGCGAGTACGACGACAGCGCGGAAAGCCAGCGGTGGCGGTTCGTCCCGGCCGAGCCCGAGCGCATCAGCGACCCGGTGCTGCGCTGGGCACCACTGAGTCACTGGAACGGCCGCCGGTCCTGGCGGCTGGTCCGCCCGACCGCGCTGCGGCCGGCACCCGACGCGACGCCCTCCTTCAGCGACATGCTGCTGGTCCTCGAGCGGTTCGGCAGCGACCAGGACGCCGGCGGGTGGAAGCTCGACGGGGCCAACCGCTCTCCCAGCGGGCAACCGGGCTGGTGGGCCGGGGTCGGTGCGCGGTTCCTCGCCGACACCACGGGAACAGGGCGGGCGGACATCGTAGGGCTCAAACCCGCGAAGGGCGCTGTGACGTCATCCAGCAGAGGCGACGGCACGTTCGACGACGACGAACGCGTCCTGCACCAGCCCGCGTCCTCCGCGAGTCCCGCGGACCTGTGGACCCTCGTGGACACGACGGGCGACGGCAAGCCCGGCGTCGTCGTGCTTGCCGCTGACGGTGTCCGGGTGTCCTCTCAAGACGAGGCCGGGGCGTTCGCGCCCGCGGGCGGCAAGCTGGTCCTCAAGGCGTTCGGACACGGCCAGCAGGCCGGCGGGTGGCTTGCCGACAAGCACCCCCGCTTCCTCGCCGACACCACCGGCGACGGCAGGCTCGACATCGTCGGCTGCCACGACGACGGCGTCTGGGTGTCACTCCAAGACGAGGAAGGAAAGTTCGCGCCGATCGCCGACGAACCGGTCCTCCGGGCGTTCGGCCACAACGAGAAGGCGGGTGGCTGGCTTGTCGACAAGCACCCCCGCTTCCTCGCCGACACCACCGGCGACGGCAGGCTCGACATCGTCGGCTGCCACGACGACGGCGTCTGGGTATCGCTCCAAGACGAGGAAGGAAAGTTCGCCAACCCTCTGTACGTCCTCGACGACTTCGGGACCGACCAGGGGTGGAGCTCGGTCGAGGAGCACCCCCGGGTCCTGGTCAGGACTACCAGTGACGGAGCACTGGACATCGTCGGGTTCGGCCCACAGGGCGTCGTCGTCTCACGCGGGCGCGGCGACGGCACGTTCGAGCCCTCGAAACTCGTCCTGAACGACTTCGGGCTCGCCCAGGGGTGGACCAGCGGGAAGCACCTTCGGTTCCTCGCCGATGTCACCGGCGACGGCAACCCGGACATCGTCGGCTTCGGCGACGAGGGGGTCTGGGTGTCGCACAGCAGCGGCGACGGCCAGTTCGAGCAGGCCCAGCTGGTGTGCTGCGGCTTCGGGTACAACGAGGACGCAGGCGGCTGGCGGGTCGACCGCCACCCCCGCTTCCTCGCCGACATCACCGGTGACGGGCGCGTCGACATCGTCGGCTTCGGCGGCCCCGGCGTGTACGTGGCCCGAAACCTCTTCCGCCGCTTCAGAACCCGATAACCCCCGGAGGGCCACCACAGCCCCGTCACGGCGACTCGTCATCGGCGTGCCGGAACCGGTCGCCCCGACCCGACGTGCGGCCTGGCACGCCTTCGCCGGCGAGGCCGCACGACGAGCAACCGCAGTAACCGACTACCGCGGTTGACAATGGGAAAGGCTGCCACGTCGACGTCCCGTCCGAGGACGCCCTGTTCAGGCTCATCAGCGATCTGAACGACGCGGGCGACACCTTCGCTGTCATCCAGCCGGACGAGGACGAATCCGCCTGGTTCGCCTCCGTTCCCGTGCTGGACGAGGGTGGCTACGAGGTCGTCCCGCGCGACATCAACCGCCGCGGACACGACGTCAGCGTCGAGACGGCTATCGGCCACATCGCGGGCGACCTCACCAAATGGCCGACCACCCAATTCCTAGAACACGCCCTAGTCCCAGAGCCCGTTCCAGGACGGGCACGCCACCTGAAGTTTCGCCAACTCCCCCTGGAACCAGGCACGTTACGGACGCTTGGCCAAGGTAGCCACTGTGTGCGCTCCCTGCGCACCGCGGAGACCGCCGCCGCACCGGGAGGCGGTCCCCTATGCGGCGAGCCGGTTTGTTCCGGATGTGTTTCCTTACCACGACAACGACAGTTCGTGGCTACGGTCCGTGTGTCTCGTTGTCGTGGTAAGCGGGTAGGGCGAAGCGTTGTTTGAGGGTGTCCAGGCCGGTGGCGTAGATGGTGTCGCCGAAATGCTTCTCGATCTCGGGGACGAGTTCGTCGGCGGCCTCGTAGGTCGCGGCCCAGCGGATCTCGGCGCCCGCCTCGTGCGGGTGCACGGACAGTGTGGAGACATAGTCGGAGACGGGGACGGCGGATTCATGGATGGTGTAACGGAGCATCCGGCGCGAGTCGTCCTTCTCCAGGAGCCGTTCCCGGATGACCACTTGGCCGTTGACGGAGAACGCCTGCACCGCCCCGGGCGTCTCGGGATCGGCGCCGTCCTCGATCACCGACGGCGGCAGCAGGGGGTGCCAGTCGGCAAGGCCGCCGAACCTGCCGACGATCTGCCAGACGGCATCGGGATCGGCAGTGACGACGATGGTGCGAGTCAGGGTGTGCACGGTGAGCCTCCGATGACTGCGGATTGCGATGATCGCGGGTTGTCACTGACCGGCCGCTGCCCTCGACGGCTCACCACGTGCCGTCGCCGCGCAGTACGGCGTCGGCGCCGCCGTCGATGAAGACGACCTGGCCGGTGACCAGTTCGTTCTCGGGAGAGGTGAGCCAGGCCAGGAGGGGGGCGATCTGTGTTGGCTGGGCGTGGCCGTGGAGCGGCATGGGGACGGTCGCATCGACGATCTTGCGCACGTCGGGGCTGGCCAGCATGGGTTCGGTCATGGGGGTGACGACGGTTCCGGGGGCGATGGCGTTGAGGGGGATACCGGCGCCCGCCCAGTCGGCGGTCACGGCGGTGCGGCGTATCCATCGGGCGATGGCGGCCTTGGTCGAGCCGTAGATCGCAAAGCCCTCTCCCCGGTCGACCGCTGCCTGGGCGGCGGCCAGCGCCGCTTGCTCGTCACCGGCGAGCGCCGCGTCGGCAATGGCCGTGTCGTGAGGGTGGACGGAGGCGACCGAGGCGATGACGACGGCGCGCGGGTCCGTACCGGCGGCCAGCAGGGGGCGCAGCCCTTCCAAGGTGGCGACGGCGCCGAAGTAGTTGACGCTGACGGCGCGCGGTTCGAAACCGGCGAGGCCGGCGCCCGCGATCACGGCG
The DNA here is from genome assembly GCF_040651315.1 of Streptomyces sp. NPDC048506. NCBI lineage: Bacteria > Bacillati > Actinomycetota > Actinomycetes > Kitasatosporales > Streptomycetaceae > Streptomyces > Streptomyces sp. NPDC048506. Next base: position 35,234 of record NZ_JBEZIX010000062.1, read on the forward strand.
TCGAGCCGCCCACCGCTCAACTCGCCTGCGCGCCGGACCAGATGGGCCCGGCCGTCGGGGGTGGCGAGGTCCGCGACGATATCGGCGTCCTTGAGGTCGACGCCGATGACCGTGTGCCCCTGCTCCTTGAGCCGGGTGGCGGTGGCCTTGCCGATGCCGGAGGCAGCTCCGGTGATGAGGTAGGTGCGAGACATGGTCGGCTCCTTCGCTGACGTTGTGCGTTCGCCGGTCACTGATCACCGCGCGTCGGCCGTTGGCCGTACGCCGCCGGTCGCCAATCACCCGTCACCGGTGACCGGTCACTGGTCACCGATCGGCAGTCGCCGTTCGCCGCGTGGCTCCACCGGCGCGCGGGCATGCAGGGACAGCGCGACAGCACGGGCCTAGCGGATGTAGTAGACGAATCGGCCGCTGGTCGATCGGCTCCTGATCAGTCGCTGAACAACATACTCTTTTTTGGCACGGCATGCCAAAAATTCTGTCTGTGACAATGAGGGCTGAGGCGAAGCACGGCAAGGAGCACACAATGGCGGCAGCGCGGGGCCGTCCGTCCCTGACGGAACATCGGCGCCTTCAGACTCGACTGGAGATCGCGGAGGCCGCGGCGACCCTGTTCGCCGATCGCGGTTACGACACGACGACCGTCGAGGACATCGCCTCGGCCGCGGGCATCTCCCTGCGCACCTTCTACCGCTACTGCCCGGCGAAGGAGGACGCCCTCACTCCCCTCTACGCCTCCAGCGTCGGCCAACTCGTGGACGTTCTCGCACAACATCCGGTCGAAGAGCCGCTCAGCTCCGCCATCGAGGCGTCTTTCGGGACGGCGACGGCCGAGCGGCGCCTGGAGGACACCGCTCGGGCCCGTCGGCTGGTCCGGGTCCTGGGGACCGTCCCCGCCCTGAAGATGCGCTGGCTCGCCGCGGGACGGGAGATGCAGGAACGGCTCGCGCCCGCGCTGGCGTCCCGCGCGGGCGCCCCCGTCGACAGTCTCGAAGTGCGTCTGCTGACCACCGCGGTGCTGGATGCGTTCACCGTCACCATGGAGCACTGGGCCTGGCAGGACGAGCCCGAGGAACTCGTCGATCTGATGCGCCGTGCGCTGGCGTTTCTGCGGCTCGACGAGCTCCAGGCGAAGCCCGAGCCATCCGTCGACAAGTAGTCAGCGCGCCCACTGGACGTGCCCGACGGGTCGGGTCCGGTGGCTCCAGGCTCAATCAAGGCCGCTCGACTGACGCTGCCACAGCGCCCAGGCGTCCCCCGTCCCCCTCTCCCTCCCCCCTCCCCTTCCCCCGCCTCCGTTCCTCGTCAACGGAGCGGCCGGGGGTTAGCCCTACCTGGAACTGGGCGGGTAGCACGATCGTCCCGTGCGGTCGCTTCCGGAGATGCTGGGCCCAACAGCCGGTGGTACCCGACGGTCCCGTAGGAGTTGGCTCGTGCGTGAGCAGGCATGGCAGACGTTTCGCAGGTCCGGGCGGCGGAGTGGTCGGCGCAGAACCGTGCCGGTCGCGGCCGCGATGGCCGTCGGCGTCATGACGATGGGCGCCCTGGCCCCGCCCGCGGCGTCTGCCGCCGCCAGGCCGAACTCCGTCCAGCAGGGCCTGAACGCGCTGGTGCACACCGACGGCGTGCCCGCCGCACTGGCGAGCGTCGAGGACCGTGAGGGCCGCACCCGTACCTACACGGCAGGGGTCGGCGACCTCGCCACCGGTGCGAAGGTGCCCAGGAACGGTCAGGTGCGCATCGGCAGCAACACCAAGACCTTCACCGCAGTGGTCGTGCTGCAACTGGTCAGTGAAGGAAAGATCGGCCTCGACACCCCGGTCGACACCTATCTGCCCGGCCTCGTCCGCGGGGACGGGATCGACGGACGCCGCATCACCGTCCGCCAACTACTGCAGCACACCAGCGGACTTCCCAACTACAGCAAGTACCTCAGCGACGGCATCCGCTACTACGGCCCCCGCGAACTCCTCGACCTCGCTCTCCAGCACAAGGCCGACTTCGTCCCTGGCACGAAATGGGCCTACAGCAACACGAACTACGTGGTGACCGGCCTGATCGTGCAGAAGGTCACCGGCCGCCCCCTCGCCGAGGAGATCGATCGGCGCGTCATCAAACGCATCGACCTGCGCCACACCTACTTCCCCGCCCCCGGCGAGGTGGCGATCCGGGAGCACCATCCCAGGGGTTACGACCGGGATTCGGCAGGTGCGCCTCTGGTCGACGCCACGGAGTGGGACCCTTCCTGGGCCTGGGCCGCGGGCCAGATGGTGTCCACCAACTCCGACCTGAACCGGTTCTTCACCGCGCTGTTGGCCGGCCGCCTTCTCCCGAAGACTCAGCTTGACCAGATGCGCACCACCGTTCCCGCCAGTTACCCCTTCCCCACCGGTGCCCGTTACGGGCTGGGCCTCGTGAGCACGCCTCTGTCGTGCGGCGGTATGTACTGGGGCCACGGCGGCAGCATGACGGGATACGAAACCCGAGGCGGCGCCACCGACGACGGCCGCGCCGCCAACGTCGCCGTGACCACGCAGCCGAGCCGGACAGCCAAGGAGCGCATGGACGGTGTCGTGGACACGGCCCTGTGCCGCTGAACCGCGCCTCCTGAGGAATGCCCGACGGGTCACTGACGGAGCCAAGGCCGGGCCGGTGGCACCCGGCGGCGCTCAGCGACTCCCGCCCCTCTCCGGTCGGCCCCGTCCCTCCCGGGGCCGGACGTGTGGACAAGGGCCAGCCCTGCCCCTGGCGTGTGGACAGGGTCCAAGTAGTTGGTGGCGCTGTGATCTTCGACCACAACTGGCCTTGCGGTGCAACCTTTTGCCCCGCCAGTAGTCACGTATGCGCAAGCCCCTGACAGCCAGGGTGACAACTCAGGAAGGTCCTTTTTGATGAAGTTCCGCCGAGCCTTAACGGCCGCCGCGACGGCGGCTGCCGTCGTCGCGCCCGTCGTTGTAGTAACCGTGCCCGCCACCGCGTTCGCCACGGACGCCCAGAGCTCGTCAGCACCCACCCATGCGTCGCAGACGACAGGCGGCTCGGAGAACGGTGGCGACGCGGCACGGTCGGACGGGGCGACGGGGCCGGACGGGGCGACGGGGCCGAGCGAGTCGCCCGGGGTCGGCGGCCCGACCATCGAGACTGAGGGGACCGTAAAGCCCGGGACGGGCGGCGACACCAAGCCCGCGCCCGGCGCCAAGCCCAGCGAGGAAACCGGTGCCGAGGCCGGCACCACGCCCGGCGTGTCCTCCTCCGAGGAGAGGCCCTCGGGCGAGGACTGCGCGATCGGGCCCAAGCGCCTGCACATGGCGATCAAGGGGCTACAGTCCGCGTTCGTCGCGGGTGCCGACTGGAGCCTGTCCTCCATAACGGTCAGCAACACCTCCGACAAGGCCATGGAGAAGGTCCGGCCGCAGCCGTACATCTCCTCCGCCGAGATCGTCGACCGGCCGTACGAAGAATTGGAGGCGCAGTTCCGCAATCCCGTGACGGGCAAGTGGCTCAGCTTCGAAGATGCCACGATCGACAGCGAGTTCACCGGATTCCCCGTCGCCGCGCACAGCACCGTCACGCTGCCGCTGCGCATCCGCGCGATCAATCCAGCCAAGCCCGGTGCCGGTTACGCGATCGTGGAGGGGATGTTCCACAATCGGGACGGCTCCTGCGGCACCTCCAACCACGCGCAGTACGACTTCAAGATCCTCCCGGCGCGCGGCAAGCCCGGCCGACCCGGCAGGCCGGACAAGCCCCGTGAGAGCGCCGCGCCCGGCGGTGGCACCACCGGCGGCACCACCCCGCAGGGCGGCGGCACGCCTGCCTCGGGCGAGCGCCAGCTGGCCGCGACCGGCTCGTCCTCCGCACTGCCGGCGATCGCCCTGGTGGGCGGCGTGGCGATGGCCGTCGGGGCGGGCGCGATTATCGGCGTGCGTCGCCGCAAGACCGCTGCCGGTTCGGGCGGTGGCACGGGAGCCGTAGCGTAGGGGGCTGTGCGCCGGGCCCGGCGACAGTCCGGGCCCGGTGAAGGTCAGAGCCTGGAGAAAGCCAGGGCCCGGTGAAGGCCAGGGCCCGATTCGGTGTCCGGATACGTGCTCCCGAGGTCAGCTCCGGTCCCGGCCGACCGAGCGCGTTGCCGCGGTGGAGCCGAGGGCGAGGCGGCGTCGTGCGGGCGCGGGCACAGATCAGGCGGCACAGGGAGGGCGGCGCCGGGTGACGACCAGGATGGCCATGTCGTCCGCGCGTTCGCCCTCGGTCCAGCGGTCGACGTCTTTGGTGAGGGCATCCACCAGCGCCTCGGGGTCCGTGAACGGCCTTCGCATGCGCCCGGAGAAGACCGGGTCATAGAATTTCCCCCGCCTGTCCCGCGCCTCGGTGACACCGTCGGTCACCAGCAGCAACGAGGCCCCAACGGGCAGCCGCACCACATCGACAGGCACGGAGCCGGCAGGAGTGACATCGCTCAGCCCCACTCCGAGAGGCAGCCGTGGAGCGGTCGGGTCGAGCCGTACGAACTGTCCGTCGTGCACCAGGTACGGGGGCGGATGCCCACAGTTAACCAAGCTCAGCACCTCACCCTCGGCGGCCACCTCGGCCAACACGGCGGTGGTGAAGCCCTCCGTGGAGATCACCGGGCCGCTCCGGGCGGCTTCCCGCGCCATCGCCTCGTCCAACCGCTGTGCCAGCGTGACCAAGGTGGGGGCGTACTCGGCCTCCTGGCGGAACGCTCCGATCGCGACCGACACGGCGGCGACAGCCGCAAGACCTTTGCCGCGCACATCCCCGATGATCATCCGCACCCCGAACGGCGTCTCCTGCACCACGAACAGATCCCCGCCGATCTGCGCCTCGGCCTGCGCCGCCGTGTACCCGGCAGCCACGGTCAGCGGCCCGACCTCCCTCGGCGGTTCCGGGAGGACCGCCCTCTGGACCGCCTCCGCGACATCCCTGGCCAGCGCCAGATCGCGGCCCTGCCGCGCAATGAAGCGGTTGACCGCGAGAGCCAGCACACCGATCACGCCCACCACGGCCAGATCGACGACCAAGGGCGTCACCGGACGTCGGCGTTCGATGTCCACCGCCACCGACACCACGCACGTGACACACACGACGGCGAGCGCGGAGCGAAAGGAGAGCGTGGCACCCGCGACGAGCGGTGCAGCGGCCAGCAGCGGGAGTCCCGTGTACGGCTGGGGCGCGAAGAGGTCCAGCAGGACGCCGGCCACGAGGGCCAGCGCTGCCAGGATCCACGGCACCCTGGCCAGCGTGGGTTGCAGGACTTTCACAGTGCATCTCCTGCTGTCGGGCCGTGCTCGTGGCCCGACAGGAACGAAGCCACCGCACGGTTCGGCCTACCGCACCTGTTCGTACTGCCGATGGCTTCACATATACGCCTTGTGCGCCGGCCCTGCTCGTTCCAGGTGCACTGCCGCATGTGACAAGGGCCGTTGACCTGCAATCCTTCCCGATATCTGCCGGTCACGGCGGCTTCACCGGGCCGGGCTTCCCGGGCTTCCGGGGCTTCCCGGCCCGGGCGAAGTGGGGCAGGAAGCAGCGGCGTGATCCTGATAATGGCCACGATTGCGGCGCCGCTGCGGCCCAGGCTCTGCACGATCGGTGAATCACCGGTCACGGGATGCACACCGTGCGGTGACGAGCGGTCGCGCAGCGAAGCCACTCGACGACGAACGTCGCCCTTGCCTTGACGACCCCGGAGCGCGCTCCGGCCAGGTGACCCGGCAGTGACCCGTCCGAATCGACGAACTCAAGGGCCAGTGAGGGCTCATGGGGCCCTGCGGGTGAACCGTGCGCCAGCGCGGCGGTGACGCCCTGGTCGGCACCAATCGGGATTGGCTCTGCCGTCTTGAACCGGGTGCGGCAGCTCTGGAGGTCGTGCGGTTCAGGCGGCGTCTGCGAGGAGTTCCTGGGAGAGCGTCCACAGACGCCGGGCGCCCGCCGGGTCGAGGGCGTAGCGGGCCACGCCGTGCAGGGTGCCGGTGCGGCGGTCGACGGTCTCGGTCTCGTTGCAGTCGATGAAGTAGCGGCCGCCGATGCCTTCCAGCAGGGCCGAGGTGGCGAGGGCGAAGTGGCCGAGGTGGTTGGTGGCGAACTGCCACTCCCAGCCCTGTTCGGTGTACTGCTCGGGGCAGGCCATGACGCCTGCGTTGTTGACCAGGATGTGCAGCGGCCCCTGCCAGGCCGTGGTGAAGGCGGCGACGGATGCCGGGTCGGCGAGGTCCAGGTGGGCGACGTGCAGGTCCTGGTTGCCGGTCGCTTCGGTGATGTCCTTGGCGACGCGTTCGCCGGCCGGCACGTCGCAGACGGCCAGGGTGACGGCCGCCCCCGTTCCGGCCAGGGCGCGGGCGGTCTCCGCGCCGAGCCCGGAGGAGGCTCCGGTGACCAGCGCGCGGCGGCCGGTGAGGTCGATGCCGTGTGCGACCTCTGCGGCCGTGCTGGAGAAACCGTAGGGTGTGGTGATCCGGCTCATGGGGGAACTCCTGGTTCGGTGCGGCGGGTTGGGCCGGGGCGGGGTATCGGGCTCAGGGCGTGAGCATGCGGTCCTGTTCCACCAGGGGCGTGCCTGCGTGCCAGTCCAGGGCCTTGCCGAAGCGGATCAACTCGCCGTACAGGGCGGGGTCGACGTGCTCGGCGAACACGACATCGAGCACCGCCCGGGCCGCCTCGGAGGGCGATTGGGCCTGGCTGTAGTCGCTGAACCAGGGCCGGGAGGTCGCGGTGTCGACCATGCCGGGACAGACGGAGGCGATCAGGGTGCCGGTCGCGAGGTCGCGCTCGCGGCGTGCGGCGGCGACCGCGCGTACGGCGGCGACCTGGGCCACCTTCGACGGCACGTTCAGCCAGCGCGGCCAGCCCGCTTCTTCGGCTGTGTGGTGGTGGATGGCGTTGCGCCAGGACTCGACGGCGTACTCGACCTGGTCGAGGCCCGCGCCGTCGAACAGGGGGTGCAGCCGGCGGTCGAGGTGGCCGAGCGTGCCCAGGCTGCTGGCCACGACGAGCAGCCGGCCGCCGGGGCGCAGCACCGGGCCGAAGGAGCGCAGGACCGCGTGGGTGGCCGTGTTGGACACGTCGATGAACTCGTCGGCGCGCGCGGCCTGCGACTCGTGCGGCAGCACCCGGGCGACGGCGTTGGAGATCACCACGTCGATGCCGCCGTACTCGGCCCGTAGTTCGTCGGCGAGGCGGGCTATGGCGTCGGTGTCGGTGACGTCGAGGGCCCGGCCGCGCACCTGGGCGCGGGTGGCGGGCAGTTGCGCCACCTCGCGGGCGGCGTCGGTGACCCGCCGCTCGCTGCGTCCGGTGAGCAGGACCAGGTCTTCCTTGCCCATACGGGCCGCGAGTCCTTCGACCAGGGCCCGCCCGAGACCCTGGTTGGCGCCGGTGACGAGGGCGATGCGAGGAGTGTTCATGCCGGCAACGGTAGGAACTCCCCGCCCCATGCGTCCAACGAAAGTTGTGCACAGGTGGTATGCGTATACGTCATGGACTTCACCGATGTGTCACTGACCGCGCTCCGGGTCTTCCGCGCGGTGGCCGAGCAGGGGACCTTCACCGCGGCCGCCGTGTCGCTGGGGTACACGCAGTCGGCGGTCTCCCGGCAGATCGCCTCGATCGAGCGGGCCGCGGGCGCGGAGCTGCTGGAGCGGCGGCGCGACGGCGTGCGGCTGACCGCGGCCGGACGTCTCGTCATGCGCCGAGCGACAGTCGTACTGGACGAGATCGACGCGACCGCCCGGGAGTTGTCGGGCCTGCCCGAAGAGGGCGGCGGCACGGTGCGCCTGGGGTGGCTGCCCACCGCCGGCGTCACCCTGGTACCGCAGGCCCTGGCCGCGCTGCGCCGCAGCGACCCGGGCGTGCACGTCATCAGCCGCGAGGGGACCACCCCGGCGCTGGTCCGCGCCCTGCGGGCGGGGAGCATCGACCTCGCGCTGCTGGCATCGGCGCCGCCGTTCCGCGCGCCGGACACCGAGTCGCCCCCGCTGGTGATTCAGACGCTTTCGGAGCGCCCCCTCTGCCTGGCTGTGCCGGCGGCGCATCCCCTGGCCCGCGGCGATTACGTCGACGTGGCCGACCTGCGCGGCCGGCGGTGGATCGCCGGTCCGTCGTCCGGCGCGGACCAGCTGATGGGGGTGTGGCCGGGCCTGGACGAGCGGCCCGAGATCGTGCACACGGCCCGGGACTGGCTGGCGAAACTGCACCTCGTGACCGCGGGCTGTGGGCTGACCACCGTGCCCTCCGGGCTGGCCGACGCCGCGCCACCCGGCGTGCGTATCCTGCCGGTACGCGGCGGGCCGCAGGAGCTGCGGCGCCTGCTCCTGGCCCGGCTTCCCCAGCCGCCCGCCGAACCCGCCGTCCGCCTCGCAGCCGCCCTGCGGGCCACGGCCCTCGACACCGACACCGCCCCCGAGCCGTGACACACGCCCGCGATCGGGCATCACATGCGGCGTGACAGGGCTGTTGCGGGCCGCCTCACCGCCGGTCCGGCTCGGGCGGCGGGACGATCTCCCGCTTGAGGATCTTGCCGGTGGGTCCCTTGGGCAGCGCGTCGGTGATCCATACCTTCCGCGGATACTTATAGGCGGCGACCTGACGCTTGACGTACTCACGCAGTTCCTCGGCTGTCGTTCGGGCGCCCGGCTTGAGCGGTCCCTGTGCGTCGGCCTTGCAGCCCACAGGGAACAGCCCTGAGCACGCGACCTGTACCGCGATACCAAGGAAGCGCTCGATTCCTGGGCGCACAGCCCGATGCGCCGACACTGCCGCCGGCCGAGGCTTGCCTCATGGATCCGCCCCCGGACGCTTCGACGTTCCACCAGCGTTCAACGGACTGATGGCGGGCCAGGACGCGCGGCAAGGCGCGCGACCGTTCGCCGAGATGCGCGCCCCGTCCGACTCGGCCGCCGATACCGGTCGCGCCAGCCGCCTCCCTCTCCCCCAGCCCGCGTCAAACCTTCAGGAGCAGTGACCAGCCATGATTTCGCACAGGCCCGTTCACCGTGTGGCGATCGTCGGGACCGGCACCATCGGTGCGAGCTGGGCAACGCACTATCTCGTCCGCGGCTTCGATGTCACGGCGACCGACCCCGCCCCCACCGCGGAGACGGCCCTGCGGTCGTACGTGGCGGCGGCATGGGACGCGGCTGCGTCGATCGGGCTCGTGCCCGGGGCCTCGCTCGCGCGCCTGAGCTTCACCGCGGACATGCGTCAGGCCGTCGCGCACGCCGATTTCGTGCAGGAGAACGCGCCGGAGCGCCCGGAGCTCAAGGTCGGGCTGTTCGCCGACATCGACGACGCCTCGCCGCCTGACGCGATCATCGCGTCGAGTTCGTCGGGCATCACGATGAGCGTCATCCAGACCGAGTGCCGGCGTCCGGAGCGGACCGTCATCGGCCATCCCTTCAACCCACCGCACATCGTCCCGCTGGTCGAGGTCGTCGGCGGGAAGAAGACCGCCCCGGAGACGATCCAGGACGTCATGTCGTTCTACGCCGCGATCGGCAAGAAACCCATTCACCTCAAGAAGGAACTTCCCGGGCACGTCGCCAACCGCATCCAGGAGGCGCTGTACCGCGAGGTCGTGTACCTGGTCCAGGAGGGAGTCCTCGACGTGGCGGACTCCGACGCCGCGGTGTCCTGGGGGCCGGGGCTCAGATGGGGCGTCATGGGCCCCCATCTGCTGTGGCACCTCGGCGGAGGAGAGGGCGGCATCCAGCACTTCATGGACACCCTCATGCCGCGGATGGTGGAGGCCTGGCAGCAACTGGGCACCCCCGAGTTCACACCGGAGCTCAAGGACACGATCGTCGACGGTGTCCTCAAGGAGGCCAACGGCCACTCGGTCGACGAACTGGCCGCCCGGCGCGACGCGATGCTCTCGGCCCTGCTGGCCGTGCGTGCCCAGCACGAACCGTCGCCGAGCGAGGCATCCGGTCCCGAGGGGAAGGAACAGCCGTGACGCAGCGTCAGGAGAGACTGTTCGTACTCGAAGCCAGCGGTGGCGGCCGCCTGTTCTCCGTGAACCCCGACGGCTCCGACAAGACGGTCCTCGTCACCGGGTGCAGGGTCCCCGACGGGGTCGCCGTCGATACGGCGGCCGGGCACATCTACTGGACGAACATGGGCGTCCCGTCGGAGAACGACGGCTCGATCGAGCGCGTGGACCTGGACGGAGGCAACCGGACGACGATCGTCCCGAGCGGCGTCACCCACACACCGAAGCAGCTCCACTTCGAGGCCACTGACCAGAAGCTGTACTGGGGTGACCGCGAGGGCATGCGCGTGATGCGCTGCGACCTCGACGGCTCGAACGTCGAGACCCTCGTACAGACGGGGCAGGGGGAGGACGACGCCCGGGACGAGACCAGGTGGTGCGTGGGAGTCGCCGTCGACCCGGTCGGCGAACACCTCTACTGGACGCAGAAGGGCCCGAGCGACGCGGGACGCGGCAGGCTCCTGACGGCCGGAATCGACCTGCCCGCCGGGGAGAGCCCGGCCGACCGCAGCGACATCGAGGTGCTGTTCGAGGGGCTTCCGGAGCCGATAGACCTGGAGCTCGACCTCGTGGAGCGCATGCTGTATTGGACGGATCGCGGGGACCCGCCGCGCGGCAACACCGTGAACCGCTCGCCGCTGAACCCGCCGGACGCGCAGCGGACGCCCGAGATCCTCGTGACCCACCTGATGGAAGGCATCGGCATCGCCCTCGATCCGGCCGGCGGCCACATGTACGTGACCGACCTGGCCGGGAGTGTCTACGCGGCCGGTCTCGACGGATCGGACCGGAAGGAGATCCTCGTCGCACAGGGCAACCTCACCGGCATCGCTCGTGCCGTGCTGCCGACCGGAGCGAGGGTCCGGTGAGGTGAGTCCGAGAGAAGGTCCGTTGACCGCATCCATCGCCCACCCAACCGCACATTATCGGCCACCTCGATCATGGAACGCGCAGCGCCAGCTCTCGCGTACGGCACCACCTCAGCCAGCCCAAAAGCGCCAGCGTCACGCCATATTGGACATAGTGACCACTCCATTCGGTGACGCAATTGCATCGGCACATTTCCGGTCACCTCGACCAACATCATTAAGCGCTGCTTCACTTGCGCGGCGGGAGCCCGTCGTCGTCCGATCGGACCATTCCAGGGGCTCCTTCTTGACGTATGCGCCAGACGGAAGGGACCGGAGCGGATGTCGACCGCAGTGCATCGGCAGCAGCCGGAGCAGCCCGAGCAGACAGCAGGCCGGGCACAGCTCAGTCTGGGGATCGCCGCCGCCCGGAACCTGGCGACCACCACCAAGACCGTGCCGCAGATGCAGGGCCTCAGCTCGCGGTGGCTGCTGCGGATGCTGCCTTGGGTGGAGGTCAAAGGCGGTACGTACCGGGTCAACCGGCGGCTGGCGTATGAGGTCGGCGACGGCCGCGTGACGTTCGTCCAGGAAGGGGCCGCGGTCAAGGTCGTCCCCGCCGAACTGGGCGAACTGCCACTGCTGCGCGGGTACGACGACGCCGCGGTGCTGCGGGCGCTGGCCGAGCGGTGCGAGCAGCGGGAGTACGAGGCAGGCCAGGTGATCGCCGAGCGGGGTCGGGCACTCGACGACGTCCACCTGATCGCGCGCGGCAAGGTGGAGAAGCTCGCCCCTGGCGCGTACGGCGAGCAGTCACGGAGGGGCGTGCTGGCGGACGGCGCGTTCTTCGGCGGGCAGGCGGTGGCCGAGGAGCCGGGCACGTGGGAGTTCACGGCGCGCGCGATGACGGCGTGCACGGTGCTCGCGCTGCCCCGGGCCGCGTACGAGGAGGTGGCGGGCCGGAACGAGGAGCTGCGGGCGCACGTCCGGCGGCGCCAGGCCGACACGGCACGGCCGCAGAACAAGAAGGGCGAGGCGGCCGTCGACCTCGCCTCCGGGCACGTCGGCGAGCCCGTGCTGCCGGGCACGTTCGTCGACTACGAGCTCCAGCCCCGCGAGTACGAGCTGAGCGTCGCGCAGACGATCCTGCGTGTGCACAGCCGGGTCGCGGACCTCTACAACGACCCGATGGACCAGGTCGAGCAGCAGCTGCGGCTGACCATCGAGGCGCTGCGCGAGCGCCAGGAGTCCGAGCTCGTCAACAACCCCGAGTTCGGGCTGCTGCACAACGCCGACTACAGCCAGCGCATCTCCACCCACTCCGGCCCGCCCACCCCGGACGACATGGACGAGCTGCTCAGCATGCGGCGCGGGACCAAGGTGTTCTTCGCCCACCCCCGGGCCATCTCGGCCTTCGGCCGTGAGTGCAACAAGCGGGGCCTTGCCTTCGACACCGCCGATGTCGACGGCCATCCGGTGCCGGCCTGGCGGGGCGTGCCCCTCGTCCCCTGCGGCAAGATCCCCGTCTCGGAGGCGGGCACCTCCGCGATCCTCGCGATGCGGCTGGGCGAGGACGGACAGGGCGTGGTCGGGCTGCGCCAGACCGGGATCCCGGACGAGTACGAGCCCGGTCTGAACGTCCGGTTCATGGGCATCAACGAGCAGGCGATCATCTCCTACCTGGTCAGCACCTACTACTCGGCGGCCGTTCTGGTGCCCGATGCGCTCGGCGTCCTGGAGAACGTCGAGGTCTTCGGCACGCCGGCCTGAGGCTGAGGAGTCATCCGTGTCGTTGCTCTCCCGCATGACCGCGCCCGCGGCCCGTCACGACGTGGCGCGGCTGATGGCCACGCTGCTCGCCTCTCCCCCACACCAGGACGTCCGCCCGGCTGCACCGAAGCTGCTGCCCGGAACCGGTGGCGCCCTCCCGGAGAGGACCGCCCCGCTCCCGACCGGGCCGACGGGGCTGGGCACCTCGGCCGCCCGTATCGCGGCCGGACGCAAGGACGTTGCCGGACGCAAGGACGATGCCGGGCGCAAGGACGTCGGGGGCGCCGCCGTCCCGGACCTGTACTGCCCGCCCGCACTCCGCGTCGACCAGGCGCTCGCCGACGAGGTCAACGCACGCCTGGTGGCGTGGGCCGAGGAGATCGGGCTCTACGCAGGACGGCTCGACCGCGTCCGCGCGGCGGACTTCGGGCGCCTGATGATGCTGGCCCACCCCGACACCGACGACCCGGACCGGCTGCTGGCGGCGGCCAAGTGCGCGCTGGCGGAGTGGGCCACGGACGACTACTACTGCGACGACGAGACGATGGGTTCCGCACCGGCGCTGCTCGGCGCTCAGCTCGGGGTCGCGTACGCGGCCGTCGACCCCGCCCACCCTCCGCTCCGCTACCTTCCCGCCGTCGAGAAGGCCATGCGGGACGACCCGGTACGCACCGCCCTGCGCACCGGCTTCGCCCACCTGTCCCGGTACGCGGACCCGTCCCAACTTGCCCGGCTGCACCACGAGTTGGCCGTCCTGTTCGTGGGCTACGGCCAGGAGGGCTCCTGGCGCACGCAGGGCAGGATGCCCGCCGTCTGGGAGTATCTGGCGCACCGTCAGATCAACAGCTTCCTCCCGTGCATCGCGATGACCGACATGGTGGGCGGCTACGCGCTGCCCGCCGCCGAATACGCCGACCCACGGGTGCGCCGCGCCGTGACCATGGCCTCCACCGCCGCCACCCTCGTCAACGACCTGTACTCGATGGCGAAGGAACGCCACTCGGCGAGTGTGGAGTTCAACCTGCCGACAGTGATCGCCGAGGAGGAGCGGTGCTCGCCGCGCGAGGCGGTCGAACGGAGCGCGGCGATCCACGACGAGCTGGTGCGCACCTTCGAGACGGAGGCTGCGGCCCTGGCCCTCGCCGGCTCGCCCCAGCTGCGCCGCTTCCTCGCGGGGGTGTGGGCCTGGCTGGGCGGCAACCGCGCATGGCACAGCGGCAGCCCCCGCTACACCTCACCGACTTCCTGACATCCGTACATCGCAAGGAGCCTCACCCCATGAGCACCACACCTGCCGCCTCCGCACCCGTCCTGCGCACCGCCTACCAGAAGTCCGTGGCGGACTACTGGAACAAGGAGAAGGACCAGGTCAACCTGCGCCTGGGCGACGTCGACGGGCTCTACCACCACCACTACGGCCTCGGCGACTACGACCCCTCCGTCCTGGACGGCCCCGAGGGCACCCGCGACGAGCGCATCATCGGCGAACTTCACCGCCTGGAGTCGGCCCAGGCCGACATCCTGCTCGACCACCTCGGCCCGATAGCCCCGGACCACCGCCTGCTGGACGCCGGCTGCGGCCGCGGCGGCACCAGCATCATGGCCAATGCCCGCTTCGGCTGCCGGGTGGACGGCGTCTCCATCTCCGAGACCCAGGTCGAGTTCGCCAACGGCCAGGCCCGCAAGCGGGGCGTCGACGACAAGGTGCGCTACCACTTCCGCAACATGCTGGACACCGGCCTGCCGACCGCCGCCTTCCAGGGCATCTGGAACAACGAGTCCACCATGTACGTGGACCTGTCCGACCTCTTCGCCGAGCACGCCCGCCAGCTCTCCTTCGGCGGCCGTTACGTCGTCATCACCGGCTGCTCCAACGATGTGACGGGTGGCCGTTCCAAGGCCGTCAGCCGCATCGACGAGCACTACACGTGCAACATCCACCCGCGCAGCGCCTACTTCAAGGCCATGGCGGCCAACGGCCTCGTCCCGATGAACGTCGTCGACCTGACGGCCGCGACGATTCCCTACTGGGAGCTGCGGGCCAAGTCCTCGCTGGCGACCGGCGTCGAGGACCCGTTCCTCACCGCCTACAAGGAGGGCAGCTTCCACTACCTGCTGATTGCGGCGGACCGGGTCTGAGAGGTCGTTCTCTCCCGGTGTCTCATCCCGGAACCGTGAGCCGAAGCACGGTGGATGTCGTACGGGCAGGTTTGTTGTCACCGGCCGTACGGGGCCGCATGGCTCACACGACGTAGCGGCTCATGGGGTCTGCTCGTGTCCGGTGAACGCGGTGACCAGGCCGTGGGGTGCGGTGTCGCCGAACATGAGCTCGTGGAGTTGGGCGGCTTCGGTGGCGGCTTCGGTGGCGGCTTCGGTGCCGCGGGGGAACATGGCCTGCTCGTACTCGGTGAGGGCGGCCTCGACATCATCGGGGTGCGCGGCGAGGGCCCTGCCGAGTTCGGCGCCGTCGTACATGGCCAGGTTGGCGCCTTCGCCGTTCGGGACCGAGAGGTGGGCGGCGTCGCCGACCAGGGTCACCCCCGGCACCCGATCCCACCGGTGCACGAGTGGCAGGCCGTTGAGGAGGCGCAGGACCGGCGCGGTGTCACTGTCGGTGATCAGCGCGGTGAGCTCCGGCGCCCAGCCGTCGAACTCCTGGGCGATCCGCGCGGTGGCCGCGGCGGCATCGGTGAAGTCGATGGCGTCGAACCAGTCCTGCGGCTTGGACAGCGCCACGTAGGTGTGGAGGGTCCCGCCCCTTTCCCGGTGGGCCTGGATCCCCTTGCCCGGCGCGAGCGCGAGCAGCGACCCACCGCCGACCGCTTTCGCGGCGGCGGGGTGCCGGGTGTCGCCGTCGAACACATAGGTCTCGACGAACGATCGGCCGACGTACTGCGGTGTGGCGGTGGAGAGCAGCGGCCGGACCCGTGACCACGCGCCGTCCGCGCCGACCAGCAGGCCCGTGACGACGGTGCTGCCGTCGGCGAAGGTCACCTCGTGGCGGCCCTGGCCGAGGGCACGGGTACTGCTGGCCTTGTGGCCCCACCGGACGGTGCCGGTCGGGAGCGAGTCGAGCAGGATCTGTCGCAGCTCGCCGCGTTGCACCTCGGGGCGTCCACCAGCGCCGTCGTCGGGTTGGTCGAACAGGACGGTCCCGTTCCGGTCGAGGATCCGCATCGCCTGGCGCCCCTCCAGGATGAGGCTGCGGAACTCGTCGATCAGACCTGCCGCCTGGAGAGCCAGTTGGCCGTTGTGTTCGTGGATGTCGAGCATCCCGCCCTGCGAACGCGCCGTCGGTGAGGGCTCCGCCTCGTAGACCGTGGCCGGGATGCCGTGGACATGGAGGACGCGGGCGAGGGTCAGTCCTCCGAGCCCGGCGCCGATGATCGTGACGTGAGTGGTCATGGTGATTCCTTGCCTGTCGCACGTCTGCCGGGTGGGCACCCGGCAGGATCTCTCGCAAGGTCCCAGGCTCCACCGACACGCCGCCGGCATCGGACCTGTAGCCCTCCGATACGTGACCGACACCGCACATCGGTCCCGACAACTCACCGTCCAGGACCGTCGATCCACTGGTGGGCAGTGGTCGTGAGCCGCTCCACCACCTTGTACCGGTGCGCGGCCGGGCCGCCGTGGCCCGGCCGCGCACCCGTTCCCTGACCGTCGTTGTCCGTACGTCCCGTCCATCCACGGTGGTGTGACCTCCACCTGCGTCAAGGATCCGTAGCCGCAGCAACCCGAACGGCTCGTTCCGCAGGGTGAGCGCCGCACAGCAACGGCCCCCGCCGGGCGACGGGGGCCGATCACCGTTCCCCTGTGAATGACCAGGGGTACCGTTCTGGTGTCGAGTCAGAACGGAGTTCAGTAGTGCGACACGAAGTCGCTGTCACAGCAGCGGTTGATGGCAGGGAGGTAGCCATGAACCCCGACCCGTGACCGACGGTCGGTCCCCAGCCTCGGG
>NZ_JBEZIX010000063.1:0-48526 GCF_040651315.1 Streptomyces sp. NPDC048506
GGTGTTGGACAGTGCGATCAGACGTTGGACCTCGGTGTCCACCGACCGTACGGTGTCGGTCAGTTCGGCGGCGCTACGGGGCCGGTGCAGGGCGACGTCGAGTTCGGCGCGGAGCAGGGTGAGCGGGGTGCGCAGTTCATGGCTGGCGTCGGCGATGAACTGGTGCTCGCGTGCGGCGGAGGCTTCCAGGCGGTCGAGCATGCGGTTGAGGGTGTGGCCGAGGCGGGTGAGTTCGTCGTCGCGGTCGGTGGGGACGGGCAGGCGCAGCCCTTGGGCGCCGTCGGCGAGGGTTGCGGCACCGCGTCGGTAGCGCTCTACGGGGCCGAGGGCTGCACGGGCGGTGCGGTAGCCGACGTAGGAGGCGGCGAGCAGGGTCAGCCCGGAGGCGATGCCGAGCTGGCCGAGCAGCTCGCGCAGGGCCTCGTCGCGGTGGCCACGCTGGAGGGCGACGACGGCGGCCACCGTGTGCTTGCCTTCGGCGACGCGGACGTCCTTGGCCTGGAGCCGCATTGGGTGGGGGGTGATGGGGAGCAGGGCGCCGATGTCGCGGCGTACGGTGTGGCCCCCGGAAGCGGAAGTGAGTTCCGCGGGGGTGAGCAGCTGCTCGTGGCGTACGGAGCCGCTGGCCCGGATCACCCGGCCATGTACGTCGAGCACCTGATAGAGGCTGCCCGCGGGCCCCGGTGGAGGCATTTGGCCCGCGCGCAGGGCCCGGTCCAGGCTGTGCTGGTATTTGGCGAGATCGCCGTCCAGCTGCTGGTCGAGGGCGTACTGAACCCGCCAGTACACGAGTGCGGCGGTGCCGCTGAGGACGACGGACATGGCCAGGGCCACGGCGAGCACGAGCCGTAGCACGATCGGCATGCGGCGCATGCGGGCCCGTACTCCGTGGCGGACTCTCGCCCGCGCGTCCCCGAGGAGGCCGCTCGCCCGAGGTTTCATGCACCGGCCTCCAGCCGGTAGCCGACCCCGCGCAGGGTGGAGATGCTGCTACGCCCGAAGGCCCGGTCGACCTTGGCGCGTACCTTGGAGACGTGTACGTCGATGGCGTTGCTCCGCAGGTCGGTCTCGCCGTCCCACACCTCGTCGAGCAGCCGGAGGCGGCTCACGACGCGGCCGGCGTTCTCCATGAGGACGCGGAGCACCGCGAACTCCCGCCGGGACAAGTCGAGTTCGGTGCCGGCCCGCCAGGCGCGCTGCTGCTCGGGGTCCAGGACGAGGTCGCCGACCTCCAGCCTTCCGCCGGGCTCGGCCGGCCTGCGGCGGGAGATCGCCCGCAGCCGGGCGTCCAGCTCCTCCATCGCGAACGGCTTGACGACGTAGTCGTCCGCCCCGGCGTCCAGGCCCGCGACGCGTTCGCTGACCGCGCCGCGGGCGGTCAGCAGGATCACCGGCACGTCATTGCCTTCGCGGCGCAGCGTGCGGCACACCTCGACGCCGTCCATGCCGGGCAGCATCACGTCCAAGACGATCGCGTCCAACTGCGGGTCGCGGGCAGCGTCCAGCCCGGTGGGACCGTCGTGGCGGCCCTCGGCAGTGTGACCGGACTCCCGCAGATAGCGGACGATCAGTTCGACCAGGCGTATCTCGTCGTCGACGACCAGGATGTGCACACCCGGCAGCGTATCTCTGGGTAAGACCGACCCTTTGCGGCACCGGAAGGCCAGGAACTCTTCATGGTCTCTTCATGTGAAATCCCTAGCGTCCTTCCCACTGCGCCTGCATGGCGCGGAGGGAGGGAAGGGTTCATGAACGGCCATATCGGCGATATCGTCCATGTCGGTGATCTCGGCGTGCTCGCGGCGAAAGGATTCTCCGCCGCCTCCGTCACCCCGACGGGCCTGGTCACTCGCGGCGGCCTCGATGTGATCGCGCTGATGATATTGGTCGGCTGGCTCTACCGGCGCCGCCGCCCCTCGCCGGAGATGCCCCTCGTCCTGACCGCGCTGAACATCGGGCTCTTCGCCGCCATGGCCGCGATCAGTGCGGGGAAGTTCCCGTCCGGAGTCGGCTTCGGGCTCTTCGGCCTGCTCTCGCTCGTACGGCTGCGCAGTGCCGCCTTCACGCTCAAGGACGTCGCCTACACCTTCGCGGCGCTGGTCATCGCGCTGTGCAGCGGGCTGCCGCAGCGCGAGACCTGGCTCGTCGTCGCGCTGAACGCGGTGGTGCTGCTCGCGGTCCTGGTGGTGGACGATCCCCGTGCGCACCGCCCCACCCGCGTGCTGAAGCTGACCCTCGACCGGATCTACGAGAGCCCCGCCGAGGTCCGCGACGACGTGACGATCCGGCTCGGGCAGGAGCCGCTGGCGGTCGTGATCGACGAGATCGACTACGTACGGGAGACCACGCGCGTCGCCGTCCGTTACCCGGTCGACGAGGATGCCTGGACGCCGGAGCAGCCGGAGTCCCCGGTGGCCCGGACCGAGGGACAGCCCGCATGACCGCCACGGCCACCGCGACTGCGACAACGGCCACGTCCGCCGACCTCGCCGGACAGCTCGGCCTGCACGACCTGCCCGGCGCGACCCTCGCCCAGGTCGACGGGGCCGCCGCCCTTCAGCACCGCGTGGACCGCAAGTACCTCGTCCCTGCCGAAACCGCGCGCCGCCTGGTTGCGGCCCTCGCCGGCAGTCACCACGTCCTGGACCTCGGCGGCCGCCGCACAACCGGCTACCTCAGCACGTACTTCGACACCCCCGGGCTCGACGCCTGGCGGGCGCACGTCCAGGGCCGCCGACGCCGCTGGAAGGTCCGCACCCGGCTCTACGCCGAGGACGGCCTGTGCCAGGTCGAGGTCAAGACCAAGGACGGACGCGGCGCGACGGTCAAGCACGTCCTCAAGGCCACGGCCGAGGACTACGGCCGCCTGGACAGTGAGGCCGCCGGCTTCGTCGATGCCGTGCTCGCCGCCGCAGGGCCGGTCGGTGTCACCGCCGCGGACCTGGTCCCGGCCGCCGAAGTCACCTACGTGCGGGCGGCCTTGGCCGATCTGGACGCCGGGACACGCGTCACGCTCGACGGCCGGCTCGCCTGCCATCGCGGTGGGCGCAGCGCACTGCTCGACGCCTCGTACGTCCTCGTCGAGACCAAGGGCGCCGCTCGCCCGGCCCCCGCCGACCGGGTGCTGGTCGGCCTCGGCGCCCGCCCGGTCTCCCTCAGCAAGTACATCGTCGGGCTCTCGCTCCTCGTGCCCGGCCTTCCCGACAACTCCGTCCGCCGCCTGGCGCGTACCCGCTTCCACACGGTGCCGGGTGCGGCCGAAAGGAACGCAGCCGCATGACCGCCCTCCGCCGCATCAAGTGGCAGTACGCCCTCATCGCCGTCGTCGCCGCGGCCGCCGCCGCTTTCGGGCTGCTCGCCACGCCCGCGTCTCCGCTCGCTGTGTCGGGCAAGAAGTCCAAGCCCGGCGCGACCGCGCGTATCAAGGCCAGCCCGCCGCCGCAGCTCTTCACCGATGCGCAGGTGGCGCCCCTCGCCAAGGAAGTGGCCGCGCAACAGAAGACCGCCGACGCGCTCTTCGCCGAGTGGAAGAAGGAGCACGGCGCCACCCGCGACGACAGCGCGTTCACCGCGTGGGCCGTCGCGAAGGTGCCCGCGCCGCCCTCGGCCAAGGACCGTACCGCCGAACTGCACCAGGTCCAGCAGCTCGCCAAGACCCGTACCACCGCCGGGAAGAAGGCCGCCACCTGGCTGGAGATCCACGGCAAGAAGGACATCTGGAAGCTCTACCTCCACGACCAGCGCGAACTGCTCCCGAAGACCGAAGGGGACGCGGACAAGGCCCAGCTGAAGGCCGCGCTCAAGCTCGCCAAGGCCCTCAGCGAGAAGCTGGCAGCCCGCTATCACCAGTCGGCACCCTACGTCCTCGACCCCTCCCTGCGCACCGACAAGCACCTCACCACCGGCCAGAAGTGCCCCTGCTCCTACCCCTCCCACCACGGCGCCGCCTCGGCCACCGCCGTCACCTTCCTCACCGCCCTCGACCCGCACCGCGCCGACGAATACCGCTCCATGCAGTCGCAGGTCCTCTACTCCCGCCTCTACATGGCCGGGCACGTCACCAGCGACATCACCGCCGGCGCGCTGCTCGGCGACCTCGTCGGCGACTACGCACTCCTCGCCAACGGCCACACCACATCGGCCGCGGCCAAGTAGTTCCAGCTGTTCGGCCGTGGATGCCACCCAGCGGATACGCATACGGCTGCCCCGGGGCCGCCTGGGGCGGGTCTCCGCCTGCCATTCCGGTTGGCTCGTGGTTATCGCCCTCGCCTTCACCCTCTCCCAGCTGGTATTCGTCCCACCTCACATGGGGCTCGGCTGGGACGAGACGGTGTACATCAGCCAGGTCAGCCCGCACATCCCGGCCGCGTACTTCAGCGCCCCACGGGCGCGCGGCACATCGCTGCTGGTCGCCCCGGTGACCGCGGTGACCTCCTCCACGACCGCTCTGCGCGTCTACCTCGCCGTCCTGTCAGGCGCCGGGCTGTTCACCGCGCTGCGGGTGTGGCGCAGGCTGCGCCCGGCCGGGGTGCTCGCCCTGGCCGGGCTGCTGTTCGCCGGACTGTGGGTGACACAGCTCTACGGCTCGCAGGCGATGCCCAACCTGTGGGTCGCCCTGGTGGGACTCGCCGCAGTGGGCGGATTCCTCCGGGCGGCGTCCGACCCGGGCGACCGCGCCGCGCTGATCATCCTGGGGGCGGGCCTCGCGGTGGTGGCACTGCTGCGTCCGCCCGACGCGGTGTGGCTCGCAGTGCCGTTGGCTGCCGCGGCAGTAGTGATGCGCGGTCGGGTGGGCGGCCGGGTGGGTGGTTGGCCCGGGCTCGTCCTGCTCGCCGTCATCGCCGCTGGTCTCGCCGTGGGCGGCGCCGAGTGGATCGTCGAGTCCTACCTGCACTACGGCGGCGTACTCGGCCGTCTGCACCGCTCCGGCCAGATAGAAGGCGGCATCGGATGGCACTTCGCCCTCGGTGACGAGCTGCGAACCCTCAACGGTCGCCGGGAGCTGTGCCGCCCCTGCCACGGACCGTGGCGCGACCGTGCCGACTCCCTGTGGTGGTTCGCCCTGCCCGTGGTCATCACGGCCGGATTTGTCGCCGCCGCACGCGCCCGCCGCCTCGCCACATCGCTGCTGCCCGCACTGTGCGCGATAGCGATCGCGGTGCCCTACCTGTTCCTCATCGACTACGCCGCACCCCGCTTCCTGCTCCCCGCCTACGCCCTCCTGGCCATCCCGGCCGCAGACTGCTTCACCCACCTGGCCACGGGCGTACGGCCCGCACTACGCCCCGCCACCACCGCCCTCGTCATCGCATTGGTCGCGACCCAACTGGCCACCCAGCACCTCGTCCTCACCCGCGCCGTCCACATCGCCTCCGCCGGAAACAGCGACTACGAACGCATCGCCGCCGACCTGCGCGACCTCGGCATACGCCCGCCCTGCCTGATCACCGGGCGACTGGCCACCCCGGTCGGCTACCACGCCCGCTGCGCCTCCGCGCAGCCCTCCGGCCACAACCGCAACACCACCCTCGCCCAGATCCTCAAAACCGCCGAACACGAACCGGTCGCCGTCCTCGTACGCCCCGGCCACCGACCACCCCACTACGCACGCGACTGGCCGTCGTATGGCCTCCCGGGCCTACGCGTCCACACCGGGTACCACGTCTACGTGTCGCCACGGTGAGCGAGGCATCCGGCATCCCGAATCCGAGATGATCCCGAGAGGGTGCGGAGCTTTGGACTCCGAGCCTGCTGCCGTTCCTACATTCCTGCGTTCCTGCCCTGGCCGAGAGGAACTCCCTCACATGCCCTCCCCCGCATCCCAAGGCACCGCCGGGGCCGCGCGTTGGCGGATGTGGCCGCTGTACGCAGCCGGGTTCACCACCGCCTTCGGCGCGCACGGCATCGCCGCCAATCTGGGCACCTACACCTCCCACCGCCTGGAGTCCCTGCTGGTGCTGGGCGGTCTGCTCGCTCTGTACGACGGAGCCGAGGTGCTGCTCAAACCGGTCTTCGGCACGCTGGCGGACCGGATCGGCGCACGCCCGGTGCTGCTCGGCGGACTGATCGGCTTCGCCCTGGCATCTGCCGCGTTCGTCGTGGCCGACAACACCGGGCTGCTGTGGCTGGCCCGACTGGGCCAGGGCGCGGCCGCCTCCGCCTTCTCACCCTCGGCAAGCGCCCTGGTGGCACGGCTGAACCCGCAGGCCAGACACGGACGGGCATTCGGCTCGTACGGCTTCTACAAGGGCCTGGGCTATACAGCGGGGCCGGTGCTGGGTGGCGTGGTGGTGTACGCAGGCGGCCTGGCGCTGCTGTTCGCGGTCATGGCTGTCCTCGCCGCGGCCGTAGCGGCGTGGGCGGCAGTCGCGGTGCCTGTCGTGCCGCCGCTGCCACGTACGCGGCAGACTGTGGTCGACCTGGCCAGGCGACTGGGCCAAGGCAGCTTCCTGCGACCGACCGCCGCGCTGGCAGGCGCCGCCGCGGCTCTGTCTGCCGGAGTGGGTTTCCTTCCGGTATCGGGGGCGGCGGCAGGGTTGGGGCCGGTGGCCACAGGCGCCGCGATCTCGCTCCTGGCCGCCTGCGCTGCGGCGGTGCAGCCGCGCGCCGGCCGGGCTCTGGACACCGGGCGGATCACCACTGGCGCAGGCATCGGCACAGGACTGCTGATCACCGCCGCGGGCCTGTTCTCCGCGATGCTTCCCGGGCTGGTGGGAGTGCTTCTGGGAGCGGTACTGATCGGCGTCGGCACCGGGCTGATCACCCCACTGGGCTTCGCCGCGCTCGCCTCGTCCACACCGCCCGAGCGTCTTGGGCAGACCATGGGCGCCGCCGAACTCGGCCGCGAACTCGGCGACGCCGGGGGCCCGTTGCTGGTGGGAGGCGTCGCCGTGGCCGCCTCCCTGACCTCGGGCTACGCAGCCCTTGCGGCCATCCTCGCCTCGGCACCGCTGGCTTTGACCCGCCGTGGCACGTAGCAACAACCAGGCGCCGAGTCGCTGGCGTGCGGTCTTTCCTGGAGTGGGTGACGGGAATCGAACCAGCGCTCTGAGCTTGGGAATCACGGGGTCCCGAATGAGGTCCGGGCAGGATCGACACTTGCGTAGGCGTCATTTGCGCAGGCCAGCGCTTTGTGTCGGTAGGTTTCGCATGGTCTCGGGTGGGCTCGGGGAGCGGGATGGCTCCCGTCGGCGGCACGCTGAATCTGGCCGTCGCCGACGGTGGTCCCGGCACCGGGAACGGAGTGATTGGTGGTGCCGCGGCCCTGGTGTTGGGGCTGATCGCCACTGCCCTCGGCTGGCTGGCTCGGGCCCGCTCACGCCGCACCAACTGACCGCAGCCGCCACGAGCGCGCGTTCGGGTCTGCCTGAAGACGATCAGATGTCGCCGAGTACCAGCACTGTCGGAACTCGTGAACCGTTCGACTTGCTGGCGGACGCTGGCTGCCGCCCAAACCGGTGAACAAGCGCTGCCCGTACGTTCTCGCGTACAAAGCCAGGTGTCCGCTGTCATCCAATCAAGGCGTTTGACAGCGAACCCAGCCGTTTCGGCTTCTATGACAGCGAACCCAGTCGTGCGGGGTGAGCGCGCTGGCAACTGCGGGAGGATCTCGGTGAGTTCGTCGCCGAGGTGTTCTCCTCGCTGAAGCGCAAGGATCAGCGGAGGTGGGGGGGACTGCTACCTGCGCGGGCTGATGCTGGACGGGCGACGCAAGTCCGTCCAGCCGATGGCCGAGCGGCTGCCGGACGGCAATATGCAGGCATTGCAGCAGTTCGTGAGTCAGTCGCCATGGGACCACACTCCGGTTCTTCGGGCCGTCGCCGTGAAGACGGCCGGGGCGATCGTCCCGGAGGCGTGGGTGATCGACGACACCTCCTTCCCCAAAGCGGGAGACCAGTCGGTCGGGGCGGCCCGGCAATGGTGCGGGGCGGGGGCAAGAAGTCGGGCGGGAGTTCCCAAGGAAGTGGGGCACCGGGAGAAGCGGCGGCTGGCCCTGGATGCGATCGACGAGGCACTTCGGTGGGGCCTGGCCGGCCGGATCGTCGTGGCCGACGCGGGATATGACCACATGCATGCCTTCCGCGCCGGCCTGGTCGAGCGGGGCTTGGACTACGTGGTCGCCGTTCGCTCGGACACCAGTGCCCGTCCCGGCAAAGCGGTGCCGACAGTGCCGGACCGAGCCGGGCGGACGGGCGCCCCACCACTGCCGCGTTACCGCGATCCAGCCCAGTCACTGAAGGGCATGGTCATGGCCGCCGGACGGCGTCAGTTGCGTCGTTGCACCTGGCGGCAGGGCAGCCGGGGTGCGATGACCAGCCGATTCATGGCAATGGAGGTCCGCCCGGCCGGCGTCGCAGCAAAGAAGGCCACGCTGGAAAAGGCCGGCGGACGTGCCGACTGGGACGGTTGCTCAACCGTGTAACGGTGATGCGGGACACCTACATCGAGCGCGGCGGCCGCACGGCCTACGAGGATGCGCTTGCCGACGTTCGGGGGGGCCTGGCGCAACGATCAGATGCAATGTGCGATGGCGGAATTGCTCGGCGGCACACCGGACGCCGCCGACCTCGGCGCCGTGACCGCCACCTGGCCGACAGCGTGCTGCAACTGCTCGACCGGTCTGCGCCCGACACCCGGATCGTGGTCACTGCTCACAACGCCCCTGTCCAGCGCCCCGTCAACCCTGAGGGTGGTCCCCTTGCTCGTGTGTCCATGGGGCACCCGCTCGCCAAGGCGTTGGGAGCGGAGTACGTGTCGGTGGCGTTGACCAGCGGCGGTGGCCGGACCGTGATGAACGTACCGGACCCGGCGCACCCGGCGGGGATGCGCCAGTCCGCTGCAGGTGCTCCTCAGGCACCGCCTGACAGCGTGGAGGCCCTGTTCGTGGGCGTGCCGGAAGCGCAGGCGATGGTCGTGACCCGCGCACTGCGCACGCACGCCCGACGACACGGTCTGCCGGAGCCGACCCGCATCCGCATCCGCATGGACGACGGCTTCCTGCCGGTGCCTGTCTCGGACGCCTATGACGAGGTGGTGAGCGTCCCGCGCGCCGCGCTCAGCGCGGACTTGACCGAGTAGACCCCGGAGTCGGTAACACTGTTTCTATTGGGCTACAGTGTTGCTCATGAGCACGCTCTATCAAGACGCGCTACGGGCCGGCCAGGACGCCGTGCGCACCACGATCCTCGATTGCGCCATCAACCTGCTGGTCACGGACGGGCCCGCCGCGTTGACCATGCGGCGGATCGCCACCGACATCGGCTCCTCGACCAAGGTCCTCTACACCATGTTCGGTGGCAAGGAAGGGCTGATCGATGCGCTGTACCGGGAGGGCTTCGCGCGGCTGCGCCGGGTTCAGGAACAAGTACCGCGTACGGAAGACCCGTTGACGCACCTCACCCATCTCGGGGCGGCCTATCGGGAGCACGCGCTCGCCGAACCGGCCTACTACCGGGTCATGTTCGAGCAGACCGTACCGAGCTTCCGGCCGAGCGCGGAGGCCCTCGCCGTCGCCGAGACCGCCTTCGACACCTCTGCCGCCGCCGTGGCCGCCTGCATGGAGGCCGGGATCTTCCAGCCGGGCGATGCCCGTGAGGTGTCAAAGATCTTCTGGGCGGCATCGCACGGCGCGGTGAGTTTGGAGATCGCCGGACATTTCACGCCGGAGGACGGTGGTCGGCGCTATGACGCGCTGATGGCGGCCGTGGCACGGGCGCTCAGCACCCAGCACGAGTCGAAGAACGAAGGGCAAGGAACATGACCACCACGCGCAACCGCTACCTGTCGGGGAACTTCGCCCCGGTCACCGAGGAAGTCACCGCCTACGACCTGCCCGTGACCGGGCGGATTCCGACCCATCTCAACGGCCGCTATCTCCGCAACGGCCCCAACCCACTGGGCATCGAGGACGTCGCCACGCACATCTGGACCCTCGGCGCGGGTATGGTCCACGGGGTCCGCATACGGGACGGGCGCGCCGAGTGGTACCGCAACCGCTGGGTCCGTTCCGGTACGGTCGCCGACCACCTCGGCGAGCCGCGCCGCGGCACCCCGCTCGACGAACAGTTGGACATCTCGCCGAACGTGCAGGTCGTGGGCTTCGCAGGCAGTACCTTCGCGCTCATCGAGGGCGGCATCCGCCCCTACGAACTCACCTACGAGCTGGAGACGGTGGGGCCCTGCGCCTTAGGGGCGACCCCGGAGGGGTACAGCGCCAACGCCCACTCCCTCTTCGACCCGCGCACCCGCGAACTGCACTCGCTCGCCTTCCGCTACGGTTCCGACAACGTCCAGCACATCGTGATGAACGACTCCGGCACGGTGCGGCGGACCACCACCATCCCGGTCCCCGGTAACCCGTACATGCACGACTTCGCGCTGACCGACCACTACGTGCTGCTCTTCGACTCACCCGTGGTGTTCAGCCCCGCGCATCTGTCCACCGGGGTGCCGTTCACCTGGGATGACCGCCGGGGCGCGCGCGTGGGGGTACTGCCGCGCGAGGGTGGCGAGGTGCGCTGGTTCGGGCTCACACCGAGCCTGGTGGGGCACACCCTCAACGCGTACGAGAGGCCGCACGAGGACCTGCGCGGGTCGGGCACGGGCGGTTGTGACATCGTCGTCGATGTGATCCGGCATCCCGAAGGGTTCGACATCAGGGACGTCGGGTCCAGTCGGCCCACACTGGACCGGTGGACGATCGACCTGACGGCGGGGACGGTCCGGGAAGAACGCCTCGATGACCGGGTACAGGAATTCCCCCGCCTCAACTCCCGCTATACGGGACGCCCTTACCGGTACGGCTACGCCGCAGCGGTCGAGCTCTACGCCCCGCCCGCCGGCCCGGAAGACGACCGGCCGGACGAGGGGTTCAGCAATGCGCTGCTCAAACACGATCTGAGCCGGGGAACGACGGAAGCGCACGAGTTCGGGCGGGACGCCGCCGTAGGGGAGGGGGTGTTCGTCGCGGCGGAGTCGCCGGCGGCGGAGGATGACGGGTACGTCATGGCGTACGTCTTCAACCCGGAGCGGTCCGCATCCGACCTGGTGATCCTCCCTGCACAGGACTTCAGCGGCGAACCGGTCGCCCGGATCCACCTGCCGGTGCGGGTGCCGTTGGGTCTGCACGGGAGCTGGGTTCCGGGGGAAGACCGGTGAACGGGGGCCGTCGACCGGGCTGCCTGGCCTGGCCGTAGCGCTCCGGAACGAGGGGTGGTTGGTCGCCTGGGAGCCGCTTGTAGTTGCCGGATAAGGCCGCGGCGTCGCCTGAGGCGCA
The DNA here is from genome assembly GCF_040651315.1 of Streptomyces sp. NPDC048506. NCBI lineage: Bacteria > Bacillati > Actinomycetota > Actinomycetes > Kitasatosporales > Streptomycetaceae > Streptomyces > Streptomyces sp. NPDC048506. The sequence goes on from NZ_JBEZIX010000063.1 coordinate 11,276, forward strand.
CCTGCCCGCGTACCCGCCCACGTACGTGACGGCGGCGACAAGGCCGCACCTGCTCAGTGGTCATGCTCAGTGCTCGGTGGTCAGGGGTGCAGGACGCTTCAGGGCGCCTTTCCCGGCCCTGGGGGCCTAGTCACACGCACGTTAGCCGGTTGTCAACGCAGCGGCAGCCTTGCGCTAGTGTCCTGCGCCAGGAATTCGATCAAGATATGAGGCGAGGCGGTCGAGGATCTCGTCAGCGGTCTTCGTCCAGACGAAGGGTTTGGGGTCCTCGTTCCATTTTTTGATCCAGGTGCGGATGTCCTTCTCCAGAGCCAGGAGGTTCTTGTGGACGCCGCGGCGGATCTGCTTGTCCGTCAGGAGTCGGAACCACCGCTCGACTTGGTTGAGCCAGGACGAGTAGGTGGGGGTGAAGTGCAGTTGGAAACGCGGATGCGCCTCCAGCCACTTCTTGATCGTCGGGGACTTGTGGGTGCTGTAGTTGTCGCAGATCAGGTGCACAGCCAGGCCCTGGGGGACCTCGCGGTCGAGGTTGGCGAGGAACTTCTTGAACTCAACGGCACGGTGGCGGCGGTGGATTGAGCTGATGACCTCGCCGGTGGTCACGTCGAGTGCGGCGAAGAGGGTGGTGATGCCGTGGCGGAGGTAGTCGTGGGTGCGGCGTTCGGGCATGCCCGGCATCATCGGCAGCACTGGTGCAGAGCGGTCCAGTGCCTGGATCTGGCTCTTTTCGTCGACGCAGAGCACCAGCGCCTTCTCTGGTGGGTTGAGGTACAGGCCAACGACATCGCGGACCTTGTCGATGAACTGTGGGTCGCTGGACAGCTTGAAGGTGTCCACCTGGTGCGGCTTGAGGCCGAACGCCCGCCAGATCCGCCCCACGGTGGACTTCGACAGCCCGCTCTGTGCGGCCATGGACGCCCTCGACTGGATGGTCTACGGCTACAACCTCCTACCGCTGACCATGGCCGACTTCCCCGACACCCAGCAGGCCGATGCACAGCACTTCGGCCACTTCATCGACTTCAAGAACGCCTCCGCCGATGGCTCCCTGCCCGCGTTCGCCTTCTTGGAGCCCGCCTGGAAGCACGATGGAAACAGCCAACACCCCAACGATGATGTCGCGGCGGGTGAGCAGCTCATCCTCGACGTGTACAACGCGCTGCGCACCGGGCCGGACTGGGCCAAGACCCTGCTGGTCGTCACTTATGACGAGCACGGCGGCTGCTACGACCACGTGCCGCCGCCCGCCGGCGCGACACCGCCCACCCAAGAGGCCGGAGAGGCCGATTTCGACTTCACCCGGTTCGGGGTACGGGTACCCACCCTGCTGATCTCCCCGCGTATCGAGCCCGGGACCGTCTTCCGCGTTCCCGATGACAGCGTGCCGCTGGACCACACCTCAGTGCTCAAGACCATCGAACAGCGCTGGGATGTGCCCCCACTCACCGCCCGGGACGCCGCCGCCCCCGGCATCGGAGGAGTCCTGACGTTGGACAGACCCCGCGACGACAACCCTCTGGACGGTGTCATCGTCCCCGTCCCCAAGGGGGAGAACGCCGCCCGGGCCGTGCCCTCCCACCTCGAAGAGATCTACAACAGCCTCGTCGCCCACGACCTCCTCCCGAACCCCTGAGGGCTGCCGGCCTCCACTTCGCGAAGTGCCCTTCCGGGCGGAACGGGTGGTGGTCATCACGACATCGGACCGCATCTCATGCCGTCACTGCCCGTCACTGTCGGTGGTCATGCGATTCGGGTCTGACGCTGATCTTGTGAGGCGGTTCTCGGTGATCGATGGCGTTCAAGGAGGCGGTATCGGTGTTGGCTGTGGGGGCGGACCCGGTAGATTGGCGATCTTCGGGTGGCCGCAGTCTCCTGGAGTCCCAAAGGTAAACGCCATGACGAACCGCGACCGGACACCCGCACGACTTCGCCTCGACAGCGCGCTGGACGGCCTGAGCGCTGTCTTTCGCGGAATGACCGCCCACCCCGATGAAGACAACTGTGAATGTCACTGGGGAAGCGCGGAAGACCTCGCGCTGCTGAAGACGCCGGATACGGAGCTCGACCCCGACCTTCTGCGTCGCACCTGGCAGGCAACCGACTGGACCTACAAGGCTTCCGTGCTGCGTCGGATCCTGCCCCAGTTCGCCACGGCTCTCACCCGCGGCCTCGTCGCGCCTCTTTTCGGTATGGAGGAAGTCGGACTCACCTTCCACCGTGCCAAGTGGCAGCAGTGGCCCACCGAGCAGGCCGCAGCAGTGGAAGAATTCCTGCATGCCTGGTGGGCCCACGTCCTCACCGATCCCGACCCTGCCGTGCCGCCGTACGAAGTCCTCGCGCTGAACGCCGAAGCCTCCGCCACGCTCAGTCCGTGGCTCCACGCCTGGCAAACCCAGTCTCACCCCACGGCTGACCAGCACCTGGCGGAAGCAGTGACCCATTGGGAGGGCAAACTTCTTTGGGATCACCTCCCCTGGGACACCTGGCACGACGAGGACGACATGCGCGCCGGGCTGACAGCCTGGCTGCTGCTCCACGCCCCCGCTCGACTGCGGGCCCACGACGCTTCTGAAGAGCTGCTCCACCAGATACGGCTGCTCGGCCTCACCGGCCCCGACCGCTGGGAGGACCCACACTGGCCCGGGTAACGCTACTGAACCCCGAGCCGTGTGCCGCCACAGGCCCAGGCAACAGGGATGCCCGCCTGAACGGACCGCGTCACAAGACCAGCGAGAGGCCCGAATCGCAGAGTGGAGTGCAGCCGCTCGGTGCGCTGGCCGTACCTGCGGGTGAGGCCGGGGATCTGTTCCACGAAGGTCCGACGGGCGCACATGGTGTTGCGGCATCGGAACCGCCGAACTCGTAGGTCGACGAGGAGTTCAGTGCGTTGACCGGGCACCCGCCGCTGTCCCCCATACGCTTTGACTTCGCCCTGGACCTGGCCACGTCCAAGGGCCAGGCGGTGCGGCTACTGGTCCGTTCCCTCCTCGAACAGCTGGACTCGGGAGACCCCCTCTTCCAGCGCTCGGACGTGCAGCGCAGCCAGCCGCGGTCCATCGTCACCGCCCTGCTCCTGGCCCAACCGCACTCGCACACGGCCGAGTTGCGCGACGGTCCTCCACCCGACCACCCGCGTGCTGTGCGCGCAGCCCTCGCGTTCATCGAGCCGAACCTCACCGAGCACATCAGCCTCGGTGACATCGCTCAGGCCGCCCCGTGCAGCCCTCGCACCATCGGCTCGGCGTTCCGCAACCGGCTCGGCCTCTCGCCCCTGTCCTACGTCCGCCACCTGCGGCTCGACCGGATCCGTGAGGACATCCTCGCCTCGGCCGACCCCATCGGCACGATCGCCTACCGGTGGGGCGTCTCCCACCTTGGCCGCTTCGCGAGCGCGTATCGCGACCGCTTCGCCGAACTCCCCTCCGACACCGCAGCCCGAAGGTGACCAATGCGGCGCGGGACGCCGCCGAGATTCGCGAGCACCAGCCGGCCGCGCGGCGCCACCGCTCCGAAGAGACGGCGGGCGCCGCGTCGGCCCTGCTGAGAGTCGCGGCTATCGGGAGACGGCCTTGGCCCAGCCCTGGGCAAGATCATCCTTGGCATAGCCCAGCTGCGCCTCGGTCGGGATACTCGGCGTGCCGGAGACCTTCGGCAGCTTGGCGGCCGCGGTCTTGTCGAGCGTGCCCTTCTCCTCCATGGCGGTCATCAGGGCCGGGCGGGCGTAGCCCTTGAGCCAGAGGTTCTGGCCCTCGGTGCTGTAGAGGTACTCCTCCCACAGTCGGGCGGCCGCCGGGTGCGGGGCGTCCTTGTTGATGGCCTGCGAGTAGTACTGCGAGTACTTGCCGTCCTCTGGGACCGCGACCTGCCAGTTGAGTCCCTTGCTCTTGAACTCGTCGGCGTAACTGGCGTTGAGGTAGTCCCAGTCGAGGACGATCGGCGTCCGGCCCTTCACGATGCTGGCCGAGGTGGACTGGACGGGCGTGAAGTTGCCGTTCCTCTTGAGCTTGCCGAAGAAGTCGATGCCGGGCTGGATGTAGTCGAAGGAGCCGCCGTTGGCGAGGGCGGCCGCGTAGACAGCGCTGAAGGCCGAAGCCGACTTGGTGGGGTTGCCGTTGAGTGCGACCTGCCCCTTGTACTCCGGCTTGAGCAGATCCTTGAAGGTGGTCGGACAGGTCTTCACGCGATTGGCATCGCAGCCGATGGAGACATAGCCGCCGTAGCCGTTGTACCAGCGGCTCAGCGAGTCTTTCTGGCCGTCGGGGATGTCAGCGTAATGGGCGACCATGTACCGCGCCAGCAGATCCTGCTGGGCGGCGCTGTACGCGAAGGAGCTGCCGAGGTCGAGGACGTCGGGCGCCCGGTCCTTGCCCTTGCGGGAGGTGACGGCGTTGATCTCGTCCTGGCTGGTGCCGTCCGGGTTCTCCACCTTGACCTTGATGCCGTACTTCTTCTCGAAGCCGTCGATCAGCGCGCCGTAATTGGCCCAGTCACGGGGGAGCGCGATGGCGTGCAGCGTGCCTTCCTCCTTGGCTGCCTTGACAAGCGCGTCCATGCCCCCGAAGTCCTTGGCCGTCATCGTGGTGGCCGCGCTCTGTCCGTCGGCGTTGGCCGACGCGTCGGGGCCCGCGCCACAGGCGCTGAGGACGAGTGTGGCGGCGACGAGGCCGCCGGTAAGGACGACGGATCTCGGCAGGTTCTCGGTCACGGTCTCTCCAGAGGGGTACACAAGGGGGCACAGGGGACATACGGGGATTCGCGTGGGGGGTGAGAACTTGTGCGAATAACTCGTCCGAACAAGCTGGCCATAGTAGGCACGTGGTCGATGTCTGATCCGTAACATCTTCGAAACTCTTGGCTACCATTCCTGCACATCTGTGGCACGCAAGGGTGTGTCACGGCGCCGCGCCCACGCTGGTCGCGCTGCGCATGCAGCGCACCACTCTGCGCGAGGGGGGTGTGGCGGCACGACACGAGGAGATCGTCGAGGAGCTGCGGCGGGCCGGAGCACAGCAAGACCGCGCCGAGCACCACGAACCAGGGCCGTCCCCGAACGCAGAAACCCCCGCCGGAGCCCGCCGACGGGGGTTCTCGCCTCTTGCCGCCCGTCATGGGGCGGCGGTCCTGCCCCCATCAGCGGTCTGTCGGTGCCTCCGGTGCCCGGTGACACCCCCCCGGGCATGGACGCCGTCAGCGTTCCTTCGGCCCTGACAGGTCGATGTCGTCGACCGGGATGTCCGGGGTGGCGGCGACCATACGCAGCAGCCGTGTGAAGCGGGTGCAGAGGGTCTCGACGGTCGACCGGTCGAACAGCTCGGTCCGGTATTCGACGACACCGTCGACGCCGTGGCAGGTGCCGTCGGCGTCCCGCCGCTCGAACAGGCCGAAGGTCAGGTCGAACCCGGCGGAACCCCTGCCGACCAGGTCCACCGTGGCGGACACGCCCGGTAGCTCCAGCCTTTCCGGGAGGGAGGGTGTGAGAACCAGCATCACCTGGAACAGGGCCCGGCCGAACACGGCCCGCCCGCTCGCCGCCCGCCGTGGCCCCTGCGCCTCCACGACCAGGTCGAAGGGCACATCCTGGTGGGCGAAGGCCCCCAGATCGGCTTCCGTGACCCGGCCGAGCAGCTCACGGAAGGTCGGCTCTCCCGAGGTGTCGGTGCGCAGTACGAGCGTGTTCACGAAGAAGCCGACGAGCCCGTCGAGCTCCGCGTCCGCGCGGTCGGACACCGCCGTGCCGATGGGGATGTCCGTACCCGCGCCGAGGCGGGTGAGCAGCGCGGCCAGTCCGGCGTGCGCCACCAGGAAGAGGCTGGCCTGCTCGTCCGCGGCCACCTCCAGGAGCTGCTCGTGTACGTCTGCGGGGACGGTGAAAGCCACCGTGTCGCCGGCGCTGTGCGCCGGGCGCCCGGACGGCGCCTGCTCCGTGCGGTCGGCGGGTAGCGGGATGCGTTCCGGCAGGCTGGTCAAGGTCTTGTCCCAGTAGGCGAGTTGACCGGACCGCAGGGCGCTGGGCTCGTCGTCGGTGCCGAGCAGTTCACGCTGCCACAGAGTGAAGTCGGCGTACTGGATGGGCAACGGCGACCAGCCCGGGGCGTCACCGCCGAGGCGGGCCCGGTACGCGGTGCCGAGGTCGTCCAGCAGCCGCCGCAGCGAGGCGCGGTCGCAGGCGATGTGGTGGAGCAGCAGGAGCAACGTCTGCCTGCGCGAGGTCTCGGTGGTGAACAGGACCGCGCGCAACGGCAGTTCGCTCTCCAGGCGGAAGGGGCGGCCGGCCGCGGCGTTCAACGCGTCCGGCAGCTGGTCCGGGGCGACGGGTTCGACCGTGAGTGCCGGGCGCGCGGCCGTGACCGGCAGGATGTGCTGGACCGCCTGGCCGTCCCGCTGCTGGACGAGGGTGCGCAGGGTTTCGTGCCGGGCCGTGAGGTCGCCCAGGGCGGCACGGAGCGCCTCCTGGTCCAGCTCGCCGTCCCAGCGCAGCACCAGGGGAACGTTGTAGGTGCTGTCGGGGCCGGCGAGCCTGTGCAGGAACCAGAAGCGGCGTTGGCCGAAGGAGAGCGGGACCGGCTCGGCGCCCCGGTCCTCGGCCAGCGGAAGCCGAGGGACGGGCCGGGGCCCCGGCGCCACGGAGGTGCCGCCCGGATGAGTCGTGTCGCCCAGATGAGCGGCGAGCCCCGCGACGGTCGGATGGGCGAAGACGTCCCTGACATCCAGCTCCGCCCGGGCGCCGAGACCGGCTCGGCGCACCATGGTGACCAGCCGTGTCGCCCGCAGGCTGTCGCCCCCGAGGTCGAAGAAGTCGTCGTCGGCGCCCACCTTCTCCACGGCGAGCAGGTCGGCGTACAGCCCGGCCAGTTCGGTTTCCAGCGGCGTGTCCGGGGCACGTGACGGCGTGTGCGCGCGGGCGTGCGGAGAAGGGAGCGCCGCCCGGTCCAGCTTCCCGTTGGGGGTGAGCGGCAGCCTGTCGAGCGGGACGAACAGGGACGGGACCAGATGCGCCGGAAGCCGCGCGCGCAGCCATTCCCGCAGCCGGGCGAGAGCCGGCCCGGGATCGTCCGCCGCCGTCTCGCGGGTGAGGACCACGTAGGCCACCAACTGCACGGCCTCGTCGGCTCCCTGGCCGCCGGCCGCCTTGGTGCGGGCCGGATCCTGCGGAACGCCGGAGCTCGCCAGCACGGCGCCGCCTGCCACGCCGGGGGCAGCCAGCAGCGCCGCCTCGGCCTCGGCCGGTTCGATCCGGAAGCCACGGATCTTGACCTGGTCGTCCGCCCTGCCGAGATACTCCAGTGAGCCGTCCTGACGGGCGCGTACGAGGTCGCCCGAGCGGTACAGCCGGGACCCGGCGGGGCCGAAGGGGTTGGCCACGAAGCGCTGCGCCGTCAGTGCGGGGCGGTGGAGATAGCCCCTGGCCACACCGGAACCCGCGACATACAGCTCACCGGCCACCCCCGGGGGCACCGGGCGCAGCTGGTTGTCCAGCACATACAGCCGGGTGCCGGCGATGGCCTTGCCGATCGGGACGACCTGCGCCGCACCGTGGTCGCGGTCCAGGTCGAGCCGGGTCGAGAGGACCGCGGTCTCGGTGATGCCGTACATGTTGACCAGGACGGGCGCGGAGTCCTGGTGCCGCCCGTACCAGGAACGCACGACGCCAGGGGACAGCGCCTCACCGCAGAAGACGACCCAGCGCAGGGCCAACTCCCGTCCCTGCTCCGGCTCTTCGGCGTCGGCCTGGTCCAGCGACCGGAAGGCGGAGGGCGTCTGGTTGAGCACCGTCACGCGCTCCCGCACCAGCAGGTCGAGAAGGGCGTGGGGGGAGCGGCTCACCTCGCGGGGGACGACCACCAGTCGGCCACCGTGCGCGAGGGCGCCCCACATCTCCCACACGGAGAAGTCGAAGGCACAGGAGTGGAACATCGCCCAGGTGTCGTCGGGGCCGAACCCGAACTCGGCGGCCCCCGCCTGCAACAGTGCCACCGGACCGCGGTGCGGGACCACCACGCCCTTGGGGCGGCCGGTGGATCCGGAGGTGTAGATGACGTATGCGGGATGGTCGGGCGTCAGCGGCCCCGTGCGGTCCGCGTCGGTCAGGTTGGCGTCGCTGTCCGTCGAGTTGGCGTCGCTCGCCGCTGCCGCGGGAGCTGCCACTGCCGCGGCCGCGGCAGCTCCCGACAGGTCCGTCCCGGAGAGAACGCATACCGGCTGGGCGTCGGCGACGATCCGCTCCGTGTGCTCCGGCGGCCATGCCGTGTCGAGCGGGAGGTAGGCCGCGCCGGTCTTGGACACCGCCAGGATCGCGGTGACCACGTCCTCGGAGCGGGGAAGCAGGACGGCGACGGTGCGTTCGGGTCCTGCGCCGCGCCGGATCAGCGTCCTGGCCAGCCGATTGGCGCGCGCGTTGAGCTCGGCATAGGTGAGCTGCCGGTCGCCGTGGCCGACCGCCGGGGCGTGCGGAGTAAGTGCGGCCCAGTGTTCGAACAGCTCGGGGAGTGTACGGGGCGAGGGGGGTTCGGGTGTGCCGATGCCCGGTACGAGCAACCTGCGCTCTTCCGGTGCCAGCAGATCCAGCTCTCCGACGGGGCGTCGGGGTTCGTCGATCAGCTGGTCGAGCAGGCGTACGCAGCGGTCGGCCTCGGCGGCGACCTCCTCGGGCTCGTACCGCCCGGCCTCGGCGTGCACCTCCACCATCAGGCCGGCCCGGCCGCGTTCCGGCCTGATCACGACGGAGAGGTCCTCCACCGCGCCGGTGTTGAGCTGTCTGAAGGTCATCGGCCGCCCGGCGAAACTGCGGCCGAAGCTGAAGGGGACGATGTTCGCGGTCAGTTGGAACGGCGCGTGCGCGGACCCGGTGAAGCCGAGGTCACGGCGGAGGTCCTCGTACCGATAGCGCTGGTGGTCGAGGGCGAGGGTGGTCGCCTCGCCGACGGTCCGGATCAGTTCGGCGGTTGGCCGGCGCGGGTCGACCGGTACCCGCAGCGGGAGCACGTTCGACGCTGCACCGGTCACGGCGGCCACCGTCTTGGTGGTGCGGCCGGCGACCGGGAACCCCACGACGACCTCATCGCCGCCGCCGGTGCGGGCATGGTCCAGCAGCACGGCGGAGGCGGTCGCCACCACCGTCCAGGGGACGCCGAGTTCGCGTGCGCGTGCGCGGAGGGCGGCCACCCGGTCCTCGGGCATCCGGGACGCACCGCGCACCGGTGCCCCGCCCGTCCGGCCGATGCCTGTCCGGCCGGGTATGTCCCGGCCGGGTGCGGCGGGCCGGGACATACCCGGCCGGACGGCTCCCCGCCAACCGGCCATCTTCGCCGTCCAGAACTCACGGTCGGCCTCGAAGTCGGGCGTGGAGCGGTAGGCCCGCTCGGCGTCGAGCAGGGTGTCCAACGGCACGTGGTGGCCGGGCTTCGGGGACTCGCCGCGCTCCAACGCCGCGTAGACCTCCCCGAGCCGGCGGGCGAACAGCGCCAGGCCGAAGCCGTCCACCACCAGGTGGTGGACGAGCAGATACCAGCAGACCCGGTCCTCGGAGAGGCGCAGGAACGCGGTCCTGAAGGCCGGACCGTTCTCCAGGTCGAGCGGGCGGGGCATGTCCGCCCGCATCCAGTCCAGCGCGGCGGCCATCGGTGCGGGTTCCCGCTGGAGGTCGACGACCGGTACGTGCCAGGCGGGGAGGGGGCCCGCCCATTGCCTCGGCTCCCCGGAGTCCGTGACGGCGAACCGGGACCTGAACGGCTCGGTCTCCGCCACGGCGAACCGGAAAGCCGCCTCGTACAGCTCCGGATCGAGATCTCCGGCGATCTCGAACACACTCGCCAGTTGGTACCGGACCGGAGACGCCAGCTGCTGCGCCATCCAGATCCCGTGCTGCATCGTGGTGAGCGGCATCGACGGGTGATCCGCCGAGTGCACAAGCTCCGGCTCGTTCCTCACGGAGTGTTCACCGACCCCTTCTGTGGTGCCTTGACGGCCCACCGTTCGACGAGGACGCGGCCGATGTCGCGGAGCGCGGCGGGTTGTCCCATCTCCATGTGCGTGCAGTCGACCGGCAGGACCTCGAGCGCCCCCTTGATCAGCGGGCGCCACAGGCCGAGTGTGGTCTCGGGCGAGTGGTCGTGCGAGGTGAACATCACGGTGTTCCCGCCGAACGGGCGAGGCCTGTGCGGGCCGGTGAGCCGCGCGTTGTTGGTGATGATCCGGGCCAGCGCGGCGACCCGCTGCTCGTCGAACGAGGCCAGCAGTCCCTCCTGCGCACGGGCGATCTCCAGGAACCGCGGATACGTCAGCGACTCGCCCGCCCACAGGGAGGGGTCGTAGCCGAAGAATTCCAGGAGCAACCCGAGGACGTCCCGGCCGGCGACCGAACCCGGCGCGGCCTCGACCGAGGCCGCGGCCTCGACCTCGGCCTCGGCCTCGGCGACGCCCGCGCCCGTGGGGTAGGCATCCAGGATCGCCAGCGTCTCCACCGACTCGCCGCTCTGCTCCAGCTGCACCGCCATCTCGTGGGCGACCGCACCTCCGAAGGACCAGCCGAGGAGGTGGTAGGGGCCCGTGGGCTGGACGGACCTGACATGGTCCAGGTAGTCCGCCGCCATCTCCCGCATGGACGCCGGCAGATCTTCGGTGCCGTCCAGGCCCCTGGCCTGAAGGCCGTACACCGGCCGGTCGGCGCCGAGCGGCGAAGTGAGTCCCGCGTAGCCCCAGGAGAAGCCCGCCGCCGCGTGCACGCAGAACAGAGGCGCCTTGTCGCCCGACTCCCGCAGCGGCAACAGGACTCCGATGTCGCTGTCGGACGTCTCCTGGATGCCCCGCCACCTGCTGCTCGCGGTGCCGTCGCCCGCCTCGGGCGAGGGGAGGGAGCCGACCTTTCCGGCGGGCTCGGCGGCCGCTTCGGTCAGGGCCGCTCGCCGCACGTCCTCAGCCTTCGTACGGTCCACCGCCTCCAGGCTCTTCGTACGGTCCACCGCCTCCAGGCTCTTCGTACGGTCCACCGCCTCCGGGCTCTTCGTACGGTTCGTCTCGCGCACGACCCGGGCCAGCGCTCCGACCGTCTTGTGCTCGAAGATGTCCTGCGCTGTGAGGACGAGACCCACCCGACGCAGTCGGCTCAGCAGCTGGATCGACATGATGCTGTCGCCCCCGAGGTCGAAGAAGCTGACGTCCGTTGCGACTTCGGGCAGCCGGAGCACCTCGCGGAACACCCGCGCCACGTGCTCCTCCCGCGCTCCGTCGGCGGTCATGGGGGCACCTCCCAGGCCCCCAGAGCCTGGGAGAGGATCGGCCTCCAGCGGCCGTACGCCCGTCGGCGGCTTCTCGCGGTCGAGCTTGCCGCTGCCCATACGCGGCAGCACTGAGGCGGCCTTCAGCTCGGCCGGGACCAGATGTGCCGGCAGCCGCTCGGCCGCCCAGTCCCGCAGCGCGTGGCGGCTGGGGATACGGGCTCCCTCAGCGGGCACCAGGTAGGCCACGAGTCGCGCGTCGCCACTCGTCCCCTTCCGGACACAGGCCATGACCTCGGTGACGGCGGGGTGCCGGGCGATCACCGCCTCCACCTCGCCGAGTTCGATGCGGAAGCCGTTGACCTTGACCTGGGCGTCCGCGCGGCCGAGGAAGTCGAGCTGCCCGTCGGGGCGCCAACGGGCCAGGTCACCGGTCCGGTACAGCCGCTCGCCGGGCGGGCCGAAGGGGTCGGCGACGAAACGCTCTGCGGTCAGCCCGGGCCGACGCAGATATCCCCGGGCAAGGCCGTCTCCCGCCAGGTACAACTCGCCCTGGCGGTCGGCCTCCACCTGGCGGAGTGAGCTGTCGAGCACGTAGGCGCGTACGTGGTCCAGCGGCCGTCCGATGGGCGGTGCGCCCTCCGGCACAGGTCCGTCGCCGGCCGAGGCGGTGGCGTGGACGGTGGCCGCGGTGGCATAGACGGTGGCTTCGGTGGGCCCGTACACGTTGAGCACCCGGGTGCCGGGCATGACCTCCCGGATCCGCGCGGCGAGGGTTGCGGGGAGTGCCTCACCGGTCATCGAGAGCGTCGTGGCCGACACCTCCAGATCACCGGTCTCCATCAGTTTGGAGAACACCGAAGGGATGGCGCACAGCAGACCGCCCGACCAGCGCGGCGGGTCGCCGTCGAGCAGCGACAGGAGATTGTCGACCACCTCGACGCTGCCGCCGCCCGCCAGCGCCGGGAAGATCTCGGCCACCGACACGTCGAAGCTGAAGGAGCTCGCCGCCAGCACGTGTGCCAACGACTCGGCGCCGAACTCGGCGGCCGCCCAGTCCACCAGCGCGACCACACCGCGGTGCGGCACCACGACCCCCTTGGGCGTACCGGTGGAGCCCGAGGTGTAGATGACGTACGCGGGATGCGAGGGCCGCAGCGGCTCGGGGCGGTCGGCGTCGGACGGTGCCGTGGGTGAGAAGTGCTCCAACTCCCCCGCGATCGCGGGGTCGTCGAGCCGGATGGTCGTGGTCGACCGGCTCATGACGTCCGCGACGCACGCGTCGGTGGCAGTTTCGGTCAGCACACAGACGGGTTCCGTGTCCTCGACCATGAAGCGGAGCCGCTCGGCCGGGTAACCGGGGTCGAGCGGCAGGTACGCGGCGCCGGTCTTGAGCACCGCGAGCATCGCCACGAGTGTCCCGGCGCACCGAGGGAGCAGCAGCCCGACGACCGACTCCGGCCCGGCACCCCGGTCGAGCAGGAGCCGGGCCAGCCGGTTGGCACGCGCGTGGAGTTCCGCGTGGGTGAGCTTGTCGTCGGCGCCGATGACGGCGACCGCGTCGGGGTGGCTCCGGGCCGCGCTCTCCAGCAGGTCGGTGAGCGTTCGGCGGGGTGCTCCGGAGGCCGTGCCGCTCGTCCGGGAGCGAAGGGTCGCCCACTCGTCCGCCGCCAGCAGGTCGAAGGTGCCCAGCGGGTGCCCCGGACCGGCCACGGCCAGGGACAGCAGACGCCCGAAACGCCCGGCGTGCGCGTCGAGTTCGGCGGCGGAATAGCGATCCGCCGCACCGCTGAAGACGACCCGCAGCCGCTGGTCCACGGGGTCGTCGTCGAGGACGACGCGTATGTCGTGGACCGGGTCGGGCACCAGGTCGTGGACCACCACGGACAGTTCACCGAACCGCACGAGGGTCCCGGGGGTGCGGATGTCGGCGATCGGCCCGAACGGCCGGGGTCGATCGTCCGGCGCCCCGGCCTCGCGACACAACTCCCGTTGGCCCAGCCGCTGGTGCCTGACCGCCTCGCGCGACTCCCGGGCTACGTCCTGGACGAGCTCGGCGAAGGTGGCGGCGGACCGTACCGTCAGCCGGAGCGGCACGATGTAATCGCTCGCGTCCGGGACACGCCTGCTCACCCGGCTCGGCCGGCCGTCCATCGGCATGCCGATCACCACGTCCGTGGCGCCGCTGAGCCGGTGGGTGTAGGCCGCCACGGCGGCGCTCAGCACCGCCCGTGCCGGCACACCGCCGTGGCGGGCGACGGCACGTACGCGTTCGGTGTCGGTGGTGCCGAGCGTCACCGGGCGGGAGTTCACCGGTGCCCGCGACCAGTCGGCGTCCCGGGCGGGAACGGACGCGAAGGTCACCGGCTCGGGGAGAGCGGCCAACCGCCGGCGCCAGTGGGCGCGGTCGGCTTCCTGCGCGGGAGAGCCGGCGTACCCGGCCACTGTCGAGGCCAGCTGGGCCCGGGTGGCCAGGGCGCCGTCAGCGGCCGAGCGGCCCTCTGCGAGCGCCGTGTACACCTCGGAGACCCGACGGGTGATCAGCGCACAGCCGAAGCGGTCGACATCGGCCCGGTGGTGTTGGTGGAACCAGTGGTGGTGGTCCGGGCCGAGCCGCAGCAACACCTGGGTGGACCAGGGCCGTCCGGTCTCCTCGCCGCCCCGTGCGGGCTCCGCTCCCCGCTCGAGCGCCGCGCGTGTCCACGCATCGGCCGCGCCCCGCGGGTCCGCCTCCGTGCTCAGGTCCACCACGGGCAGCGGCAGGCTGTCCGAGATCTCCGGGGCGGGCGGTCCGTCCGGTCCCTCGCCGGCGAAGCGCACCCGTCGTGCGGTGGTCTCCGCCACCACCTGGGCGACCGCCTTGCCCAGCGTGGTGAGGTCCAGGTCGCCGTGGATCTCCACGAGCTGGGCGGTCTGGCTGCTGGGGGTGGTGGGTCCCGAACCGGAGTGTCGTACGGCACGCCAGGCGTCCCGTCCGGCGGCGGACATGTCGGTGGGCGCGCCCTGGCGGTCAGCCATGGTCGGTTCCTCCCCGCGCGACGAGGTGCTGTGGCGAGTACTGGTAGAAGCCACTGCCCGACTTGCGTCCCACGTTGCCCTCGGCGACGAGACGGGCCAGCAGGGAGCAGGGGCGGAAGCGGTCCTCGCCGGTATGCCGGCGCAGCACCTCCAGCGAGTCGGCGATGGTGTCGAGACCGATGAGGTCGGCCGTGCGCAACGGCCCCATGGGGTGACCGAAGCAGTCCTGGAAAATGCGGTCCACGGTCTCGGCGTCGGCGGTTCCCTCGCCCAGCACGGCGGCCGCCTCGTTGAGCGTCAGCATCAGCACCCGGTTCGTGACGAAGCCGGGGGCGTCACGCACCACGAGGGCGTGCTTTCCGACGCGGGCGAGGAAGCCTTCCGTGCGCTCCAGGGTGAGACCGCTGGTCTCCGGTGCGCAGATCACCTCCACCGCGTCCTTGAGCGGCGCCGGGTTCATGAAGTGGGTGCCGATGACCCGGTCGGGGCGGGCGGTGAAGGACCCGAGGCGACTGACCGGGATGCACGAGGTGTTGGACGCGAAGATCGCCTCGGCCCCGCAGATCCGGTCCAGCTCGCGGAGGATCCCCTCCTTGAGGTCCTCGTCCTCCCGGGCGCACTCCACCACCAGGAGGGCGGCCGCCATGTCGGCGAGCTCGGCGGACCAGGTCACCAGGGACTCGGCGCGGGATGCGGACGCGCCCGTCTGCGCCTGCCGGGACCTCCGGCGCAGCAGCGTGGCCGTCCTGATCCCGGCGCGGAGCCGAGCCGGCCCCGAGGCCAGCGCCCCGGGGTCGTTGTCGACGACGACCACGGGGTGGCCGGCTTCGGCGAAGCACTGCGCCACACCGATCCCCATCGTGCCCGCGCCGACGATGCCCACCAGTGACCCGGCCGGAACGGTCTGCGCGGCTTGCGCGGTCTGCGCGGTCTGCGCGGTCTGTTGAACGTCTGTCTGATCGCCCACTGTTGCAGGTCTCCTTCGTCGGCCGAGCCGCGTCAGTCGGTGTGCGCGGGCCGTGCCGTGGCCGGCGTCGCAGGTGTGCTTGCGCTGGTCGTCGTGCGGATGGGCCACAGGCTGGACAGCGGTGCACCGGGGTCGCGGGTGGCCGCACGCAGCATCGCGAGCAGTCCTTCGACGAGGGCCCGGGCACTCGACCGGTCGAAGAGCTCGGTGCGGTAGTCCAACGAGATGGACAGCTCGTCCCGCCCCGGCCCTTCGACGACGGACCAGGAGAGGTCCAACTCGCTGCGGTCGGGCGGCAGCGTGAGCCGTCCCGCGTCCGTGTCGGGCCACCGCACGGGGGCCGCCTCCACCCCGGCCGCCGAACCGAGTGTCGCCGGCAGCGCGTGGTAGGAGTACGCCACATCGAACAGCGGTGCCCTGCCGGGCTCGTCGGGCAGTCCGGCCGCGTGCACGATGTCGGTGAGCGGCACATCCCGGTGCTGTTCCGCGCCGGTGACGGCGCGCCGCACCCGGTCGGTGAGCTCCTCGAAGGACGGGTCGTCGGCCAGGTCCAGCCGCAGCGGCAGGCTCGGCGCGAAGGGACCCACCCGAGTGCGGGCCGCCGAGAGGGGAAGCGCCGTGCCGGTCAGCCCGATGAGCGCCTCGTCCGCCTCCGTGTGCAGGGCGAGCAGGGCGGTGAGGGCCGCCAGCACGCTCTCCCTGGTCCCGGAACGACCCACCGCGTGGGCGAGGTCGTCGGGAATCCGGGATCCGAGGGTGGCGGTGGCGCGGGTGCCGTGGGCAGGCCGGGCCCGGTCCAGCGGCGGCGCGCCATCGGCCAGTCCCGTCAGTGTCCGTCTCCAGTAGGCGAGTTGGTCGTCCCTCTGGGGGCCGGTCCAGGGCTCGGTGTGCTCGCCGGACAGCGTGGGAAGCTCGGGCGGCTCGGCCCGGCGTCCGTCAAGGCGGGCGCCGTACAGAGCGAGCAGGTCCCGGAAGAACACCTCCGGCTGACCACCGTCGTAGGCCTGCCGGTGGGTGGTCACCAGCAGGACGTGCTGCGCCGGGCCCGTCGTCGCGAGGAGCGCGTGGAGCCGGCGCCCCGATGCCGGGTCGAGTACGAGTGCGGCCTCGGCCTGCGCGATCTCCCTGGCTGTGAACAGGGGCTCGCTCTCGCCGGAGACGTCCGCGGTGGTGAAGAAGCCGTCGCCGAGCAACGAGCCGTGCCCCACGGCTCCGACGG
Organism: Streptomyces sp. NPDC048506; assembly: GCF_040651315.1. Taxonomy (NCBI): domain Bacteria; kingdom Bacillati; phylum Actinomycetota; class Actinomycetes; order Kitasatosporales; family Streptomycetaceae; genus Streptomyces; species Streptomyces sp. NPDC048506. Next base: position 27,693 of record NZ_JBEZIX010000063.1, read on the forward strand.
TCCTGGCACGCAACACCTCATGCCGCTCGGCCAGTTCCTCCAGCGCGGCGCGCAGCGCGGGGAGCCGCACCTCGCCGCGCAGCTCAAGGCAGCTGACGACGGGGGCGGCGACCGGGACCACCGGGGCGGGCGGCGTGTCCGGTCGGTCCGCGACCGGTCCGGTCGCCGAGGGAGGACCGCCGGGGAGGTCGCTGTAGCACGTGTTCTCGTTGTCCGCGACGGCGTGCAGCAGCTCCAAGAACGCCTCGGACATGGCGGAGATCGTGTCGGCGTCGAAGAGCTGCGTCGCGTACTCCATCATGACCACGATCTCGTCCTCGTCCGCCAGCTCGCCGACGACCATCGAGAGGTCGAACTTGGCGGTGCCGGGGGGCAGCCCGGGGAAGTGCGGGATGATCTCCGGGTCGTGCGCCGGTCCAGTGGCGATCTCGCCGAAGGCGGCGGCCGGTGGCAGCGTCTGGTGCACGTACATCACGTCGAAGAGCGGGTTACGGCTCGGATCACGGGCGACCGCGACCTCGCGCACGACCTTGTCGAACGGGATCTCCTGGTGGTCCAGGGCGCCGAGCACCACCCCGCGCACCTGGCGCAGCAGCTCGCGGAAGCTCGGGTCACCCGACAGGTCCGAGCGCAGCGCGATGGTGTTGTTGAAGAAGCCGAGCAGACCCCACAGTTCGGGCCGGCTACGGCCGATGGTCGAGGTGCCGACGACGATGTCCCGCTGGCCCGACCAGCGTGCGAGCAGCACTTTGAGCGCAGTGAGCAGCACCATGAACAGAGTGGCCGTCTCCTGGGCGCCCACCTCGCGCAGCCGCTGCACCAGTGCGCCCGGGATGGTGAACCCGTGGGTCGCACCCGCGAAGTCCATCCGGTCGGGGCGCGGCCGGTCGGTGGGCAGCTCCAGCGCGGGCGGGTCGCTCAACCGTTCGCGCCAGTAGCTCAGTTCACCGTCAAGGCGGGAGTCGGCCACCAGCTCGCGTTGCCAACGCGCGTAGTCCGCGTACTGCACCGGCAGCGGCTCGATGTCGGGGGCACGGTTCTCCAGGCGGGCCGTGTAGAACTCCAGCAGCTCCTGCTTTTGGATCTGCGGAGCCCAGCCGTCGTTCACCGCATGGTGCATGCACCAGCAGACGATGTGGTCGTCGTCGCCGATCCGCACGACGGTCACCCGTACGAGCGGATCGTGGGCGATGTCGAAGACCCAGCGCATGGCGGAGGTGATGGCCGCACCCGCCGCGGCCTCCGGGGCATCCTCGCCCGAGACATCCAGATACGTGAAGAAGTCGCCCAGTTCGGGCCGGATCCTGAGCCCGGATCTGCCGTCGTCCTCGACGAGATTGGATCGCAGCGTCTCGTGGCGCCGCGCCAGGTCCTCCCAGGCCAGTCTGAACTTCTCGACGTCCAGGGGGCCGCGGTACCGGGAGGCGCCGGGAAGGTTGTAGAGCGTGGACGTCGGGTCGAGCTGGTGGTGGAACCACATGCGCTCCTGCCCGTACGACAGCACCGGCTCCCCGCCCGGGACGATCGGCGGCAACTCGGCGTCGGGCACCTCGGGGACGACCGGGGCCGTCGGCGCGGCCGCGGCACCGGGCGATTCCGGCGCGGGAGCGTGCCGCGCCCTGTCGTGAATGGCGTCCGCGAGCGCGCTGACGACGGGATGGTCGTAGACGTCCGCCATCTTGAGCCGGACCCCGTGCCGCTCCCGTACCAGCGCCAGGAGCTGGACGGCGATGACGGAGTTGCCGCCGATGGAGAAGTAGTCCGCGTCGGCCGGGATCTCATCCGCGTGCAGCAGATCGACGAGGGTCTCCCGCAGCCAGGCCAGTACGGTCCCGGATTCCGCGGTCCGTTGCCGGCCGGGTGCGCGGACCGGCTCCTCGGCTGCCGGAGAGGGGGCCGGAGACGGAGACGGCACCGGAGCCGGAGCCGATACCGGAGCTGGTACCGGAGCTGGAGCTGGTACCGGAGCCGCAGCCGATACCGCAGCCGGAGCCGGAGCAGTGGGCCGATGGAGCGCTTCGTCGAAGGACAGCACCTCACCCAGTGGCCTGGCCCAGCAGCGAACGCCGGTGAACGGATGTCCCGGCAGCGGAACCCGGCCCGCCGACGGGTCGGCCCGCAGCATCGACCAGTCCAGGCCGACGCCCTCCTCGTACAACCTGCCCAGCAGCTCCAGGACGGCGGCGTCGGCGTCGGCGGCACCGGGCCGCAGACGGAACACGCGGGCGCCCGCGCGGTCGTGGAGGTGGGCTGTCAACCGATCGCTGATCTCGCCATGGGGCGCCAGCTCCACGAACACCACGGGGCCGTCGGAGAGTTGCTCGTCCGCCGCCGCGTGGAGCTGCTCCACCCGTAGCGGGTTGCCCGCCACCGCGGGGTCCTGCCCGCTGCGTGCTCGCCGCAGGGTGGCGGTGTCCTCGGCGCTGAGATCGCCCCGCAGGTACCGGGCGGTGTAGCGGGAGATCCCCGAACTCACCAGCCCGTCCGGCGAGACGCCGGCCCGGACCAGCCGCTGGTACGTCGCGAGCTGTCCGGCGACCATCGCGGCACAGTCGGCCGGTACGGGCAACTCGTCCGGCAGCTGATCGCATGGCTCGTCGGGTGTGGCGTCCGCGGAGAGCAGGAAGACCACCCGAGGTGCGGCCATGGCGTCGGTGGCAACCGTCTCGGGCGCCTCGGGCGTCTCGGGCGCCTCGGGCCGACGCCAGGTGACCTCGGCGGCCAGGCGTGCCGCGAGCTCGGAGGTGTCCCGGGCGACCACGGACGCACGGTGGGCGTCGTGGTCCCTGCCCTCGTTCAGCGTGCGCGCGACGTCGGCCAACGGGTGGGCGGTGTGACGCAGTTCGAGCGACAGCCGCTCGCAATGGGAGAGCAGGTCCGCCCGGCTGCGGGCGGACACCGCGACCAGCTGCGGTCTGCTGACGGCGGGGCGTACCGGGGCGGTCACCGGGGGCTGCTCCAGCACGCAGTGCGCGTTGACGCCGCCGAGGCTGAACGAGCTCACGCCCGCCCGGCGTGTCTCGTCGTCCCACTGCTCGAGCGAGGTGACGACCTCAAGGCGGGCGCCTTCGAGATCGACCTCGTCGGCGGGCTCCTCGAAGTGCAGCGAGGGATACAGCTCACCGTGGTGCACGCTGAGTACCGCCTTGACCAGCCCGGCGATTCCCGCGGCGTGGTCCAGGTGCCCGATGTTGGTCTTGACCGAGCCCACTTTCACCGTACGGTCGACATCGGGACGGGCGAGGGCCAGGCCCTCGGCCTCGACCGCGTCGCCGAGCCGGGTGCCCGAACCGTGCGTCTCGATGTATCCGGCGGTCGCCGGGTCCAGCGAGGCATTGCGCCACGCCTTGGTGATGACGTGGGCCTGCGAGCGGGCACTCGGTGTGCTGACGGTCGCGGAGTGCCGACCGTTGTGCACCACGGCGCTGCCGCGGATCACGGCATGGATGAACGAGCCCTCCGCCAACGCCCGTTCCAGCGTGGTGAGGAACACCACCGCGCCGCCCTCGCCCCAGCCCGCGCCGTCCGCGGCACGGTCGAACGCGCGGGACCGGGCGGTGGGCGAGGCGATGGCGGGGAAGTCGGCCATCGTGGCCGCCGGCGGCACGATGTGGCGCAGGCTCACACCGCCCACGACGGCGTGGTCCGCGTCGCCGTCACCGAGTTCACGGCATGCCTGGTGGACGGCGACGAGCGAGCCGTTGCAGCCGGTGTCCACGCCGTAGCAGGGGCCGGTGAAACCGAAGACGTGGGAGATCCTGGCCGGCAGGGCGCAGGGGATGTTTCCGTTCAGGCTGAGCGTGCCGTGCTCGCGCACCAGAGGTGCGTAGCCGTTGTTCGGCGAGCTGAAGATCACCGCTGTCCGGCTGTCCCGGAGCCCGGCCGGGGCGTATCCGGCGTTCTCCAGCGCTTCCTGGGTGAGCTGGAGTGCCAGCCGGTGCTGCGGGTCGGTCACCTCCGCCTCGCGACGGGACATCCCGAAGCGCTTGTGGTCGAAGAGGTCGATCCGGTCGAGGTAGCCCTGCTCCGGATAGTCGCGCTGGGGATCGAGCCCTGTGCTCCGGATCCGTTCCGCTGGGATCGGGCGCACCGAGTCCCTCCCCGCCCGCAGGTTCGCCCGGAAGGCGGCGAGGGAGTCCGCCTGCGGGAATCGCGTGGCGATGCCGATCACCGCGACGGCCGGTCTGCCGTGTGTCACGCCCGTACCGCTCATGTCACCTCTCCGTTCACGCGTGTCAGAGCTCGTATGTGGCCGGTGGGGTGTGTTCCTCGCCTTGCGCGTGCTCGCCCAGGCGGTCGGCGATGAGCTGCGCCTGGGTGGCGATGGTGATGTAGTCGAACAGCTCGCCCACCCGCAGCGCCTCGGGCCATCGCTTGTCCAGCCTGTCGTGCAGGTCGATGACCTTGATCGAACTCCCGCCGACGGCGAAGAAGTTGTCGTCCGGTCCCGAGCCGGAGTGCCCGAGGACCTCCGCCCAAATCCGGCCGACGGCGAGCCGGTGCCCGCTCCAGTCCCCGCCCGGGATGCCCCCGGATGCCTGCCGGTCTGTCGGGATCAGCGTGCGGAGCGTGGCCCGGTCCACCTTGGTGCTGCGGTCCAGCGGCATGTGGTCGACCGGTACGAACAGGGTCGGTATGGCCTGCTCCATCAGTCGGCCTCGACAGTGTTCGCGCAGCTTCGAGGCGTCCGGCGGCCCGCTGCCGGGTGTCGGTAGGACAAAGGCGATCACCTGCGGCTCGTCCTGCCCCGCGTGTTCGCAGAGCACCACCGCCTGCTCCACGCCCGCATGGCGCTCCAGCACGCTTTCGATCTCGCCGAGTTCGATCCTGGTACCGCGGATCTTGGCCTGGTCGTCCGTTCTGCCGTGGTAGTGCAGCGCGCCCCGCTCGTCGACGCTGGCGATGTCCCCGGTGCGGTAGAGGCGCCCGCCCGGCCGCCCGTACGGGTCCGCGACGAAACGCTCGGCCGTACGGGCCGGCTGGTTCGCGTAGCCGAGCGCCACGAGGGAGCCGCCGACGTAGAGCTCGCCCCGTTCCCCGGCCGGGACTTCACGCAGCCGCTCGTCCAGTACCAGGGTCCGCGCTCCCGGCCAGGGCCGCCCGATGGGGACACGGTCCCGGGTCGGGTCCGGATCGATCTCCACCGTGCAGGCGATGGTCGTCTCGGTGGGTCCGTACTCGTTGACGAACCGGGTCCCTGGCAGTCGCTCGTTGTGCGCGCCCACCAGCGGAGGGGTGCACGCCTCACCCCCCACGACCACCACCCGCAGTGTGTCGGGCAGGCCGCCGGGATCCTGGAGCACCGCCCGGTAGTAGGAGGGAATATTGAACAGGTGTGTCACACGGTGTTCCCTGGCCAGCCGGGTGAACTCCGCCACTTGCACGAGCTGTCGGGCGTCGGGGAGCACCAGCGTGTGACCGTCGGTGAGCGACCAGAACATTCCGCCGAGAATCCCGTCGAAGGACAGCCGCAACGCGATCAGGAAGACGGAGTGCTCGGTGCCGTACACCGGCCCCCGGCAGCCGATGGACGTCGCGAGCTGGCCGCGGCTGACCATCACGCCTTTGGGCACACCGGTGGATCCCGAGGTGTAGGCGACGTAGGCGGGGCTTTGCTCAGGGACCGGTGGGTACGGGTCGGTGGGCAGCTCCTGCCCCGCCTCGACGAGCCGCGTCAGGTCGAGGTCCGCCGCGTCCAGGACCGTCGGCGGGGCGGGCATCGCCGAGAGCACGGAGGCCGGCACGGCGTCGCCGCCCTCGCTCAGCACCACCGCGCAGTCGACGTCCCGGCACAGCGCCTCGAACCTCCCGACGGGCAGGTCAGGTTCCAGGACCGCCCAGGTGGCACCCGTGCGCAGTGCGGCGAGCATGGCGACCACGGACAGGGCGCTCTGCTGCGTCCGGACGCAGACGACCCGCCCCGGCCGCAGCCCGTGCTGCCACAGCAGCCGCGCAAGTCCGGCCGAGGCATGGTCGAGCTCGCGGTACGTCAGCGAGACCCCGCCGATGATGAGCGCGGTCGCCTCGGGCACCCTTGCCACCTGGCCTCGGAAGGCGGCCCACACCGGCCGTACCTCCGCCGGGGCGTGTGTGGGGGCGAACTCATCGGTGCCACCGGGGTGTCGGGTCATCGCAGCCTCGTTTCCTCTGCCGTTCATGCCGCACCGGCGATCACGCGCGTGTGGCCCGGGGCCTTGGGCAGTGGGCGCTCCGGGTCCACGGTGAGCACGAGGCGGTCCTCGTCGGTGACCGTCGCCTCGTAGCCGGCGAAACGCATCATGACCAGCATGTTCCGGTTGGCCTCGGTCGGGATGAAGTGCGCGACGGGGCGCTGGCCGGCCGCCAGGGCCTGTTGGATCAGATGGTGCAGCAGCACGCTCCCCGCACCGCGCGAGGCGACCCGGCAGGACATCAGCATCAGCCGCAGGACCGAGTCCGGCCCGATGAGTTCGGTGACGGCCAGGCCGATGATCCCGTAGTCACCGAAGCGGTCGCGGAGCGTGGCCAGCAGCACCTGATGGTCCGGTGAGGAGCTCAACCGGCGCAGTTCGTCGATGTCGTAGGTCAGTCCTGTGCTGTTGAGCTGGTGCGTACGGACGGTCAGCTCGCTGGCCCGGGACAGGTCTTCCTCGGTGGCCGGGCGCACCTCCATGACCAGGTCGAGCGAGTCGAGGAACGCCTGGCGTCCTTCGGTGAACTCCTCCTCGGCCTCTCGGCGTTGCCACTCGGCCTGGTAGAGCCGGCGTCGCCCGGTGGCCTCCGCGGTGATGTGGTCGGGCCGGAACTCCTGGTATTCCGGCAACCGTTCGACCTCCGTCGCCGCATAGCAGCGGACCATGGGGAGTTCGCTCGCGACCTCCGCCCGCTCCACCGGGTCGTTGTCGACGAACGCGATGGTGTCCAGACCGATGTTGAGGGCCTTCGCGATCCGGCGCACCGCAGCGGACTTGGTACCCCAGCCCACCTCTATCGCGCAGTACCAGTCGGCCAGTCGACGTTCCGTCAGATGGCGTTGAGTGACGCTGCGTTCGCCACGGCTGGCGGCGGCGTGCAGGATGCCGCGACGGTCCAGCTCGGCCAGGGTCTCCAGCGCCGAGGGGAAGGGGGCGGGATCGTCGCCCTCCAGCACCACCCCGTCCCACAGGGTGTCGTCCAAGTCCCACACCAGGCACTTGACGGTGGGCGCGCCCGCTGCCGCTGTCACGGCGCCTCTCCGGGAAGTCGGGGCCCGTCGGGGCGGTCCGCGCCGCGCGCCGCATTGCCGAAGCGCCGCAACAAGCGCTCGGCTATGTGAAGTTCGGACACTTGCTGGGCTCCTTCGATGATCTCCATGACCTTGGCGTCCCGGAAGTGACGGCCCGCCCTGCTGTCGGGCGCGCAGCCGGCCGAGCCGAGCACCTGTACGGCGGCGCGGCTGCCCTCCGCCGCCGCGGAAGCCGCCGCGTACTTGGCCATGAGCGTCTCCGACACGCCGTGACCCGGGCCCGAGGCCCGTGCCTCCGCAGCCCTGCGGGCGAGTTGCCGGGCCCCGGCGGCGTCCACCGCGGCCCTGGCCAGCAGTGACCGGACCAACTGGTGGTCCCCCAGGGGGACGTCGCCCTGCCGACGGGCCGCGGCGTGGGTGGCGGCGTCCTCGACGCACGCCTCCGCCATGCCCACGCATCCCCAGGCGACCGTGAACCGGCCGTGGTCGAGCGCGGTGCCGGCGACATGGGAGAGTCCCAGGCCGGGAGGGGCGACGAGCTGATGCCGGGGCACCCGCACGCCGTCGAAGGACAGATGGGCGATCCGGGCGCCCCGCATGCCGAGCTGGCCGTTCACCGGCTCCCGCTCGACACCGGCGCGGTCCGCGTCCACGAGCACGGCGGCCGGCTTTCCCTCGTACGTGCCGAGGACCAGGAACACGTCGGCGACCGCACCGAAGGTGACCCACCTCTTGCGGCCGCTCACGACCAGTTCCTGGTGGTCCGACCGGCCCGACGCCTCGATACGGGTTTCCACCGACCCCAGCGCGCTGCCGGCGCCCTGCTCGGTCGCCGCGAAGCCGGCGGTCAGCTGGCCGCCGGCCAGCCTGGGCAGCCAGTCGGCCCGCTGTGCCTCGGTGCCCCAGCGCAGCAGCGCCGCCGCGATCATGCCTTGTACGGTCAGCAGCCCGCGCAGGGCGCTGCACTCACCACCGATCCGTGCGGTGATCTCCCCGAGCGTGAGCGGATGGAGGCCGGCGCCCCCGTACCGCTCGGGCAGGTCCGCGGCGAGCAGTCCCGACGCGGCGACCTCCTTACGCACCGAATCGGGCAGTCCGCCGTCCTGGTCCCAACGAGAGGCGCAGTCATGGGCGTCGGCCGCCAGATCGGCTGCGACCCGGGACAGGTCCACGGGCTCCACGGGCGGCAGATCCGTCGTCGCAGCGTCGGGGCCGCTTTCAGGAACCCTCGGCATGTGCCTCTCCCAATTCGGGCGCTCCGGTCTTGCGCCGGACGAACTCCGTGATGCGGTTGGCGGTCCTGAAGCTGTCCAGATCCAGGTCCTCGACCTCGACGGCGAGGCCGAAGTGGCTCTCGACGAAGGTCACCAGCTCCAGGGCGAACAGTGAGTCGGCGAGGCCCTGTTCGAAGTAGTCGTCGTCCGGCTCCACCTGCCGACGAAGAGCCGCGCTCAGAAAGCCGGTGATCTGCGAGGTGATGTCGTTCATGCCGTGTCCTCCTGTGAACCTGTCTCGACCAGCAGCAGACTCCAGGCAGCCACCGGGCTCACGTTGATCAGGACCGCAAGGTCGCCGGGGGCCAGCTCCTTGCGGTCGAGTGCTGTGCGGAGATTGAGGAAGACGTCATTGGGACCGAGGTGTCCGTACTGCCGGAGGTTCTCCCGGCACGCCGGCAGCAGTTCGATGTCCAGGGAGTCCTCGAGGAAGGCGAAGCTCCCGACGGACAGATTCTGGCTGACGAAGCCGGCGACGTCCCCCCGGCCGATTCCGTTGCGCCGCAGCAGGTCGCCCAACATCGCGGAGAGGCGGTTGCGCGTCTCCATGGCCAGGCGGAAGGAGTAGGTGTTGGGCTCCGTGCACTGTTCGCGCCACTGAGCGGTGGGGCGGTCCCGGTAGTCGACGTGGAAGAGGTCCCAGTAGCGCCCGTTGGTCAGCTGCGCGATGTCGAGTACCCGTATCCTCCCGCTGCGGGAGAGCAGCAGTGCCTGCCCGCCGTCGCCGTTCACTGTGACGGGGTGGCGGTAGCGCAGGGCGGCGGCCGGCTTGCTGCCGTGCGCGACCAGGACATGGTCCAGGGCAGGGTCTGCGGCCAGCAGTCCGCGGGCCGTCAGCAGGGCCGGGGTGATCGAGACACAGCCGAGCCCGCCCACCGAGAAGGTGGTGGCGTTGTCGGCGCCGAGTCGGTGCTGGAGCCTGGTCACCTCGGAGCTGAGGAACGTCTCCTGGACCCGCGACTCCACCATCACCAGGGCGCCCAGGTCCCGGGCGTCAAGTCCCGCCTGTTCGAGCGCCCGGCGCGCGGCGCGTTCCGCGAGAGTGACGGAGTCCAGCCGGTCGTCCGCCCGGACCGTGTCGATGCCCAGACCGTCGCGTGTGGCGCGCTCGGTCTCGTCGAGCGTCCGTACATCGGTGATCGGCAAGGTGTGCTCGGGCAGATACCAGGCGGCGCTGCGGATGGCGACGGGTGCTGCGCCATGCTGGAGGGCCTGCTGGGACACGGTCATTCCCTCTCGTCTAAGGCAGGATGTCCGGGCTGTCGGCCGATCTCTGCGACGTACCGGGCCGAGGGGCTTCGACACGGATGGGCAAGCGCCCGGACAGGACGGTGGGGGCCACATGCTCAAGAACCGGACGGGAGTGCTTCAGACTGCCCTGGGGGCCGTATGGCCGCCTCGATGATCTCGCAGACCGATTCCTTGATCTGGGCACGCTGTCAGCCGGTGATGGTGACCGCGTTGGTCATATCGCCTCCAGATGAATGCATTCGCCGGGACGTCCCGGATTCTCCCGAGGGCAACTGACGCCGAACTGACGCACCGCTGACAGCACGTTGAGGGAGTGTCACTGGGCCGCTGTCGGCGCATCCGAGAACCTTCGCACTGTGGTGCTCGACGGGCAGTTCGGACGCTCCCCCGGTAGGCACCTCCGGAAGGCCCTGACACCGCCGGCCCACGACAGGGCGAACGTTGCCTGATACGGCATTAGCCTCTCGGGTTCCACACGGGGCGCCCGTGCTCAGGGGCGACCAGGGCGCTGAGGAACGGGTCTGCCTTCGTGAGGGCGCGGATCAACAGGGCGACCATGCCCATGTCGTAGCGGCGCCAGTCAGCCTTGTCCCACACCACCACCGGCCAGGCGTCCGGGTCCGGGGCTTCGGTCAGCCAGAAGCAGAGCTCTCCGCCGATCCCGCCGCCCCACGCGAGCAGACCACCGGGCTCGGGGTAGAACGCGAAGGGGAACGCCGCGGGATAGCTGCCCCTGAGCTCGCGCAGGAGCGAGCTCGTTGCGGCAGCGTCGTCCAGCATGGCCCGCAGTGCGGTGACTCCCGCCGACGGATCGTGCAGCGGCCACGGCGTGTTGACACCGAGGCGCCCGTACAGGTCCCCTCCCCCGAAGGCGTCGACGAACGCCCGGTAGTCCGCGGGGAGTTCGACCCCCACTGCCGTGCCGGACCCTGCCCAGGGCAACGCCTCCCCTTCGCAGGGCGTGATATCGGCGAGCCGTGCGAACTCCTCGATGTCGGCCTGCACGCGCATGCACCACCCCTAGTCTTCGTTGAGGTACTCCCCCTCTTTGAGGTTTTGGACGTCCCTGGAACAGCTCTCGTCGATCGCGTTGCCCTGGTGGTCCCATGCCTGGATCTGGAAGCGGAATTCGAAGGGTATGAGATCCACATCCTTCATGTACTCGGGTACGACCGTCATTTGCACGACGTGCGACTTCATCAGGCCGGTGACGCATGCCTGGATGCCGGTCATGATCCCCACGTTGACCGGCTTCGCCCAGCAGGGCGAGAGGTTGGCGGTGATGCCCTTGCCGCCCAGCGCATTCGGGATGAGGTGGCAACTGTTTACCAGGAAGCGCTCGGTCGAATGCGGGAACAGCCGTGCGGCGCGCGCCTTCGCCTCGCTCATACCCGGGCTGTTGGGGTTCGCTTCGCTGCCGCCGCTGGTGTCCCCGGCCAGGCACGCAACCGCCCCAAGGGCGCGTTCACCCCGTCCGATGGGGGAGTAATAGGTCCAGCCGTCAGCGCCGTTGTCCTCCGCACCGAGGGGGCGCCGGTCCAGGCAGGTCGGCTTGTGGTCGGGCTTGTCGCTGCTCGGCGCGCTGGGAGAAGCCGGAGCCCCGCCGGGGCCGGCGCAGCGCACGCCGAGTCTGCGCAGGTCCGTCCACTGGTGGGTGCCCGAGTCGTTGACGATGACGAGGCGGTCGACGCGTGGGCCGCGGCCGTTCGGCTGGCACAGGCTCTCCCGCGCCTGCCGGAACTTCTCTCCCGTCGACAGGAACTTCTCCAGGTCGGCCGTGGAGGCCAGCGCGAGGAGCGGGCCGACAGCCGGCTCGAGGTTGATCCGCAGGACCCGTTCGAAGCCGGGCGGTGCCTTCTCGCTCTTGGCGTTTCCGGAACCCGGCCTCTCGCCGTTGAGTTGCTCGGCGCCGAGGCTCATCTGCGACCCGAGTTTCTCCGGGCTCCCCACGGTCTTCGCCCGCACGGCGCGCTTGATCTGCTGACCCTGACGGGTGGTCGTGTAGATGTAGTCGGCCCGATAGGTCTTTCCGTTGACCTTGTACGGCCCGGCCCAGGTGACTTTCGCTTGCCGATCGGTCTGCAACAGCTGCGCAACCTGCTGGAGCACACGCCGGTTGTCGGCTTGGTCGGTGGTGGGGAGGATTTCGCGCAGGTCTTCGGGGTTCTCCAGGCGGCCGGAGTTGGCGATCGCCGCCAGATCGGGCAACTCGCCCTCGTTGTTGGCCCCGTTGAGCGCATCGACCGCCTTTTCACCGGTTCCCGTGTCGCTGGCCGGAGTGTCCTTCGTCATCAGGTCGAGCAGCTTCGCCGCGTCGGGTTTCAGGGGAGTCCCGACGGAGACGTCGTCCGGCCGCAGGTTCCGTGCGTGCAGACGGCTGCCCACCTTGGGGTCCGATCCGTACTCGGCGGACGAGTACACCCAGGCGTAGTCGGTGTGCTTCACGGTTCGCCCGGTGCCGATGGCGATGTTGGGGCGGGTGCCGCTGACGTTCTTGGACTGCTTGGGTTGCAGGGTGCCGAGGGGGTGGGGCTGGTCCGGCACTTGCGGGAGGCTGAGATAGAGGGTGGCCTCTCCCGCCTCGTCCCCGCTGTTCGTGACCGTGAAGGAGTACGAGCACGGGTTGCTCGTGCAGAGGTACGCGCTGTTGTTGGTGATGGTGAAGTCCGGCCCCATGGACGTGGAGACGGCCTCGGACGAGGTGGCAGGAGGGACAGCGGCGGACGCGGCCGCAGCGGCGGTCGAACGGGCGGCAGTCGTCTGCTCGTTGGTGGCAGGCTTCGGAACCATCAAGAGGTACGAGCTGTAGTCACTGTCCGAGTAGTCGGCCGGGGCGGCCACCCCACGGTGGTCCGCCGGCCCCGCCCCGCCCGTGGCGCGCCGGGACGAGTGCCAGGCAGCGGACTTGACCGGCCCTTCCTGATGGGGTTCCCCTCCGATGGCCAGGACGGTGTAGGGAGATGCGCTGGCGAGGACGACGGTCCAGCCCTGTGCCGTGTACGAGATCGCCTTGTGCCCCTCGATCGTCCCCGCGTCCTCCTGCACCGCTTCGGGATCGGAGGTGACCTGCGTGACCAGCGCGGCCAGTGACTTCGGGGACAGGGAGCCCGCGTTCACGGCGAAGCTGTCGAGCAGGTAGTAGCCGGAACGTTTCTTCGGGGCGATCCAGCGGCCGCTGCTGGTCAGGTCCGTGCCGTACAACGGGTCCTGCTGCGCCCAGAAGTCCGAGTCGCCCTTCAGGTAGAGCCGGTCACCGGACCACGCGATCGCGGACTTGCCGGCCACGGGTTCGCTCAGGGTTCCCGACGCCTGTCCCGACGCGGTGACCGTCAGGTTCGCGTGGGTCACGGGCCGGTGCTCGGCAGGAGCGTAGGCGGTCGACAGGTTCACGCCCCGAAGGGCGCTCAACGCCCGCGCGGCCGATGCCCCCCGCTGGGCCGGTGACACTTCAGAGCCCGAGGCATCCCGGTGAGACCCGCCGGACCCGCCTGGCCACAGGACGTACACGAGGCTCGCGAGCACCGCCAAGGCGACGCCCATGGCGATGAGGGGCATGGCACGCCCTGGTCGGCGCCATGCGGTGGCCAGCCACGACGACCGGAGCGGCGCAGGCACCGCAGGCGGCTGAGCAGGCGGCGGAGGCACGGCGGGGGGCACGGCGGGTGGTTGGGCCGGCAGCGGAGGCACCGCAGGGGGCTCGGGTGGCCCGGGGGTGGGTCGGGCCGATTCACCGGAGGCGGGCGGGGCCGCCGGGGGCGGGCCCGGCGGAGCGGGTGGCGCCTGTGGTGCCGGCGGGACGTTGCCCGGGGGCTGCTGCCCTGGCGGAGGTTCCGGGTTGCCGGATCGGGTCTGTGCGTCGCTTCCTTCCTGTGCGTCGGATCCCGACTGCCTGTGTTGGTCCCCCACAGCGACTCCCCCAAGTGGCTTCCGTTGATCCCGGTGCTTGGAGAAGATACGGCACCCCGCGTGAACCTCCTAGAACGTGAACTCTCCTTGTTTGCAAGCGACTTGGCCACTGGAACTAGACGGATCGGACGACATCACATGGGCGAGCGTCGACGCCCTGGGGCCTGTTGCGAAAGTGGATGTCCGCTCATTGATGATCACGGCCACGATTCCGGTGCCTGCGGTCCGGGTCCGCAGCCGGCTCACGCACGGATCGCGCGGCGGCCGGCCGCCGAAGTTCGACGAGGGCGAACACAAGCAGCGGCACGCGGTCGAGTGCGGGATCATCCGGCTCGAACGCCACCATGCCGTCGCCACCCGGTCCGACGAACGCGCCGTCCGCTACGAAGCAACCGTGCAGGTCGCAGTCGTCAACGCATGCCGGTAACCGGCACGTGACCACGTCTCAAGCCCACACCGCCTTGACTACGGCGTGGCCTGATTCGGCCGCCCGCCCGTAGAACCCCAGGAGGTCCCCGTGATGGTCGAGGAACTCCTGTCTGGCCTGCGCCTCGTCTTGGCCGTAGCAGCAAAGCTTGGCACCGGCGACGTTCCACAGCTCGTCGAAAGAGACACGCGCGAGGAAGTCTGCGGCCTGTGACACCCCCGGCGGCTCCAGAATCATCAGGGGCGGGTTGGAGGGGTCGGCTTCGGCGCTGTGTGCCACGGGGCGGCCGCCGTAAATCGGCAGCGTCCACAGCTCGTCGGCATCTGCTTCGAGGACAGCGGCAGCGGCGTAGAAGTCATTGACGGCGTCCCAGACCTTGTCGATCGAGTCGGCGATACCCGCTGCGTACTCGTCGGGGTGGTTCTCCCAAGCCGCCCGCATGAACACCGCAAGCCAGGTGTGGTCGTCCCGGATCTCGGACTCCGCGACGGCGCGAAGGTGTAGGTGGATGCTCACGGCGACAAGTCCTTCAGTTCGGCGGCCCGCCTGTCGGGCCGAACGGACAGAACGTATTCGACGGCACCGACAGCGAGACGTCACGTCTCCTGGCACGGAATCTCAGCTCACCGCCTGCCTTCCGCCAACACGGCGACGAGAAGGCCCGGGAAGCGGGCGTCGAGCTCGGCGCGACGCAGAGCCATCAGACGGGCCTTTCCGATCCGCCGGGTCTGGGTGATTCCGGCTTCGCGCAGGATTCGCCAATGGTTGGACAGCGTCGATCTGGGCACGTCCACGCCGTCCGGGCTACACGCACTCTCGCCGTCCTCGGCCATCCGGCGGACCAGTGCCAGCCGAACCGGATCGCCCAGGGCATGGAGCACCACAGCCAGGTCCAGGTCCTCGTGCCCGCGCTGTTCCACTGACCCTCCTCGTCTTCACCCGTGTGACACCCGTAGTATGCAGATCGCTTCGATGTTTCGGGAATGTCGAAATGATCTAGGAGATGACCGTGACAGTGCTCGCCACCCTTGCCCGCGTCTACGTCGACGACCTGGACGTGGCATTGCCGACCTTCGTCGAGCTGACGGGAGAGCAGCCACGACTGCGGTTCACCTACCGCGACCTGAACCTCGCGAGCGTCGGCGGCTATCTGCTTCTGGCAGGTTCAGACGAAGCCCTCGCCCCTTACCGCGGCACCCACGCCACCGCGATCGTCGAGTCCCTCGACCAAGTCCTGCGCATCACCGAGCAACACGGCGGAGAAATCCTCGACGGTCCCAACGAGGTGCCCACCGGCCGAAATCTGACCGTGAAGCACCCCGGAGGCGCGACCATCGAGTACGTGCAGTTCCACGCAACCGCACGATCAGCCCTCGCATGAGCTGGTCAAGCCCGCGATTTCTGGCGCATCACATGAGCTTCCGGCACCAGCAACAGCGGAAGCCGCTATGGCCGTCTGCATATGGCGGATCGCGGCACGTACGCTCTCGGCCGCCCACTGGCCGGCCGCGACTTCCGCCATCCGGTCGGCCACCGCCTTGCGCGGGTCATGTGCTGCTGCTCGACGACCACGCCCCGGGCACACAGGCTTTCCATGGCAGCTCTGGTGGCCTTGGCGTGGTCCCTGGTCAGCCAATGCGTCACGCGCCGCTTGTCGCGGCCGTGCAGCCAGGCGTCGAGCAGCGCCAGCCGGCCATCGAGCAAGGGCTCACCGGTCGGTGTCGGGTCCGTCAGCGTGAGGTACTTGCCTTCGACGGACGCCCTCCCGGCGAGAACCAGTTCCAGCACGATCCCGCCCGCGACGGCCCAGCCCGCCGCCTGCCGCCGCTCCGGCACCCCGGACTCGTCGTCCAGGGACAGCAGCATGATTTCCTCGGCCAGTGCGATGGGCATCCTCACTCCTTCGGTACGTTTCGTGATGGTTTTAAGGCAGCCCGTAAGACCCGAAGCCGCAAGAAAGTCCCTGCGGCGCCGCCGCGTCCAACTCCGCGGCATCGGGCGCGGTTCGGTGGAGGCGAGGCTGGCGACGCGGATCGGGCGGAGGCCGGTGGGGGCATCGCGCCGCTCCTGTGCAGCAGTGCGCTTGGGTGCTTCTGAACGGTGGGCGACGGCGGCAGGTCAGGCGGTCGCGGCACGACGCCACGGGTTCCGGGGACGGCTTTCCGCCCCACGTATGGGCGATGGCCCGTGGCTGCGTGGCAGGTCAGTAGTAGTGGTGCATGATCTCGGTGGTCCAGGGGGGTTGGGTGACGGTTCCTTGGGGGCCGAACTCGGTCATGTAGGGCTTGATGTCGAGGACGGGGGTGTCGTCGATGGCGTCCAGGGCACGTACCGCCGCTTGCTCCAGCCGTACGACGTCCGCCGCCAGGACGGTCGGGACGGGTGCGAGCGGGACGTGCCCGGCCTCCCGGAACGGCGGGACCAGCGGTGGCCTTCCGGTGTCGGCCGAGGCGACCAGGCACGTGTCCGCGCTTCCGGCGCCCTGCCCGTGGCTTGAGCGCCGCTGGCTTCCCCACCAGAGCGAGCGCGGAGGCGGCTTCGTCCGGATGCCGGGCCAGGGCGCACCCGGTGCGCTGGACACCGCGCTCCCAAAGGTCCGGCCGCTGGCGGTACTTGTCAGTCAAGGCGGCTGCGGTCTCGCGGGAGTGGAAGCGCAGCCCGCAGTGTGCAGCCACCGCCCCGGTGAGTCGCAGCCGGTGCTCGCTGAACGTGACGACCCCCACAGGGTCCAAGCCCTCGGCGAGCCGGCACACCTCCGTCTCGCCGAGGGCCGTGACGTCCGCCACCTCGGCGTGCCCCGCGACGCGGCCCCCGGCGTACTGCGACGCTGCCGTGCGGATAGTGACCACGGGCCGTATCCCTTGAGGTCCGCTGCTGCTGCGTCGCTGTATCCCTCGCCGGCCGGACACCCGTCGACGAGGGTGCCCGGCGGCGCCGCATGTGCCGACGACGAACGGTGCACCTTGGCACGCCGTTGCCGACCCGTGGTGTGGCGCGTGGGTCAGGCTGCGGCGGCCAGCGCGTCGAACTCGTCGTCGGTGAGGGTGATGCGGGCGGCCTCAGCGTTTTCCTCCAGGTGGGCTGTCCGGGAGGTGCCGGGGATGGGGAGCATGACCGGGGAGCGGTGCAGTAGCCAGGCGAGGGCGAGTTGGGAGGGGCTGACGCCGTGTTGTTTGGCTGCGGCGTCGAGCGGGCCGCCGGGGCGGGCGAGCTCGCCGGTAGCCATGGGGAACCACGGGATGAAGGCGATGTTCTCGCGCTCGGCGTACTCAAGAACGTCTTCGGCGCTGCGGTTGGCGAGGTTGAAGAGGTTCTGCACGGAGGCGATCTCCGTGATCGCGCGGGCCTCCTTGAGTTGCTGGACGGTCACTTCGGAGACGCCGATGTGGTGGATCTTGCCTTCCTGCTGGAGCAGGACGAGCTCGCCCAGCTGGTCGGCGAGCGGCACCTTCTCGTCGATACGGTGCAGCTGGTAGAGGCCGATACGTTCGACGCCGAGGTGGCGCAGGCTCAGTTCGGCCTGCTGGCGCAGGTACTCAGGTCGGCCTACGGGGCGCCAGTCGTCGGGGCCGGAGCGGGTCACCCCGCCCTTGGTAGCGATGAGGAGGTCGTCGGCGTAGGGGTGCAGGGCCTCGCGGATGAGCCGCTCGCTGACGAAGGGGCCATAGGAGTCGGCCGTGTCGATGAAGTTGATGCCCAGCTCGACGGCACGGCGCAGCACCCGTATCGCTTCGGCCGGATCCTTGGGCTCGCCCCACACTCCGGGGCCGGTGAGTTGCATGGCGCCGTAGCCGAGGCGGTTGACGGTCAGGTCGCCGCCGAGGGCGAAAGCGCCGGAGGCATCCGCAGGGCGGGAGCTGTTCTGGTGGCTCATGTGACCCATTTCTTTCACTTGGAAACTGTGTAGTAACTGCACGCCGAAACCACGGGACGGTCAGGTTGAGCCCCGAAGTCCGGCTACCACGCGGCACCGTGTCCTGCTACGGGGTCACGGGTTGCCGGGTGAGGGAGTGCGGAAGGCACAGGCGTGATCGTGGGCGAACGTGCGGCTGCTCGTAGGCCGAATTCCGTTGTGGTTGGGAGTTGGTCAGTCCAGGTGTCGTCGGTGGTGCAGTCCGGGTGCGCGGTCGAGATCGAGTGTTGCGTCGGAGACCGTCTGGGCCGACGGGGCCTTCCTACGGGCCCGCGACATCCGTCCGTGGCTCGGCCTACCGCTGTGGGCCGCCGACGACGCGGGGCCTGGTCCGTGGACACCTCCCGCGCGCAAGCCACCGGCCTGCGCACCCGACCCGTTGCCGAGACCGTGCGGGACACCTGGGCCTGGATGACGGCCGGCGGTACGGCGGGCCGGGACTACGCGGCCGGTGCCTACGCGCTCGCCCCGGCGCAGGAGGACGCCCTGCTCCGGGCCTGGGACACCCGGACCGACGGAGCGGGGGCGCCGGACGCGAATGGCCCGGCCGGCGGTCGAGAGACGGGGGCCCGGAACGTCCGGGTGCGGCAGGCGTGACGGCGCCGGTCAGCAACCCGACCCGGGGGCGGGCGGAGCCGCGTCCAGCTTCCCGTGCCCCTTGTCCGCCTCCACGAGCGTCCACGCCGTGCAGGAGGGGGTACCGGCGACGTCGACGCGCAGCGCGTCCCGGACCACCCGCACCGCGATCCGGTCCTCGGGGACGTCCTTGAACTTGTCGAGGAGGCTCTCGGCGTATTTCTCGCCCGCCGTGTCGTCCGTGAAGCGTTTCTGCAAGGTGTCCGTGTCGCCTTTCCGCAGCTCCCGCTGCACCGCCTCCGCGAGCCGTTGCGGGCTCGATTCGCTGCCGTCGTCCTCCGTGGCGATGGAGAAGGTGACGAAAATCAGCCACCCGGCGAACGCGGCAATGCCCAGCCGCTTGCCGAGCACATGCCGTCCGGACCGGGACATGGTGGTCAGCCGAGTCATAAGTCTCATTGAACTACACACGACAGGACACTCACTTTGAGACAGCGGCTTTCAGACGCTCACGAACGACACCGGAACGGGGAGGCGCTGGGCCAGTGACGTCCGATCAGGAGCAGACGAACGACGCGGAACGGGAACTCTTCGGGCGCCGTCTCCGGATGGATGAGGCATCGGCCCGGCACGAGCAGGTGCCGCTGGAGATCCCCTTCCACAGGATGGCCGGCCGGGTCCCTGCGTTGCTGGCGCGGTCCGCCGCGATGGCCTGGGCGGTGGACCGCCTCTCCCTCGTCACCGTGGCCGTCGCGCAGGTGGGCCGCGGCGCGGCCACGGCCTTCGGGCTGCTGGCCACCAACGAGGTGCTGGTCGACCTGTTCGCGGGCGGCCCAACGCCGGACCGGGTACGCGCCGCGCTGCCGTCCCTGCTGGTCGTGGCCGGTACGGCAGTACTCGTCGCGCTGCTTACGGCCATGTCCGCGCTGGCGGTGGGCCGGCTGGAACCCCAGGTGGAGCGGGCCGCCTCGCTCCGGTTGCTCTCCCACGCGATCCGGGTGGAGCTCGCCGACCTGGAGGACACCCAGGTACGCCGGCTCCTGGAGACGGCCGAATTCGGCACCGACGCCGCGCGCCGGCTGATCGGGCACGCCGTAGCCGTGATCAATGGCCTGATCTCACTGGTCGCGGCCGCGTGGGCGCTGACCGTGCTGCACCCGCTCCTGTTGCCCCTGCTCCTGCTCACCGCCATGCCCAAGGGATACGGCACAGTCCGCACGGCCCGCCGGGTCTACCGCAGCATCCAGCGCTGGCTCGACCACGTACGGGTGCGCAGGCGCCTGTCCGACCTGCTGCTGGCCCCCGACCCGGCCCGTGAACTCCGCGCCCACGCCGTAGGACCCCTGGCCCGCGAGCGCGCCATTCCGGCCGGTGGCCTTCCGCTGACCGGACGGCCGACCATCCTGGAGCTCGACGACGTCTCGTTCACCTACCGGGGGCAGGCCGCCCCCGCGGTCACGGGCGTGAGTCTGCGCATTCCGCGCGGCAGCGTCGTCGCCCTGGTCGGGGACAACGGTTCGGGCAAGTCGACGCTGGCGAAGCTGATCGCCGGGCTCTACCTCCCGGACTCCGGCCGACTCACCTGGGACGGCACCGACATCAGAGAGCTGGACCGCGACACCGTCTTCGACCGCGTCGCCCTCGTCGACCAGGACTTCCTCAAGTGGCCCTTCACGGCCCGCGCCAATGTGACCCTGGGGCGTCCCGAACGCGCCCACGACGAGGCCGCCCTGCGGCGCTCCGCAGCGTTCGCCGACGTGGACGGCTTGATCCGAACGCTGCCCCGCGGCTGGAACACCCTCCTCGAACGCGGCTTCCACGGCGGCCAGGGCCTCTCCGGCGGCCAACAGCAGCGCTTCGCCCTGGCCCGGGCCCACTTCCGCGACGCGTCCGTCGTCATCGTCGACGAACCCACCGCGGCCCTCGACGCCGCCTCCGAGATCGAGGTCTTCCACCGCATACGAGCCCTGGCCGACAGCGGCCGCACGGTCGTCCTCATCACCCACCGCCTCGCGTCGGTGCGCTGCGCCGACACCATCTACGTCCTCGACCGGGGCAAGGTGATCGAACAGGGCGACCACGACGGCCTGTTGGCCGCGCAGGGCAGCTTCGCGGCGGCCTACCGTTTGCAGGCGGAACAGTTCCGGGACGGACCGGAGCAGCCCCCGTACACCGGGGCGGGCCGGACCACGTCGTGCCGGTCACCCAGGCCCGCCGGCCCGGTCCCGCCCGGCCGCCGGCAGCCGGGCGAGGCCGCCGCGCACCCCGCGGGCCGCGCCCAGC
>NZ_JBEZIX010000064.1:0-47282 GCF_040651315.1 Streptomyces sp. NPDC048506
CCGACGAGACCACCCTGCCCACCGAACTCACCGCATAGCCTCAAAACGAGATCACCGAGTGGCCGTCGATACACCACTCCAGCGGACGTGACCCGTCCGCCACCCGTCGGCCCCGAGTCACCTTGGACACCACGTAACCAAACCGGACAGTCCGCGAGAACGACGCGACCGTGGCGACGGCGCCCCAGTGGTCCCCGGGATCCAGTCCTGACAACCAACCTTCATACCGAGATCAGTTGCGGGACATCCCTTGGGTAGCGGGGCGGGGCGGGCAACCGGCCCGGCCGGGGGCGTCCCGGCGCCGGTCCGTTGTCAGTGGTGGCTGTCAGACTCGGACGCACGACGATGATCAGGACGGACCAGAAGGGCGGGCCATGACCGACCGCGCCACTCCCCAGCACTTCGCACCGCGGCTGACCGGCGACACCCGCACCGCGCCACCCTCGCTCGGCGGTGAGCGGGAGACGCTCACCGCGGTGCTGGACTGGCACCGCGCCACCTTTGCGCTCAAGTGCGACGATCTGCCGCCGGACCGGCTGTCCGAGCGCGCGGTGCCGCCCTCCGGGCTCTCGCTGCACGGGTTGGTACGGCACCTGGCGGGGGTCGAACGCTGGTGGTTCCGCATCCAGTTCGCCGGTGAGTCCCTCCCCCTCCTCCACTACTCCGACGACGATCCCGACCAGGACTTCGACTCCCTGGACGGTGACGTCGACGAGGCCTTCGCGGTCTGGCGGGCGGAGTGCGAGCGGTCCCGGCAGATCACGGCCGCCGCCGGCTCCCTGGACGAGACGGGAATACGCCGGCGCACCGGTGAACCGATCTCCCTGCGCCGCATCCTGATCGACATGATCGCCGAGTACGCCCGGCACATCGGTCACGCGGACCTGCTGCGGGAGCGCCTCGACGGCGCCACCGGCTTCTGAGGGGACCTCGTCTCTCCGCAGGTCAGAACGGTTCCACCGGGGCGGTGGGATATCGTGGTGCGGAGCTGGTGGGCAGAGGGAAGGCGGATCGCAGTGGAGCCTGACCACGTGGACGAGATCATCTCGGCGTGGCGGCGGGAGCTGCCCGAAATCGCCGGCCTGCCCCTGGAACTGGCCAAGCGCAGCGCCCTGTTGGTCTCGGCGTTCGACACCGCCGCGGGTGTCGAGCTGGAGAAGCTGGGGCTGACCCAGGCCGAGTACGGCGTGCTCGCCACCCTGCGGCGGATCGGTGCCCCGTACCGCCTCAAGCCGACCGACCTCACCCATGCGCTGCTGCTGTCGTCCGGCGGCACCAGCAATGTCGTCAAGCGCCTGGTCGCCGCCGGGTACGTCACCCGCGCGGCGGCCGAGGACGATGCCCGCAGCAGCTGGGTGCAGTTGACCCCGCTCGGGGTGGAGACGGCCGAGGCGGCGGTGCGCGCCACGACCGCCGTGCACGCCCGGCTTGTCGACCGCATTCCGCAGCGCACCGCCAAGGCCCTCAGCGAGCAGCTCCGCATCGCCCTCGCCGCCATCGAGGAGGGCGTACTGATCCGCCGCTGAGCCGGCAGGTCAGCCCGCGGGCCGGCCGTCGGTCATCCTGGCGCGCAGCTCCTCCGCCCGCGCGAGCAGCCCGGGCAGTCCGGCGTGCAGCAACCGGCCGGCGCGTTTGAGGATCCGCCCGTCGACGATCACGGTGTCCACATCGGCGCGGTCCATCGCGGACACCACGGCCGCGACGGGGTCGTACACCGGTGCCACACCGGGACGGTCGGTCCGCAGCACGATCAGATCGGCCTGCTTGCCCGGGGTGAGCGAACCCGTGCGGTCGGCGAGGCCGAGGGTCTCGGCGCCGCCGATGGTCGCGAACTCCAGGACCTGCCGCGCCGTGAGCAGCGGCGCCGCAGGGTCCGCGTGCCCCTGCAACACGGCGAACCGTCCGACCTGGAGCGCCGCTCGCATCTGCGTGAACATATCGCTCGGCGCGGCGACTTCGACGTCCACGCTGAGGCCCGGCCGCAGCCCGGCGGTCGCCGCGGCGGCGAACGGGGGCAGCCCGTGCCCCATGGTCATCTCGATGGCCGGCGCGATGGACAGCGCTCCTCCGCTGTCGCGGACGAGCTCCAGTTCGCCCGCCGCCATGCCGGTGCCGTGGATGAACACGGTCCCGGGGCGCAGTACGCCCAGGCGGCGCAGTCGGGACACCGGGCTGCCGCCCCGGACGTGCAGTGCGGTGGGCAGGTCCAGCTCATCGGCCAGCGCCCCGTTGCGGCGGGTGGCGTCGTCGCTCCCGGCCTCGGCGTTGAGGGCCATGGTGACCAGGGCGTCCTTGGTGTGCAGCCGGCGGGAGCGGACCCGGCGGGCGTCGCCCGCCGTGCCGTGGCCGTAGGCGAAGACGCTGCGCAGTCCGGAGCCGGTGAGCGCATCGAGCAGGGCGTCGGTGTGCTCCTCGGTGGGCTTGGCGACGTTGGAGACGTCCTGGACGGTGGTCACCCCGGCGTCCAGTGCCCCCAGCGCGCTCAGCAGGTTGCCCAAGTTCAGGTCGTCGGCGGTGAGCCGGGGCGCCTGGGTGTGCAGGACGGTCGTGAAGTACTGGGCGAGGGTCTGGTCGGCGCCGCTGCCGCGCAGCGCCGCCTGCCACATGTGCCGGTGGGTGTCGATGAAGCCGGGGAGCACCAGGCACCCGTGGGCGTCGATCCGTTCGTGCACGCCGTCGGCGTCGATGGCCGGGCGGATCTCGCTGATCCGGCCGCCCTCCACCAGCACGTCGGCGGTGGGCAGTTCACCGAGGGCCGGGTCCATGGTGAGGACCCGGCCGCCGGTGACGAGCAGGCGGGTGGGGGTCATGCGGCGCCCCACCCCTGGGGCGGTTCGAGGCGGCCCATCTGGAGGTTCCAGTACTCGGTGTTGCGCCGGCAGCGGCCGTCGGGGGCGAAGAGCAGGACGTTGGTCTCCAGGAGGGTGATCCAGTGGTCGCCGTCCGGGTTGAGCGCGGGGGCCCGCAGGGTGACCCAGAGTTCGACGGCCGCCCGGTCGCCGGTGACGACCGGGGTGCCGTGGCGGCCGGTCATCTCGCTCTGGCCGGCGGTGATCTCGCGCCAGTAGCGCCCGATCTCGTCCCGGCCGCGGAAGGTCTGCGCGGGCACGCCGGGCACCGCCTCGTAGACGGCATCGGGGGTGAACAGCCGGACGGCGGCGGTGTCGTTCTTGGTCCGCCAGGCGTCCAGGTAGGCCACGGTCCAGCAGCTGACGGCGCCGGCGGTGAGCCGGCCGGTGCGGTCGGCGGCCAGCGCGGCGGTCGGGGCCGCGGCGGCCAGCGGCAGCGCGGCGATGCCGGCCCGGAGCAGGGCGCGTCGGTGGGTGCGGGCAGTCACGGGTGCGATGGGCCTTCCTGGAGGCGGACGGAGAATTCGATGCCGTCTCCCAGTGGAAGCTGCTGGGAGAGGTAGCCGTTGCCGGCGGTGCGGACGTGGTCGAGGAATTCCGGTGGCAGCATCGGCAGGTTGTCGGAGACGATCAGGGCCCCGGCCCGGAGGCGCGGTTCGAGCATCGTCAGGACCGGGAGGTAGAGCTCTTTCCACCCGTCGAGCAGCACCAGGTCGGCCGGGCCGGGAAGGTCGGCGAGCCGCTCTCGGGCATCGCCGGTCCTGATCTCGGCGTAGTCGGCGAGTCCGGCGTGCTCCAGGTGCCCGCGGGCCCGGTCGGCCTTTTCCGGGTGCAGCTCCGAACCGATGACCAGGCCGCCGCCGTTGTCGCGGAGCGCCGCCGCGGCGTAGAGCGTCGAGGCGCCGAAGGAGGTGCCGAACTCCACGACGAGTGCCGGGCGTTGGCCCCGGACGAGCTGGTAGAGGAAGGTGCCGACCTGCGGGTGCACCGGCAGCGCGGCCTGCGAGCAGAGCTCGGCGGCCTGTTCGGCGGTGGGCGGCTGCGGCCAGTCGGCGGCGGTGGCGTAGGCGCGCTGCATCACGTCGGGGTCGGTGTGCTCGGCGGTCTGGGCGATGTCGTCCAGGACGGCGCGGACCCGCTCGTCGTCGAGGCCGGTGGCTGCGGTCCCGGTCATCCCTGCGACCTCCCGCTCCGTACGGCGGTCAGCAGCGCCGGGTCGAGGTAGCTCTGGGCGTTGTAGACGGTCCGGTCGGTGTCGAGGATCTCGCGACGGCCGTGCATCACCCGGGTGTTGTCGATGAGCGCCACATCGCCGTCCTGCCAGTCGAGTTCCTCGGTCAGCTCGGCGGTGAGCCGGCGGAACTCGGCGAGCAGCAGATCGGGGATCTCGGTCCCGTCGGCGAAGGTGATGCGGGGTGCCTCGTAGTTGTACGAGGGGCCGAAGACGCTGTTGGCCCAGGCGGGCCGGCTGCCGAAGAGCGTCGGTCGGACGGCACCGGTGCGGTAGGCGTAGTGGAGGGAGCCGTCGTCGTTCAGCTGGAGGGTGGTGGACACGTTGCCGCCCACCAGCTCCTTCATATCGGCGAAGGTGACGTCGTCGGGGTCCTTGCGGCCTTCCACCTGGTGGCAGACGAACGCCTTCCACTTGGGTTCCTCGACGCGGCGGCTGTACATGATGTCCTTGGTGCCGAAGACCTCGCGGGCGGTGTCGCCGGCCGCGTCCCAGACGCGGTAGCCGTCGCACACGGTGGTCTGGGACCCGCTGGCAGCGGCCTTCTCGCACAGGAACCAGGTGAGGTCGGGGCCGAAGGGGCTGTTGCCGTTCTCCAGGTGCAGGCCGACCGCGCCGGTGCCGGCGTCCACCTTCTGGGCGACCTCCCCGCCGTGGAAGGAGCGCGCGGGGTCGAGGGTGATCCGGCTGGAGTGCGCCTTCACGAAGGAGGTGAACTCCACGAGGTCGGTACGGAAGCCCCGGAAGAGCAGGAAGCCGGCGTCGGCGAGGAGGCCGGTGATCCATGCGGGGTCGAGGGCGCCGAGCGAGGTGTCGTCGGCGGGCAGGACGAGCCGGCCGGTGGCGGCGCCGTAGGGCCGGACGTCGGCGATCGCGGTCATGCGTCAGCTCCTTGGTGGTCGTACAGCGTTCCGTTGGCGAGGGCGGTGCGGACGGCCTCCCGCATCGGCCTTCCGGTGACGGTGAAGTACCTGGGGTAGAGGCGTGCATCGGCGAGGAAGTGCGGTACGGCGACCCGTTCCACCGCGGAGAGGTGGGCTTCGCCGAACTCCCGGACGGCTACCGCGGCGGCGGCGATGTCGGTGGTCTCCTCGACCAGGAACAGCCCGTGCAGGGCGTCGAGTCCGTCGCCGACCACGGCGACCGCGCGGACGAACGGCAGCTGGACGTACTGGGCCTCGACCCATTCGGGGGCGACATTGCGGCCGGCCGCGGTGATGATGACGTTCTTCTTGCGTCCGGTGATGGTGATGAAGCCGTCCCGGTCGATCCGGGCCAGGTCGCCGGTGTGCAACCAGCCGTCGGCGTCGAGGACGAGGCTGGAGGGGTCGTTGCGGGTGTACCCGGCAAACAACGACGAGCTGGTGACCAGGAGTTCGCCGTCGTCGGCGGTGCGGACCCGGACGTGCGGCAGCGGGCGGCCGACGGTGCCGAGGCGGCGTGCGGCGGGGGTGTTCCAGCTGACCACGGAGCTGTTCTCGGACAGCCCGTACCCCTCGTGGACGGGCAGCCCGTGGGCGTCCAGGCGACGGAGCAGATCGGGGTGGACCGGAGCCCCGCCACAGCAGATGAGCGGCGCCTCCGGGGTACCGAACAGCACCTGCGCTAACCGGAGTTGATCGCCCACGGCCCGGTCCGCGGCGGCAGCGAAGGCGTCGACCAGTGCGGGGGTGGCGACCAGTGCGGTCGGCCGGGCCGCCGCCACGTACGGCAGGCAGTCGCCGGCGGCCCCCGCCGCCGTGCCGACCAGCGCCTTGCCGGGCGGCATCAGCACCAGCGTCCCGCCGTCGAGCAGCACCATGTACAGACCGGTGACCTGTTCGATGAGCAGGCTGAACGGCACGACGGAGAGGTAGCGGGCGAAGGCCCCGGGAGGCATCACCGCCCGCAGGGAGCCGAGCAGTTCGCCCATGGCCCGGGCACGGATCCGGACGCCCTTGGGGCGCGAGGTCGTACCGGAGGTGTGGATGGCCTTGCACTCCCAGTCCGCGGGGTCGGTGCCGGCCGGCGGCAGCGCGAGCGGCGCCGACGGGACGGGGCCGTCCACGGACAGCGGCAGTACGGTGCACCCCGGGCCGAGGACCCGGCTCCTCCCCCACTCCGCCAGACGCGCCTCTCCGGCGGTGTCCACCAGGCACAGGTCGGTCTCCTCCAGCAGGCCGGCGGCCTGTTCGGCGGAGAAGGCCAGCGGGACCGGAACCTCGATGGCGCGCGCCACGATCAACGCGAGGTCGGCGACCACGAACTCGGGGGTGTTGCCGCAGATCACGCCGATGCGCAGGGGGTGGCCGGGGTCGGCCGCGCCGCCGATCCGCCGGGCCAGGTCGGCCGCCCGGCGCAGCACCTCCTGGTAGGTGAGCGTGCGCGCCGGGGCCCCGTCCTCGCCCAGCACCTCGATCAGCGGACGCCGCGACTCGCCGAGCCGGGCCAGGGTCTCCTCAATGACCCGCATGGCCGGCCACCTCCATGGCGCTGATGCTGAGTTGGAGGTCGGTGACCGAGTAGCGCCCGGTGGCGGCGGAGAAGAGCCGGTCCAGTGCGTTCAGGGGGATGACGCCGACCTGTGGTTCGTGGTCGTAGTACGAGCCCCAGTGCGCCGCCTCGGCGGGCGGCAGCCGGCGCGGATCGGCGGGAGCGAACGGCTCGAAGCGGATGCCGGTGCGGTCCAGCGTGGTGACCAGGCGGCGGGTGACGGTGCACAGGATGTACTCCATCCCCAGGCACCAGGCGACGATCGGGGTGGCTCTGATCAGCTCCCGGCCGACCGCGGTCCGGCGGGTGGCCAGTGCCCCCACCTCCACCACCCGCCGGCGGTCCACCGAGACACCGAGGTGGGCCAGGGCGGCGTCCTCGATGCCGGTGCCGAGGTAGCGCTCGGAGAACAGCGCCTGGTCCCGGCCGAAGGTCAGCCCCGCGCAGGCCAGTGGCGCGGCGGGCTGCTCGGTCGGCCCGCCGGCGGAGCGGGCGACGATGAACGAGTCGGGCCGGGGCGCCACATCGGCGCCGTATGCCTGGGCGTACACCTCACGCGCGAGGTCCGCGGCCATCTGCCATGAGTCGGTCGATCGGTGTGCCAGATCGATCTGCATGGTGCTCCCCCCTTCCGCGGCGGTCGGCGTTACTTGGTGCCGACGACCAGAGAGACGGATGAGGGCAGCACGATCCGCTCGACGGTGGTCAGGCCCGCGTCGGTGAGCCAGCCGGAGATCTCCGGCAGGCTGTAGGTGCGGTCGCCCGAGCAGGCGTACATGGCCAGGGAGAACGCGGCGTTGTGCGGGTCGAGTTGCGCACCGCGGACGTCTTCGAGGACCACGATCCGGCCGCCGGGCCGCAGGGCACCGGCCGCCCGGGCTATCAGGTCCCGGTTCTCGGCGTCCGTGTGGTTGTGCACGATCTCGAAGAGGAACACCACGTCGTATCCGCTGCCGAGGTCACCGCTGAGGAAGCTGCCGCGCTCCAGGGTGATCCGGTCGGCGAGGCCGGCCTGTTCGATCGCGGTCCCGGTGTCGGCGAGCGCCTCGGGGAGGTCGAGGATCGTCGCGGAGAGCTCGGGGTGCCGACGGCACATCGCGATGGAGTGCAGGCCGTGCGAACCTCCCAGGTCGAGCAGGCGCCGGGCCTCGTCGGGCAGCGGTACGGCATCGACGATGGCATCGACGGTCAGCCGGGACTTGACCCGCATGTAGGCGGCGAAGTCCCGCCCGGCCTCGGGGTTGTCGGCCCAGCGCTCCCAGAGGGACTGCGCGGGCTTGCCGTCCCGTACGGCCTGCGGGAGATCCCACAGGACGTTGGTGAGTTCGTACGCCCACAGCAGCGCCGGGGTGAAGTCGTACTCGGCGTCCTTGCCCAGCCAGCGTTCGGCCAGCGGGCCGTTGCGGTAGCGGCCGTCCTCCAGGGTGAGCCACCCCAGGACGGCGGCCACGTCGGCGACGGCGCGGGTGCCGTCGGTGCTGGCGCCGATCGCCGCGGCCAGCTCGTCGAGGGTCTTGGGGCCGTCTTCTTCCAGGGCGGTGAAGATGCCCAGCTTGGCCGCCGTGGTCAGCGCCGCGTAGCGGATGGTGGAGCCGATCACCTCGTCGATCGGGTTGCCCGCCAGCTCGGCGTCGGTGGTGGTCTGGAACATGGCTGATCTCCTCGTTGGATGGCAGGACGGACGACCGCGTGGGCGCACGCGGCCGGAAGCGCCGAGCCCGCGAGGGTCCGCGGGCACGGTGCAGGGGTGTGGGGGGCTGCCGAACGGAGGCGCCTCACCGACCCGGAAGGACGGGGGTCCGGTGTGCCGGCAGCGGACGGCTGCGGCACGACGCCATGGCTCCCGGGAACGGGAGCTGGGAGAACATCAGTCGACGTGCCGCGGGGCGCGTCGTTGGGGACGGTTGCGGACGGAGGCGGTGGCGTCCGCCGCGCAGGGGTCCACCGGTTTGGCCGGTTCACCGGGGCGCGCGGGCGGGCCGCCTCGCGGGCTCCGCACCCGAGCGACCGGCGGAGGGTTCGCCTGCGCGTCGAACCGTGCGGCGGGTCACCGGCCGGAGGCGCGGCGGGGACGGCCTGGCGGAAGGGTCAGGGGCGGCGGCACCGACCTGTCGGCCGCCGTCAACCACCCACCCCTGACCTGCTGTTGTTCCGCACCGCCCGAACATACGCCTCCGCTGGGGCGGCCGGAGATCAGCTGGAGACGTCCTCCAGCTCCACCGCCGCGCGGCCGGCGCGGTGGATGTGGGCGGTCTCGGCGATCCGCCGGCCGAGCGCCTCCGCGGTACGCAGGTCACTGGCGCCGGGCGTGACGTCGGGTCCTTCGTCGTTGTTCGACTGGGACATCGCGCCCAGCCAGCTGCCGAGTCGGTTGATGTCCTCGGGGCTGCCGGCGGAGGTGTTCCAGCCGCCGTACTCGGCCAGGCCGACCCAGATCATGCCGTGCTGGGCGGCGAACAGGGCGAGGTCGATAAGGGCGTTGAGCTTGTCCCCCGCCATGTTGCCGCTGTTGGTGAAGCCGCCGGCGATCTTGTTCTTCCAGCGCATGTTGTCGCCCCAGACCTTGCTGGTGGCCTCGACGAAGGTGCGGAAGACGGCGCTGCTGCCACCCATGTAGGTCGGCGTCCCGAAGATGATGGCGTCGGACTCCTGCAAGGTGTCCCAGAGTTCGTCGTTCAGCTCGGCAAGGGAGACCAGGCGTACGCGGGTGTCGGGCACCTTCTCCGCGCCGGCCGCCACGGCCGCCGCCTGCTTGGCGGTGTGGCCGTATCCGCTGTGGTAAGCGACGGCAACGTTGATCTGCATTTTTCTCCCCCACCCGGGACCGATTCCATGGTTTATCTTTCACTAAAGCTGTTCAGAAAGCTTTAGGCGCTGGGTACGCTATCCAGACCCACACCCCCAAGGCAAGCACCTCCGGCCAACACCCCGAAAAGAACAGGTAAACGAGCAGACCGGACACTTCACCACCGAGGGGGCGTCAGCTTCGACCACCCCACCCCGCACCGCAACGTGACCCACCTCACACACGGCGCTGTCATACGGCGACGTCCCCGTGTCCGTGTACGGGGCGACGGGCCCGCAAGGGGCCCGAACGCTACGGGGAAAGGAAGACACGTGCGTAACAGGCGCATTCTGACCACCGCACTCGCTGCGGCCGCGCTCACGGTCGTCGGACTGGGCGGCGCCGCTCAGGCCAACGCCACCACCGGGGAGCAGGCCGTGGAGCCGATCGCCTCCCACGCGCAGCACCAGGTCAAGCCGATGGACGGCCCGCCCGGAACGGTGTGGACCGGCAAGAAGTTCTGGACCCTCAGCGGATGCCAGGCGGCCGGTACCGACCTGGTCGCCAGCGGGAAGTGGGCCGATCCCTTCTGCGACGGCTCGGGCCTGATGTGGGACCTGTGGGCCCGTCCGCTGTAAATCCCTCGACAGCTCTCTCACGGCTGCCGGGACGTGGCCGGTAGTCCCGGGTAGCCGTCCCCACAAGGCAGTTCGCCCCCGCACGGATCCGCGGCCGTGCGGGGGCGACCGCCGTCCGGCGTCGGTTCAGCCGCTCGCTCGGCGACCGTCCGTCATCAGATGCTCCACCGTCCGGACGATACGTTCCAGTAGCGCTTCGTCGTAGGGCAGGAACGGCAGGGGCGCGGCCTGCCGGCCCGTCGGCAGGTCGACCTCGACCGGATCACCACCGCAGGTCACCCGACCGGTGGCGAGATGGATGGCGTAGCCGTCCATACGCAGATGCCGGTCCCCCACGTCGATCCGGCCGGAGGCGAGGTGATCGGCGAGGATACGGCGCAGTGCCGCACGGCGTATGCGTGCGGTGCGTCCGAGCGGCTGACGGTAGAGGCGGTCCAACTGCTCCCGATTGTCGTGCGCATGGGTGTCGCACCAGGCGAAGCCGGCGGTGCTGACGAGGAGGTCGACGGCGCGAAGGGCCTCCGACAGCCGGACTTCATCGACCTCCGGCAGCGGCTGGGGGCTTCCGTCGCCGCGGTGGAGGGCGACCTGCTGGGCCTCCGCCCAGCCCGCGGCGCCCGGATGGAGCCTTCCGGCCATGCCGAAGCGGACCGTCATCCCGCCCAGTGGCAGGGTGAGTTCATCGTCGTCGATGGTCCATCCCTCGCGCACGGCCAGACCGAGGACCGCTTCCAGACGCAGCAGATGGCCGTGGAACATGTCGGTGGCGTGGCCGGTCTCCGGGGGCCGGTAGTGCTCCCGGTAGGCCTGGCGGAAGGGTTGGCGCAGTCGTCTTTCCTCGATCAGGTCCCGCCAGAACTCCCGATCGGCGGGGGTGGCGCGGGCCGGATGCCAGAGGCGTACCGCAGCGGACGGATCGGGCTCGGGACCGCCCGGGGGACCCGCCGCGGGGAGCACCGCGCGCCAGTCCCCGGGGGCCTGCTCCACCTCCCA
The DNA here is from genome assembly GCF_040651315.1 of Streptomyces sp. NPDC048506. Lineage (NCBI taxonomy): Bacteria > Bacillati > Actinomycetota > Actinomycetes > Kitasatosporales > Streptomycetaceae > Streptomyces > Streptomyces sp. NPDC048506. The sequence continues at coordinate 10,969 of NZ_JBEZIX010000064.1, forward strand.
GATGAGGCGGCGGGCCGTGCCGCGAGCCACCGGGTGGTCGACGAGGGCGTCGCGCCAGCGGCCGTACCGGAGGACGGTGCCCTCGCGATAGCCGCCTTCCAACCCACGTACCAGGGTGCGGAGTTGGTTACGAGCCTTCCCCAACAGTCCGCGGATCGCGGCGACTTCCTCGGGGTGGTCCCGGCGCGCGGCGGCCGGGAGGGACTTCAGGGCCCGGCCGTCGGCGCGCTCCCAGGCCAGGGTGGCCTCCTCGGCCACCGCGAGCACCGCGGTGTACTCGCCGCAGGGGATGCGCTGCATGCCGTCCGGGCCGAAGCCGAGGTCCGGGAGGCGGAGCGCGCTCTCCGGGCGCCGGGCAAGGTTGCGTTCGGCGCGGCGCAGCGCCCGGTCCAGTTTCTTGGTGACGCCGGCGTGCCGGACGACCCGGCGGGCCTCGCGGAGCGCGGCGACGGATTCGGGGGTGGGCCAGGCCTCCACGGCCTGGGCGAGGGCGATACAGGCGCTCTGCGAGGGCAGGGTCCTGGCGCTGGTCGGCGCCACCGCGAGCTGCGGCAACAGGGTGGCGAACGACTCGCCGGCCCAGGGTTCGTCGCGTCGCAGGGCCAACCGGGCGGCGCGCCACAGGGTGTCCACGTCGGGCGCGGTGAAGGCCTTGTCGGCGACGTAGGGCACACGGCCGGTGTGGAGGGCGGTGAGGCGGTCGGCGGCGATGTCCAGGGCACGGTGGGCCAGCTCGGCGAGGAGCACCTCGGTCGGCTGCGCGACGGTGGCGTCCGTGAGCCGCGGCCAGTCGCCGGTCATCGGCGCGTACCGCTGCTCCTCGGCGAGCAGCGCCCGTTCCCGGGGGCCCGTCGCCAGCACCACCTCGATCTCCGCGAGCCGCAACGGGCTGTCCGCGTACACGGCACGCAGCCGTGTGACCAGCTCCTCCTCGGCCGCCGGTCCGGCCAGCGCGGCCACGGCCAACGCGGCATCGGCCAGTGCGGCGTCGGCGAGTTGGTCCGACCGCCGCCACCCGGCCGCCTGCACCAGGACCTCCGCGTACTCCGCCAGGGCCGCCCCGTCCCACGGCTCGGTGCAGCGCAGCAACCCGCCCGCCGCGTACCGGACGTCGGTGGACCTCGCCGACCCGGCCAGCGCGGCGTAGAGGTCCGTGAGCGTGGCGGCCGTGAAGGACGGCTGCACCGCGCTCCAGGTCAACTCACGGGCCACCCGGCGGGCGTGGACGGGGGCCTGCTCGTCGGCGAGGGTGCGGTAGGCGGTGGGGAGCAGCGCGCCCAGTTCCCGCGACGTGAGCCGTGCGCAGGCGGCCCACGTCCCGCCGGACCACTCGGCGTCCTGCCGTGGTCCGGCCATCGCGGCCCGCAACTGCGCGGCGTGCGGTGACAGTTCTTCCATGGCCACCGACCGTAGCGGCAGGGTCTGACAATGCGGTACGACCAGGCACGACGGGCCCGCCTCCGCGCGTCCCAGGTGACGCACGGGCACCGCCCACCGCCTGGCCCCGGCGTCAAGAACCCGTTGGTCCAACCGCGGACGCACCTCTACTCTGGCGTCGCTCCACTCACTCATCGGCGTGTAGCTCAGCAGCAGAGCACCGGGCTTGGTACCCGGAGGGCGCGGGGGCAGCACCCGCCACGCCGGCTTATGAACGACGACGCTGAGCAGCAGCCTCTCCCCGGCAGCCCGCCGTACCCGACGGGCGCGCCCTACGCCCACGGCCAGTTGGCCAAGGCTTTCCGGACCGCCCTGACGCATCACGACGGCGCCACCCGCAGCCGCGCCGAGGACCGGGTCCGCCGCTGGCGGGACGTCCTCGCGGGCCTGGCCGACGGGCGGCTGACGGTCGGCTCCCGTACACCGGTGGCCGGACTTCCGGCCTGGGTGACCCCGGAGGTCGTCCGGGGCGGCTTCGCCACGGGGGCGGCCGCCGCCGGTGGCCCCCTCCAGCCGTACGAGCGGGACGCGGCGCGCCGGGCGGGCGTGCCGGCTGACCGACGCGCCCTCTTCCTGCACTTCCTCGGCGACACCGGGCTGGCCGAGCTGTCCGCGCTGCTGGACGACGGGCACTACGAGGTGGCCGTGCCCGAGGAGGCCGCCCTGCTCACCGTCGCCTGGCTGGTGCGCAACGGCCACCTGACCGAGGCCGCGGAACTGGTCGCCGTGCTGGAGCCGTTCGCCGGCCGGCTGCGGTTCGCTCCCCGGCCGGCCGCGGCGCCCGCGCCGGACGTCTCCGTGGTGCACCGCCGGACGGTCGCCGACGCCGGCCGGGCCCTGGAGCGGCGGCGGCCCCGAGCGGCCGTCGAGGCACAGCGGGAGGCGCTCACGGTCTGGCAGCCGTTCGCCGACGAGCTGCTCGCCCACTGGCTGGAGACCGCGGTGGACGGCCGGGTGCTCGACCGCGCCCCGGATCAGGGGTGGTACCGACGCGGAGCGGCACTGCTGGACCGCTATCGGATGCTGGCGGCCGCGCACACCCGCTGCGGCAAGCACCGCAACCCCAAGGAGAACGTGGGCATCCTGCGCGGCGCCCTGGAGGAGACAGTCGCCGGGCGACCGCTCGGTCCGCGCCGGCTGGGTCTGCTGCGGCACGCCACCCCGTCCATGGTGCGGCGGCGCGGTGCGCCGGGCTCCGAGCAGCACACGGCGCTGCGCGGGCGGCAGGCGGCCCAGGCGGCACTGCCGTCCCACCACGCCCTGGCGCAGCTGGTGTTGCGCCGGCTCGGCGACCTGCCCCAGGGCCAGGGCGTGACCGAGGTCGCCCCGCTGGTCGTCCCCGTGACCGAGGAGGAGCATCGGGAGACCGGCCTGCCGGTGGGCGCCGCGATCCCGCCGGCGATCCGCCGGGTCGTCGAGGGCACGCTCAGCGCTCCGATCGGCACGCTGATCGAGCGCGGCGTGGTCCCGTCGGCCGAGGTCCTGGCCGAGCTGGTGCCACAACTGGTCGCCGCGACGACCGCGCAGGCCTACGCCGATCCGGCGCTGCGAGCCCTGATGGCCGCGCACTACCGGGCGTTCCGCAACCGCCGCTCCCTGCTGCTGCTCGACCTTCAGCAGCAGGTACGGGCCGAGGAGCTGCCGTGGGTACGGGCGGTGGCCGGGCAGCGGGGCGAGGACGCGGCCCGGGACGGGGCGGCGGCCGCGCTGCGGCAGCTCGGCGAGCTCGCCGTGCAGGGGTTTCCGGGAACGCTGCTGCCCAACCCGCTGGTCCGGGAACTGGGCGTGCTCGCCCGCCAGGCGGACCTGGGCGCCCCGTTGGTCGAGGAGCTGGCCGCGGACATCTTCATGGGCACCTTCTCCCGGAAGTTCCTCACCGCGGCCAGGATCGCCGGGGAGCTGCTGGGCGGCACGCTCTACGCGCGCTACTACGGCATCGACTACGCGGCTCTGCGCAACCTCGCGGTCGTGGAGACGGGCACCGCGCTGACCCGCGGCTACCAGCCGCGGACGTCCCCGGGCTTCGCCACGCTGTGCGGCACCCGGGCCGGGGCGTCCACGTCCCACTCGGTGGCGGCGAACGGCATGGTGATCGAGCAGGGCCAGATCCTCACCTCCCACAACCTGGCCACCCTGGTGCACCGCGTCGGCATCGCCCCGGCGCCCGGATGGGCCGACCTGGCACGCCGCTGCTTCCGTACGGTGTGCCGGCTGACGGCACGGGTGCACCACGACCCGCGCCCGTTGGTCACCATCAAGGACGCGGCGTACGCCTGGCGGCAGTTGGTGTTCCATCTGTCGCTGTGCACGTCCGAGGAGCAGGCCCAGGTGCTCGCCTGGATGGACGAGGAGACGGCGCAGCATCCGACGCATGTCGCCGCCCGGCTCGCCCCGGCCCTGGCGGGACTGCGACTGGTCGCCGCCGGCGGCGACTTCGCCCCGGACGGCACCGCGCTGGCCGGTCGGGCGCGCCGCTTCCTCGGCTGGGGCACCGAACGGCACTGGCTGCGCGAGCCCCCCGTTGCCCTACCGCGGCCACGCGGCTCGGCACGGACCGCACAGCGCCGGACAACCGGATACCCCACCGGACGCCCGGATCCGGGGGTGCGGTGAGCGGGCACGGCCTACTCTCATGTCATGCTCACCACCACGCTCGCCTTCGCCGGAGTCGCCGCGCTGATCAACGTCACACCGGGGCTGGACACCCTGCTCGTGGTGCGGACGTCCATCGCCCACGGCCGCGGCGGCGGACGCGCCGCCGCGCTGGGCATCGTCACCGGCTGCCTCGTCTGGGGCCTGGCGACCGCCGTCGGACTGACGGCGCTGCTCACCGCCTCCCGGCTGGCCTACGACACCCTGCGCATCGGTGGTGCCCTGTATCTGGCGTGGCTGGGTGCGACGGCCCTGTGGCGGGCCGGTCAACGGACCGCGTCCCCTGAGGAGTCGAGCGCCCAGGGCGCGACCACCAGTGTGCCGGCCGCCGCAACCGCGAGCGCACCGACCGCCACCACACCCACCGCGGACGCACCGACCGCGGGCGCCATGGGTCGCGCCTTCCGTGCCGGGCTCGGCACCAACCTGCTGAACCCCAAGGCCGGCGTCTTCTACATGAGCCTGATCCCGCAGTTCCTGCCCGAGGGCGCACCGGTCTTCGGTAGCACCCTCCTGCTCACCGCGATCGACGTCGTCGAGCTGGCGATCTGGTACTGGCTGGTCTCCGGCGCCGCCTCCGTCTTCGGCGCCCGGACCCGGCGCCCGTCCTTCCGGCGCCGCATGGAACAGGTCAGCGGCCTCGCCTTCCTCGGCTTCGCCGCCCACCTCGCGCTGGCCGACCGGGCCTGACGCACCCACCGACCGCGCCCCGGCGGCCGGAACGGCTGCCGCAGCGGGCCGCCCTAGGACGTGCGCTGCGCGTCGGCCGCGCGCCCGTGGAAGGCGGCGCGGTACGCCTGCGGCGTGGTGCCCACGACGCGACGGAACCGCTCCCGGAACGCGGTGGGAGAGCCGAACCCGGCCTGATGGGCGATCCGTTCGACCGGATGGTCGCTGTTCTCCAGGAGGTACTGCGCACGCCGGACCCGGGCCCGCAGCACCCATTGCAGCGGGGTGGTGCCCATCTGCTCGCGGAAGCGACGGCTGAACGTGCGCCCGCTCATCCCCGAGCGCTGGGCCATGGCGTCCAGGGTGAGGTCCCGTCCGAGGTTGTCCTCGATCCAGGCCAGCACCGGCTGGAGGGCGGATCCCTGCGGCACCGGCGGCCGCTCGTGGACGATGAACTGGGCCTGGCCGCCCTCGCGTTCCAGCGGCATGACGGACATCCGCGCGGCATCGGCGGCGACCGCGGAGCCGAGGTCCCGGCGGACCATGTGCAGGCACAGGTCCAGGCCGGCCGCCGCGCCGGCCGAGGTGAGGATCTGGCCGTTGTCGACGTAGAGCACATCGGGCTGCACATCGACGCGCGGGAACCGCCGGGCGAGTTCATCGGCCGCGACCCAGTGGGTGGTGGCCCGGAGCCCGTCCAGCAGTCCGGCCGCGGCCAGGATGAAGGCGCCCACGCACACCGACGCGATGCGGGTGCCGGCCGCCGCGGCGGCGCGCAGCGCGTCCAGGACCTCGTCCGGCGGGGGCGGCGCCTGTTCCGCACAGCCAGGGACGATGATCGTGTCCGCGTCCGCCAGCGCCTCCAGCCCCCACGGGGCGCGCAGCGCGAAGGGCTCGGCCGCCACCTCGGGTGTGGGGGCGCAGACTCGGACGCGGTAGGGGCGGCGCCCGTCCGGCAGCCGGGTGCGCCCGAACACCTCGATGGGCGCCGCCATGTCGAACGCCACCACGTGGTCCAGGACCAGCACCGCCACCGTATGCATGAACAACACGATAGCCGGATTCCCGCCAGATGAACGTACGCCAGATTGGCGCCCCTTCCCCTCGCGCCTCCCCTTACGTCAACCGCAAGACTCCCGACTGCGCAGGTCACGTGGCATGGTCGGAGCCGCTGGCGAGAATCCGTTGAAGGTTGTCATTTTTGCCCATGGGGAGCCGGTGATCTCCGGCCTAGCGTGGCTGTCACGGCGCCGACCGCGACGACCAACCGTCCGCACGGTGCCGCACGCGACGTGCGCACGAGGAACCCGCACCCGGACCCCGCGCACGGACCCCGCGCCCACCGACTCCGCACGAAGGAGAGACCGCCGATGCTCGCCCAGTTCGTCCTGTTCGATGGATTCGATCCGCTGGATGTGATCGCTCCCTACGAGGTCCTGTACGCGGCCGGAATGCTCACCGAGGGGGCGGTCCGGGTCGAGCTGGTGACGGCCGAGGGGCCCCGCGAGGTCCTGAGCAGCCTTCCGCCGCTGAGCCTCCGGGCCACCGCCGCGCTGGCCCCCGAGCGGGCCGACGTGATCATCCTGCCGGGCGCCGCCGGTGACCCGCGGTCCCCCGAGGAGCTGGGGGAGCAGGAGCGGGACGCGACGATCGGGTCCGTCCTGCGCCGGGCCCTGGACACCGATCTGCCACGGCTGGCCGAGGAGGCGCTGGAGCGGCCGGACACCCTCGTCGCCACGGTCTGCGGCGGTTCGCTGCTCCTCGCCCTGGCCGGCCTCATCAAGGGGCGGCCGGCCGCCACGCACGCCAGCGGTCTGGGGCTGCTGGAAGCCGCCGGGGCCCGGCCCGTCGACGCCCGGGTGGTCGACGACGGCGATCTGATCACCGGCGCCGGTGTCACGTCCGGGCTGGATCTCGCGCTCCACCTCGTCGAGCGCGAGATCGGCCCCCAGGTGGCACACGCCGTCGAGCGGCTCTTCGCCCATGAGCGGCGCGGCATCGTCTGGGCCGACCGCGGTACCGCCCCCTCCCACACGTTCTGACCGCGCCCTCCGAGACGATGACGAAGATCCTGCTCTCCCTCCACGTCCTGGCCGCCATCATCGCCGTCGGCCCGGTCACCGTCGCCGCCAGCATGTTCCCCGCCGCCGTCCGCCGGGCCCCGGTCGACGGCGGCGGCACCGGGGTGCTCACCGTGCGCCTGCTGCACCGCATCTGCCGCGTCTACGCCGGAGTCGGCCTGGCCGTCCCGGTGTTCGGCTTCGCCACCGCCGGCAGCATGGGTGTCCTGCGCGACGTCTGGCTCATCACCTCGATCCTGCTCACCGCGGCGGCGGCCGGCGTCCTGGCCCTGCTGGTGCTGCCCCGTCAGCAGGCGCTCCTGGAGCGGCTCGCCGCACCCGCCGACGCCGCGCCCGAGCCCGTAGCACACCGGGCCACCGCCCAACTCGCCATGCTCACCGGCATCTTCAATCTGCTCTGGGCCGTGGTGACCGTCTTGATGATCGTCCGTCCGGGCTCGACGACAGGAGCATGACCGTGCCGACCACCCGACGCCCCCTGCGGATCGCCGCGCTGGCCGAACTGGCCTCCCTCGTCGTCCTGTTGGCGAACCTCGCCACCGCGCACCTGCCCACGGTCTCCGCACTCGCCGGCCCCATCCACGGCTGCGCCTACCTGTTCACCGTCGTCGCCGTCGCACGCGACCCCCGGCGCACCGCGTCCGCCCTCACGCTGTCGCTGCTGCCGGGCCTCGGCGGCATGCTCGCGCTGCGCCGGCTCGGCGTGCTCACCCCAGTGCCCGGTCGAGGTTGAATGCCGCGCTGATCAACGCCAAGTGGGTGAAGGCCTGGGGGAAGTTGCCGATCTGTTCACCGGTGCGGCCGATCTCCTCGGCGAAGAGCCCGAGGTGGTTGCCGTAGGTGAGCATCTTCTCGAAGGCCAACCGGGCCTCGTCCACCCGGCCGGCGCGGGAGAGGGCCTCGACGTACCAGAAGGAGCAGATCGAGAAGGTGCCCTCCTCGCCGCGCAGACCGTCCGGGCTGCTGCTCGGGTCGTAGCGGTAGACCAGGGAGTCGGACACCAGGTCCTCGCCCAGGGCGTCGAGCGTGGCGAGCCATTTCGGATCGGTGGGCGAGATGAACTTGGCGAGCGGCATCATCAGCACGGCGGCGTCGAGCAGGTCACCGCCCTCGTGCTGGACGAACGCCCTGCGCTCCGCGGACCAGCCTCGCTCCATGATCCGCCGGTAGATCGCATCGCGGGCCCGGGACCAGCGGAGCATGTCCGCCGGCAGACCCCGGTGCGTGGCGATCCGCATCGCCCGTTCGATGGCGACCCAGCACATCAACTGCGAGTACAGGAAGTGCTGGATCTTTCCGCGAGTCTCCCAGATGCCTTCGTCCGGCTGGTCCCAGTTGTCGCAGACCCAGTCGACCAGCCTGCCGATGGTGTCCCAGCTCTCGCTGGACAGCGGCTCCCCCCATTTGTCGTAGAGGTAGAGGGAGTCGATGAGGGCGCCGTAGATGTCGAGCTGGAGCTGGTTGACCGCGTCGTTGCCGACCCTGACCGGGGCCGAGCCCAAATGGCCTTCCAGATGGGTCAGTTCGCTCTCGGGCAGTTCGCTGCGGCCGTCGATGCCGTACATGATCTGCAACGGAGCGCCGGGTCCGGACGTGCAGTCGGTGCAGATGATGTCGGAGAGGAACCGCACGAAGGCCTTGGCCTCGTCGGTGAATCCGAGCCGGAGCAGCGCATAGATGCAGAACGCCGCGTCCCGCACCCACGCGTAGCGGTAGTCCCAGTTGCGCTCGCCGCCGATCTGCTCGGGCAGGCTGGTCGTGGGCGCGGCCACGATGGCACCGGTCGGCGCGTACGTCAGGAGCTTGAGGGTGAGCGCGGAGCGGTGGACCATCTCCCGCCAGCGCCCGCGGTAGCGGGACTGCGACAGCCAGCGGCGCCAGTACCGCACCGTGGCGCCGAACAGCTCCTCCGCCTCCAGCACCGCACAGGCCCTCGGCTGCACCCCGTCGCCGATCCGGTCGAGCGCGAAGACCGCCGCCTCGCCCTCCCCCAGCTTGAAGGAGGACCAGGCGTCCGGACCGTCGATCTCGACCGGGACGCTGGCGGTCAGCGCCAGCGAGAGGTCCGGCGAGCGGAAGACCGTGTGGCCCTGCTGGGTGCTGACGGTGTGCGCCTGCCGGCCGTAGTCGAACCGGGGCGCCACCCGGGCGGTGAAGGGGAGCGCTCCGCGGACGCACAACACCCGGCGGATCAGCCGGTGGCGGTCGGCCTCGCGCGAGTCGTCGACGATCGGCATGAAGTCCTGTACCTCACCGACTCCCCCGTCCGCGAAGAACCGGGTGATCAGGATGTTGGTGTCGGGGAAGTAGAACTGCTTCGTCCGCGCCGGTACGTCCGGGGCGAGTGTGAAGGCCCCTCCGCGGTCGGCGTCCAGGATCGCCGCGAAGACGCTGGGGGCGTCGAAGCGCCTACAGCAGTACCAGTCGATGGTTCCGTTCGTCCCGACGAGCGCAGCGGTACGCATGTCGCCGATCAGGCCGTGCTCGGCGATCGGCAGGTAACGGGGCGCGTCCGCCACGCTGGGACGGAGGCTCTCGCACGAGGCCATGGAAAACCTCCCCTACCAGGGCAGGAGCAATGGGTTCAGGTTACCTCCATCGGGCGGGCGGGGCCCGGTCAGAAATCCAGCTCCACGTAGTCGATGTCGGTGAACTCCACCAGCAGCCCGTCGGCCCGCCGCCCCTGGTCCTTGAAGTAGATCTCCTGGAGGCCCTCGGCGGCGATGTCCTGAAGCTGCCGTTCGGTGGCGCCCACGGTCTGGGCGTCGAAGAGACGGGCGGCGTAGGCGGGCGGCAGATGCTGGGTGATCCGCCGGACGCGGCCGTCGTCGGTGGTGCCGGGGGCGGCGGTGAAACCGAATCGGGCGCGGGTCTCGATGGTGATCCCGCCGGTGGTGGCCGCGTGCTTCTTGGCCCGCTCGCGCACCCTGGGCTGCCACCGCCTGCGGACCTCGCGCTCTATCCGGGCGGCGAGGTCCTTGCGGGGCCGCTTGATCTGCGCCTTGACGTAGCGCTCGACGGTGCGCTGGGAGACGCCCAGCAGTTCGGCCACGGCCCTGGTGGAGCCCTTCTCCGACCTCACCAGGAACCGCATCTGGGCGGGGCCGGACTTCGGGATGGGGCGGGTGGCGGTGTGCTCGGCGGCCTTGTCGAGGCTGTCCTGGATGATCCCCATGGCGCTGCCCTACTCTCCGTCCGCGGCGGCGTCGGCGCCCTTGATGTGCCGGGCCGGGTTGATCTGCTCGTCCTCGATCATCGAGGCGACCCACAGGAAGTCCTGAGTGCCCTCGTGCTTGACCATGCCGGGCGACACCCCGAGTCGGAACCCGCCGGGCAGGGGTGTGCCCTCGGGCGTGTACGGGAGGAAGTCGCGCGGGCTCGGCCCGTGGGAGAGGTAGACCGCGCAGTCCGACAGCACCGCGACGGGGAACCGTCCGACGGCGGCGAGCCTGGTCATCTTGCGGTGCATGTTGGTGCGGGCCTTGCCGCCGGGCAGCTTGGCGTCGAAGTCGGGGGCGTGGACATGGGTGGCCGGCCCGATGCCGACGGTGAGGCGGTTGGCGGCCGCGGCGAACGCCATGTTCACGTCGATGCCGACCCCGTAGGCGTAGCCCTGGGCGCACTCCTCGTCGGTGAGCGGCCGGAACCAGTCGTACGCCTCCTCGTCGAGGACCTGGTCCGGGGTGCGCTCGTGGTGGCGTGGACAGCTCGCGGCGACCACCGGATGCTCGTTCGGCGCCTCGGGCGGTGCCGGGTCGACCGGCGCGGTCAGGGAACCCGGGTTCGGTCCGGCCACCCACGCACCGGTTGCCTCGTCCTTGACCGGCCGGGTCGGCGGGCGCAGTGCCGTCATCAACTCCAGCCCGCAGACGGCCGTCGAGCCGCGCGGAGTGATGACCCGGGTCGCGTACGAGCCGAGCACCCGGGCGAGTTCGGCCGGCGGCAGCTGGTCGGTGTCCCCCCAGGAACGTGCGTCGAGCGCGCCCCAGGGCAGGATCGCGAGCTGGACGCACTGGCGCCGGCCGCCCTCCGCCGGGCGGTAGACGCGCGGCCAGGGACCGAAGCCGCGCCGGGTCAGCTGCCACTTCGCACGCGTCAGCTGTTTGACGACCTTGTGGTCCGCGGGCAGCCGCAGTCCGCGCCGATCCTCCAACACGCCCGGCAGGCCGAGGCGTTCGGCCGCCGGAGCGGTGAGGACGACGAGCGGGTCGGCGTCCTTGCCGTGCCGATGGAGCCGGGGTGCGCCGAGCTTCGCCTCGTTCAGTGCCCAGTCGACCAGCGCGGGGAGGGTCTTGGCCGGGCAGTCGAGGATCAGGCCGTCGACGCAGTACGCGGACCCGTCCGCGTCGAGGACGGCCAGCGGGCCGTGCGCGAAGCGCGGGTCGGCGGAGGGCGGCGGGGCGGCCGGGGCGGGGGACGGGGTGCGGGCGGCGCGAGGGGGCTGCCGGTTCGTTCGCCCCGCCGCCCTGCTCGACGCGTCGGGGGCGGTCTGCGCCACGGGACGGCGGTGGCCCGTCGGCGCCGCGGAGCCGGTGCTCGCGGGCAGGGACGGTTCCTCGGCAGGGGCGGGCACGGTGGGTGCGGGGGTTGTGGGTGCGGGGGCGGGCCGCGGCGCAGGGTCTGTGCCGGTCCCGATCTCCGAATCGCACACTGGACCTCCCACGAAACACACGTCGGATCGCACTTCCGGCGCGGGGCGTTGCGACCACGAGTCGACCTCCCGACGTCGGATCGGTGAATTTTGCGGCGGCCTCTCGTCAGGCACCGCCCCGCCGTAGGACCATGGCTCGCTCGCCGCATCTCGTCGCGCCGCTCGCCCCGTCCCTCGTTCCGTACGCCGTGCCCTCGGGAGGACCCGGACCATGAGCAGACCGATCGTCGTACGCGCCCGCCTCGCCCCGCTGCTCACCGCCCTGCTTGTCGGACTCTCGCTCATCGCCTCGCCCTGGCCGCTCGCCCACGCCACGGACCGGCCGGCCGCATCGGCCGCGTCGGACGCCGCGTACTGGACCCCCCAGCGGATGGCGGCCGCCGAACCGGTCGCCGTCGACCGGCGTGCGCGGTCTCCACGGCCGGCGGCGGACCCGGTTCCGCCGAGCCACCCGTTCGACGGTCTGCCCCAAGTGGGGACGTTCTTCTGGACGGACGGCAGCAACACCGGCCGCTTCTGCGGCGGAACCGTGGTGCGCAGCCCGTACCGCAACCTGGTGGTCACCGCCGCACACTGCCTGCGCTCCCCCGACCCCAAGCGCCACCTGTCGTTCGTACCGCAGTACCACGACGGGCAGAAGCCGCACGGGATCTATCCGGTCGACGCCATCTATCTCGACCAGCGGTACTACGACCTCGGCACGGGTGCGGGCGCCCGCTGGGACTTCGCGGTCGTGCGGCTCGCGGCGCGCGAGGACGGGGCCGATGTACAGGACGTGACCGGCGGCTTCGACCTCGTCCCCTACCCGGGCTACGACCACGGCACCGTGCGGCTCATCGGCTATCCGGGAAACAGCGACACCACCCACCCCAAGCCGCTGGACTGCACCTCGTCCACGCACCGGTACCGCAGCACCGACCCGGCCGCGCCCGGCGACTTCCTGGAGATCGCCTGCGCGGGCTACATCGGAGGTACGTCGGGCGGGCCGTTCCTGGTACGGGACTTCACCGGTTACGCCCTGATCGGCGTGATCGGCGGCTACCACACCGGTGGCGACTTCCCGGACGTCTCCTACAGCTCGTACTTCACGCTCGACACGCTGGCGCTGTATGTGCACGCCGTCCGCGGCGACACCCCTGCCGGGCCGGGTCGGGGGACCACGTCGGGGTGAACCCTGAAGGCCGCCGCCTGAGTCGCTTCGGTCTCTTTCCTCGTCACGATTCGGTCCCCCGTTGGATGATCACGCAGTTCTCCGTGCCCCTAAAATTGGGGGCGTGATCGATTCCACCGATGTCCGCCGTATCGCCCTCTCCCTGCCGGAAACGGTGGAGAAGATCGCCTGGGACATGCCCACGTTCCGGGTCGCCGGGAAGATGTTCATCACGATCCCCGACGACGAGACGTCATTCGCCGTGCGGTGCCCCATTCATGAGCGCCAGGAGTTGATCGCGGCGGAACCGAGGAAATTCTGGGTGCCGCCGCACGAGGCCGGTTCGGCATGGGTGCGGGTCCGGATCGCCGAGCTGGAGGACCTGGACGAGCTGCGGGACATCCTGGTGGACTCCTGGAAGCAAGCTGCTCCGCCGCGGCTGTCGGACGTCTTCCCCACGACGGACTGAGGGCCCAACCGGCCTACGACGTGGGGGAACCGTCAGGCGTGACGGCGGCGCAGATCGCTCCAGTCCAGAGCCTGGGACGCCTTGAGCTGCGAACGCTCGGCGACCTCGCGGACCTCGGCGAGGACGTCACCGTGCTTCTCGACGAGTTCCTCATAGATCGGCGTGCGGCTCGATGACGGTGTGGTGGTGTTCATCTCAGTGTTCCCATTCCCGTGTGTGCTGACGGTGCGGCTCAGTAGGTCTCGCCGCCCCGGGAAGAAGGGAGCACCACCACTTCAGTTGTGAGCTGAACTCTTGGTGCGCAAAGGGAGGTTGTCCCCTACATATGCGCCGCTCCCCCGTACGGCGCGGACATCCTGTCATGCCCCCAGCGAGCACGCAAAGATCAACCAGGGCCTGAGATGGCGTCCTGAGGGCGTTGGATCCCGTTGATGACCGAACGCACGTTTTGGCTGTGGTGGATCACACCCGGCGGCCGGCGCGCACCTGCCAGACTCGGCCGGTGAGATCCCCCACCGCATCGGAGGCCACCTCGTGGGCGAGGTCGTGTACATCAGGTTCCAGGGCACCACGCGCAGCCCGCGGGGCCACTTCCCCGGTGTCTTCGCCCTCGCCAACGGCCTGGCACGGGACGGCAGGCTGAGCGACGAGCAGTACCGGTTCTGGCGGGCCAACAACGACTGGTACGACGCCACCTACACCAACCCGTCCGACGTCGACCCCACGGTCTACGACCGCGCCCTGCATCCGGGCGCCGTGGCGTGGTTCAAGTCCACCGCCGTCCATCTGATCGAGCGGGTGGCGGGCTATCTCGACCTCCTCACCGAGCACGGGGTGCCCTGCGTGCGGATCGAGTCCACCGACCCGGGACGGATCGTCTACGAGGACGAGAACCAGGTCGTGGTGGTGCCGTGGGAGCCCGGCGACGGGCCCTGAGGGATGCCTCCTGAACCGCGGTCGGTGATCGGCGGCCCGGGTGCGCCGGGCCACCGCCGCTGTTCGAGGCGGCCGCCGCCCGCGCCGCCGGGCGGTGCGGGCGGCGCGGCGGCCGTGACGTCAGTGCGCGATGCCGTCGATCAGTTCCCGCGCCCCCTGCCGCAGCAGGGCGACCGCCACCGAGGTGCCGAGCGTCTCCGGAGTGAGCGGTCCGGCCCATTCGTGGGCGTTGAGGACCGTCTTGCCGTCCGGGGTGAACACACAGGCGCGCAGGGAGAGTTCACCGCGCCGGTCGGTCTTGGCGTAGCCGGCGATCGGACTGTTGCAGTGGCCCTGGAGGACGTGCAGCAACATCCGCTCCGCAGTGGTCTCCTGGTACGTCCTGGCATGGCCGAGGCCGCTGACGGCGTCGATGGTGTCCGTGTCGTCCTCGCGGCACTGGAGGGCCAGCACACCGGCCCCGATGGGCGGGCACATCTCCTCCACGGAGAGGACCTGGGTGATCACGTCCGTCCGGCCGATGCGTTCGAGGCCGGACACCGCGAGCAGCAGGGCGTCCGCCTCGCCGGCCGCGAGCTTCTCCATGCGCCGGTTGGCGTTGCCGCGCATCGGTACGCACTGGAGATGCGGGTGGGAGGCGGCGAGCTGGGCGATCCGGCGGACCGACGAGGTGCCGATCTGGGTGCCTGCGGGGAGCTCGTCGAGGGTGAGCCCGCCCGGGTGGATCAGCGCGTCGCGCACGTCATCGCGCTCCAGGAAGGCGGCGAAGGTCGTGCCGGCCGGCAACGGGCGGTCACCGGGGATGTCCTTGACGCAGTGCACCGCGAGGTCCGCCGCACCGGCCAGGAGGGCGGCGTCGACCTCCTTGGTGAACGCCCCCTTCCCCTCGACCTGGGAGAGCGCCCCCATCCAGCGGTCGCCGGTCGTCTTGACCGGAATGACCTCGGTGGCGATGCCGGGGTGGAGCGCACGGAGTTCGGCGCGGACGCGCTCCACCTGGGCCAGGGCCATCGGCGAGTCGCGGGAGACGATACGGATGAGTTCGGGGGCGGACATGGGGCCACGATAGACCGTCAGTTCCGCCCCCCGGACACCAGCGGGTCCGGCGCCTCCGCCGTGTCCCCGCCCGCCCGGTGGCCCCGGCGCCGGCCGCGTCCCTCGCCCCTCGTCCGCGGTACGGTCCTCGCATGTCCCATCCCACCGATTCCCACCCCACCGATGCCGTACACCCGCCGTCACCCGTCACCGCGGACGACCTCGACCGCGCCGTGCAGCTCGCCGTGGGCGTACTGCGCCGGGCTCCCGAGGCGGCGTGGGAGCGCAACGCCGGTTCGCTGGAGTGGGATTGCTGGGAGACCGTCGAGCACCTCAGCGACGACCTCTTCGCCTACGCGGTTCAACTGGGGCCCGGGAAACCGCCGTTGGACGGCAACGTGCCCTTCGTCTGGGAGAGCCGGCGGGCCGGGGGGCCCGCGAATGCGGTGCACGCCGACCGTGCGGCGGGGCCGACCGGACTGCTTCAGGTGCTGGAGGCGAGCGGCGCGCTGCTGGTCGCGATGGTGCGTACGACGCCTCCGCGGGTCCGCGCCCACCATGTGTTCGGCGTGTCGGACGCCGAGGGTTTCGCGGCGATGGGGGTCGTGGAGACGCTGGTGCACCTGCACGACCTGGCGGAGGGGCTGGGGCTCGACTGGGACCCGCCGGCCGAGTTGTGCGCGCGGGTGCTCGCCCGGCTGTTCCCCGACGCGCCGGAGGCCGGCGACCCGTGGCACACGCTGCTGTGGGCCACCGGGCGGGCCGCCCTACCGGGACACCCCCGACTCACCGGCTGGCGCTGGGACGCGACCGTCCGCCGCTGAGGCCACGCCGCTCGTCCCTGCCGAGCGCGGCAGAACCATGCCCAGGCCGGTGGGGAACCGTCCTGGGCATGGCCCGGATGTGCCGGTGGGGAGTATGGGTCGGCCCGCGGGTGCGGACCGGACCCGGATCAGGCACGTTTGAACGAGGCGAGGTGGGCGAACACCACCACGTTGTCGACGTAGTCCTTGACCGTCCGGTCGTAGGCACCGCCACAGGTGATGATGCGCAGCTGCGCGTCCGGCGTATCGGCGTAGACCCGGTCGCTGGGGAACCGCGCCTTGTTGAAGGTCTCGACGGAGTCGACCTTGAAGGTCGCGACCGTACCGTCTTCACGGCGGATGTTGATGGTGCTGCCGGGCTTGAGCGATTCGAGCTGTAGGAACACCGCGGCGCCGGTCTTGGTGTCGACATGGCCGGCGATGATCGCCGCGCCGCGCTCGCCCGGAGTGACCCCGTCCTTGTACCAGCCGACGAGGTTTCGGTCCCCCGCCGGCGGAGGGTTGAGCTGGCCGGTCGGGCCGATGGTCAGCTCGGTGAACGGGGCGTCGACGGCGATCACGGGGATCGTCAGCCGCTTCGGTACCGAGCGGGGCATCTCCAGGCCGGGGGCGGCCCGGGTGGCCGCCTTGGTACTCGGGGAGGCGGCGACGGCCGGGTGGGACTCCAGCTTGGGGTCCGCCGAGGTGTCCACGGAGTTGTAGACGAGGAGGGAACCCAGCAGGAACGCTCCCGCGGCCCACAACAGGCCGCGGCCGACGGGACGGGACGCGGGGACGGTCCGGGACGGGTTCGTGTTCGGCTGGGGCGGCGACTGCTGGGCGGTCATGTTCGGGTGCCTTTCATCGACGGGACGGCGGCGAGGCGTGGTGGCTGCGGTACGTCATCGCCGCGGCCACCGTCCACGAGGAACGGTGGCCGCGAACGGCACAGCGGCCTCCGTACGGGGCAGCCTTGTCAGGCCGTCGCCGAGCCCGAGGCGTTGCGACGGCGCAGCATGTAGGCACCGGCGCCGAGACCACCGAGCATCAGCACCGAGCCGGCCGCCAGACCGCCGTTGGTCGCCATGCCACCGCCACCGGTGTGGATGCCACCGTGCGGCCGGCGGTGGTCGCCACCGCCATAGCGACCACCGTCGCCGCCACCGCCGTAGCGACCACCGTCACCGCCACCGCCGTAGCGACCACCGTCACCGCCACCGCCGTAGCGACCACCGTCACCGCCGCCGCCGTAGCGACCGCCGTCACGACCACCATCGCGACCGTGGTCCCGGCCGTGGTCACGCCCGTGGTCACGCCCGTGGTCCCGGCCGTGGTCCCGGCCGTGGTCCCGGCCACCGCCGCGGCCGTGGTCATCGCCGTAGCCGCCGTCGTCCCAGTCACCGACCACTACCTTGGCCATGGCGCCGCCACCGGTGTGGACGCCACCGCTCGGCCGGTGGCAACCGCCCCAGCCGCGGCCACCGTCACGACCGTTACCGCGGCCGCCGTCACGACCGCCATCGCGGCCACCGTAGCCGCCGTTGTCGCGGCCACCGTCACGCCCGTTACCGCGGCCGCCGTCACGACCACCGTCGCGACCGCCGTAGCCGCCATTGTCGCGGCCACCGCGGCCACCGTCGCGACCGCCGTAGCCGCCACCGTTGCCGTAGCCGCCACCGCCCCGGCCGTAGTCACCGCAGCGGTCCCGGCCGTTGCCCCGGCCGTTGTCACGCCCGTTGCCCCGGCCGTTGTCACGCCCGTTGCCCCGGCCGTTGTCACGCCCGTTGTCACGTCCGTTGCCTCGGCCGTTGTCACGGCCGTTGTCACGGCCACCGTCCCGGCCACCGTCCCGGCCGTGATCGTGGTCGCTGTTGGAGGCACCACTGTTCGAGGCGATGTCCTCCATGATCATGGCGTTAGCGGCAGGTGCTGAGATTGCGAGGGCCGCTGTGATTGCGGCCGAAGCGAACAAGGTGCGAGCAGTGCGCATGGGGACATGTTCCTTTCGGCGCGACTGCGAAGGCTGACTCTTTGTCGGCACATCGGATCGCAGTAGCGACGTGATCACCGTCAGCCGGATCGCGGTCGCGCACCACCGGAGAACGTCGCATTCGAGGTACCCCCTGGGCTCTTCGAGTGGCCCTAGGCATCGAATTCACCCGTTGGATGGCGCGCGTCGTCGGCGTGTCGCGCGATGAGTGGGCTAAGGGGCTCCGGAGGCGGTCCACGGCGGGTCGATGCATGCGGAATCCCGGGCGTGTCGCGGCGCCGTCCGCGACACGCCGGAGGGGCCCGGGTACGGCCCCGAGGCATGGTGCCTCCGCCCTCGCTCGCACCGTGCCGGCCGCACCGTGCCGGCCACAGCGGTCCGTTTGCAGCGCCGCTCCGGCGACTGCCGCCGCTGCGGCACGCCCTCCGCCGCGCTCCCCATGCGCTGCCCAACTCCCCTACGGAAGCGCGGTCTTCGCCGACGGAACGGGAGCCGGCCGCCAATCACTCTCAACCGGCCGCGTGCGGCTCAGCATTCGGCGGAGACCCCGGCGCGTGCGGTCAACCGGACAGCAATGAAGCCGTGTTGAGTCGGTGAGGCCCCTCGGAGGCAGCTGCGCGTGGCGTCGGGGCGCGTGCGGCCGCCGGACCGGCGCGGCGCTCCGTCGGCGGCCCGTCAGCCGCCCCGTGGGCGGCCCCGTCACCCGGATCGGGGAATCCGTTCGGCCGACGGGCGGAGCCGGGTGGCGGGGGCGCGGCCCACGGGGCATGAGCGCCGGGACGCCGTGTGGTTCAGCCGGCGCCGTACCCGAGCGCCTTTTCGACGATCGCCTCCAGCCGGGCGTGGTGTGCGCCACGCCAGTAGACCCGGCCGCACGCGGTGCACTGGGCGAAGACGTCGTAGGTCCGCTGAGTGCCGTGTTCGAGCTGTTCCCGGACCGAGTCCTTGTCGGCGTCCGCCAGCCGGCCGTTGCACGCCGTGCAGCGGGTCCAGGGCGCGAGCGCGGGGGCGAAGCGCTCCAGTACGTCCCGGAGTTGGTCGTCGGGCCGGTCGCTGTAGACGAAGGCGCCCGCCCAGATCTCCCGGCGGCGCAGCAGTCCGCGGTCCCGGGAGAGCAGTACGCGTCGCTCCTGCGCGGAGAGCGTGGCCAGCGCCGCGTCGCCGGGGTCCTCGTTGGTGTACGCGGCGTCGACGCCGAGCAGCCGGAGCCTGCGGGCCAGCGTGCCGAGGTGGACGTCGAGCAGGAACCGCAGCGGCGCACCGGGCACCCGCTGCGGTCGTTCGACGCCGTGGACCTCGATGCTCTCGCCGGCGGCGGGGACGTGGGAGACGGCGACCTCATGGCCGTCCACGACGAGCCTGCCGACCTCGGTGAGCGGGACACCCAGCGACTCCACGACATGGCCGAGGGTCGATGAACCGTCGGTCACCACCGGCGTGCGGGCGGTGCCGTGCTGTGCCGCGACGAAAGAGTGCAGCTCAGGGGCGAAGCTGAAGTAGGTCCGAGGTCCGTTCACGCCGCTCAGCATGGCACCGTGCGGGTGCCGCCAGCCAGTGGATTCCTGCCGACCGGGACGGGTCCTGCCCCGACGCCGGCTACATACGGACCGTAGCGGTCGGCCCGCCGGATTGTGCAGAGTGGAGCAGGACCCGCCGTCCCGCCGCCCCTAGCCTCGCTGCCAGCGCATCACCAACATCATCGAGGAGGGGCGGTACCGGTGAACTGGCTCATCCATGACTACCGCGAGAACGATCTCGCCGAGGTGGTCCACCTGATCGATTCCACGGCCGAGCTGGGGCAGGAGTCCGTCTTCTCGCTGGCCGAGTGCATCAGTGCGCTGACCTCCCGGCAGCCCGCCGTGGTGGCCGTGCACCAGGGCGTGCCCATCGGGGCGGCGCTCGCGTGCGTGGCGGGTGAGCGGGGCTGGGTGATGCGGATCGCGATCTCGTCGGCCTGGCGCGGGCGGGGGCTGGCCAGTGCGCTGCTGGTGGAGCTGGAGCGCCGGCTGATCGCGGCCCGGGTGAGCCGTATCGCGTATGTGCTGCCCGAGGAGGACCTGCTCGGGGAGGGCCTGCTCAACGCGGGCTACACGCGGCAGCCCGCCGTGGCCTACTTCGAGAAGGTCGAGCCGCACCACGGGCCCTCGGCGACTCTCCTGGAGGACCTCGGCGGGCGGTTCCTGCCTACCGACCTGTGGGCCAAGGTGGCCGGGATGGCCGCCGAGAAGGACCTCATCGAGCGGCGGGTCGTGCTGCCGCTGGCGGAGCCGGAGCGGGCCGCCCGGCACGGGGTCCGGCCGCCGCGGGCGATCGCCCTGTTCGGCCCGCCGGGGACCGGGAAGACCACCTTCGCCCGGGCCGTCGCCGCCCGGCTCGGCTGGCCGTTCGTCGAGCTGCTGCCGTCCCGACTGGCCGACGAGGGGAACCTCGCCGCGGCGCTGCGCAGCGCGTTCGCACGGATCGCGGAGCTGGAGCGGGTGCTGGTCTTCATCGACGAGGTGGAGGAGATCGCGCCGGTCCGCAACGAGCCGGCGCAGCCGGGCGGACTGCACGGGGTGACCAACGAGCTGCTGAAGCTGATACCGGGCTTCCGCGAGCGGGACGAGCGGCTGCTGGTGTGCGCGACCAATTCGATCCGCTCACTGGACCCGGCGTTCCTGCGACCGGGCCGGTTCGACTACCTGATCCCGATCGGTACGCCGGACCCGGCGGCCCGCTCGGCGATCTGGTCCCGCTACACGGACGGCCGGGCCGACGTGGACGTGGCGGCCCTGGTCGCGGCGAGCGAGCTGTTCACGCCGGCCGACATCGAACATGCCGCCCGGGTCGCGGCCCAGGCCTCGTTCGAGCGGGACCTGGAGGCGGTCGGCGTCGGCGCGGGCCTGCACGGGCGGCTCGGGGCGAGCACAGAGGACTACCTCGCCGCGATCGCGCAGTGCCGGCCGACCGTCACCCCGGCCATGATCGACGAGTTCGACGCGGACATCACCGCCCACGCACGCTGCTGACGCCCCGCCCCCGGCCCCGGAGTGGCCCGTCGGCCGGCGGGCAGTTCCGACGACGGAAGGAGGAGCGGCGCACTGCGGGCGGAGGACACGGCCCGGTGCAGCTCCTCCGCTCGGCCGATGCCGGAGCCGAGGTCCACTACGTAGCGTGTTGTGAGGAGCCGGGCGATGGCTGTCGACGGGAAGCGAGAGGGCGGGCAACGCATGCGGGAGATTGTCGATCTGAGTGCCTACGGTGCGGATTTCACCGCGGACCCCTACAAGTACTACGCCAAGCTGCGAGCCCAGGGGCCGGTGCACCGTGTGCTCGTCCCCCATGGACCGGAGGCCTGGCTGGTGGTCGGCCATGATGCGACGCGGGCCGCGCTCACCGATCCCCGCCTCAGCAAGAACTGGCGCAGCGCCGCTGCGCTGAGCGACGGGAGCGATGAGACGGCGCTCTTCACCAACATGCTGGACGCGGACCCGCCCGAGCACACCCGGCTGCGGAAGCTGGTGGCGAAGGAGTTCACGCCCCGCAGGGTGGAGGCGCTGCGGCCACGGGTGCAGCAGATCACCGACGAGCTGCTCGATGCGATGCTCGCCGCCCCCGACCGGCGCGCCGACCTGGTGGAGTCGCTCGCCTTCCCGTTGCCGATGACCGTCATCTGCGAACTGATCGGCGTTCCGGCCATCGACCGGCAGGCCTTCCGCGGCTGGTCGAACGAGCTGGTCGCGCCGACCAGCGAGGAGGCGGCACAGCGGGCGACGGTGGAGATGGCGGAGTACCTCACCGACCTGATCGAGGCCAGTCGCGCGCAGCCCACCGACGGCCTGCTCAGCGCGTTGATCCGGACCAGCGATGAGGACGGCGACCAGCTCTCCCGTGAGGAGCTGATCGGCACGGCGTTCCTGCTGTTGGTCGCCGGGCACGAGACCACGGTCGGCCTGCTGTCCAACGGGGTGCGCGCGCTGCTGCAACACCCGGCCCAACTGGCGGCTCTACGGGCCGACTTGAGCCTCCTGGACAACGCCGTGGAGGAGATGCTGCGCTACGACGGCCCGGTGTCGACGGCCACCTGGCGGTTCGCCGCGGCGCCGGTCGAGCTCGGCGGCACGCTGATCCCGGCGGGCGAGCCCGTACTGATCGCCCTCGCCTCGGCCTCCCGGGACCCCGAACGGTTCGCCTCCGCGGACGACTTCGACATCACCCGCGACGCCCGCGGTCACGCCGCCTTCGGCCACGGCATCCACTTCTGCCTGGGCGCCCCGCTGGCCCGGCTTGAGGCGCGCATCGCCATCCCGTCCCTGCTGGAGCGCTGCCCGGACCTGGCTCTGGACATCGCCCCCGAGGCCTTGGTGTGGCGCACCGGCATGCTCATGCGGGGGACGGAGCAGCTGCCGGTGCGCTGGTAGGGCACGGCTCGTCGGCCGGACGGCGGGTCGCCCCCGCCCGGCCGACGCACCTTCCGGATCAGCAGCTCAGGTTGTCCCCCGGCGTGGTACCCAGGAACTGCACGAAGCTCTGGTAGCTGTTGATCCGGCTCTGCACCTGGTCGGGGTTGCCGCCGTTGCATTCCAGGGAGCCGTTGATGCTGCGGATGGTCTCGCCGAAGCCCGCTCCGGTGACCATGGCGTGGTGCGGTGTCATGGTGCCCGGGCCGGTCTGGGTGTTCCAGTACCAGAGCGCGGTCTTCCAGGCGACGGCGGCGTCCTGCTCCACCAGATAGGGGTTGTGCAGCAGGTCGATCCCCAAGGCGTCACCCGCGGCCTTGTAGTTGAAGTTCCAGCTGAGCTGGATCGGCCCGCGTCCGTAGTAGGCGGCCTGACCGGCCGGGCATCCGTACGGCTGGGTGGCGTCGCAGTAGTGGGGGTAGTTCCCGGTGTTCTGCTCCACCACGTAGACCAGACCGCCGGTCTCATGGCTCACGTTCGCCAGGAAGGCCGCGGCCTCCTGGCGCTTGACGGTGTCGCTCCCGGTGTTCGCGAACTCCGGGTAGGCGCTGAGCGCCGCGGTCAGCCCGCTGTAGGTGTAGAACGGATTCCGGTTCGGGAACATCTGGTCGAACTGCGCCTCGCTGACGACGAATCCCTCGGCCCGGGTGCCGGCCCCGGACGGAGTCGTACAGGACGCACAGCCCGCCGTGGCCGCCGCGGGCGGTGCCGGCACGACGAGGGCGAGGCCCACGGCCATGGTGGTGGCGCTCAGCAGCGCGGCAAGACGAGAGCTCATTGCGGTGACTCCTTCGCGCGGCCGGGCTCCCGCGGGCAGGGCGGAGCGGACCGCTGTGGGGGGGGAAGTGCCGTACCGGGCGTACTCGTTGACATGCGATCGGGCAGGAGGAACTGCCGCGACCACAGATCGGATGCGGTCTAGACCAACGCCACCCTACGGGCGGTCACTTGACCATGTCCATACCAATGCACCCACCGCCGGACGGACGTCGCGCCCTGGAACGTCGGCCCCGTATGGACGACGGGGTGCGCGCGACGACGACGCCCGGCGGCGGGCAGTCCGCCCAGACACCGATATCCCGTGGTGACGGCGGCACCGGTGTGCGAAAGTGACGCGATGAGGCAAACGATCGGGCTGCTCGGCGGCATGAGCTGGGAGTCCACCGCGGAGTACTACCGGCTGCTCAACGAACTGACGCGGGAACGCCTGGGCGGCCTGCACTCGGCGCGGTGCGTGCTCTACTCAGTGGACTTCGCCGAGATCGAGCGGCTCCAGGTCGAAGGGCGCTGGGAGCAGGCGGCCGAGGTGCTCGCCGAGGCGGCCAAGGCGCTGGAGGCGGCCGGTGCGGACATGCTGTTGATCTGCACCAACACCATGCACAAGGTCGCCGACCAGGTGTCCGCCGCCGTCGGCATCCCGCTGCTGCACCTCGCCGACACCACGGCGGAAGCCGTCCGCGCGAAGGGCCTCCGCCGCATCGGCCTGCTCGGCACCGCCTTCACCATGGAGCAGGACTTCTACCGCGGCCGCCTGGAGAGCCACGGCCTGGACGTGCTCGTCCCGGATGCCGCCGGGCGGAGCACGGTCCATGAGGTGATCTACGAGGAGCTGTGCCGCGGCATCGTCCGCGAGGAGTCCCGCGCGGCCTTCACCGCCGTCATCGACGACCTGGTCGCCGCGGGGGCCGAGGGCGTCGTGTTGGGCTGCACCGAGATCGAGTTGCTGATCGGAGCCGAGCACAGTCCGGTGCCGGTCTTCCCGACCACGCAGCTGCACGCCGAGGCGGCCGTCAGTCGCGCTCTCGGCCACCCCGAGTAGGCCGGAAGTCCCCCACCAACTCTCCGATTTCCACGTACTTTTGGGCGGTGCCGAGGTTTGAACCGGCGACGGGTACGCTGACGTGGTGTCGCGTAGCGAGTTGGAACGACTGGCCAGGATCCGGATACAGGTCACCGGGGAGACGCTCGAACGCGCCATGGCCGTGCTCGCCGGACACCACACCGCTCCCGAGCCGGAGCCCGAAGCCGATCCGGAGTCGCCGTCCGGGCCCCGTGCCGAGGCCGGCGAACGGGGTGGCCCCGGCACGGCCGCCGCGTCCGATGAGGACAGCACCGACGAGGACGGTGCCACGCCCCCTGACGTGCGCCGACCTCCCCACCGGCGGCGCCACCTCCGCGGCCTCTGACCGCGCGCCATCACCGCCCGCGCCATCACCGCCCGCGCCCCGCCGTTCCTCGCCCCGCCCGTCCCCACCCGTCCCCGCGCCGTCTCCGTGCCACCACCCCGACCGGCGCCGTCGCGACCTACGCCACCCGCGACGGCGTCAGCGCAGGGCGACCACACTTCAACAGCACGTAACCGTCGTCGGGCGAGCCGCTCCGCCGCGCGAGGGGGCACTGCCCGGCTCCGGCAGGGGGCTCACGGGGTGAGCGGCCGCGCCAGCAGCGGCGTGCGGAGCACCTGGTGTCCGCCGCTCGCCAGCATGCGGACCTCGCCCCGATCGCTGATCTCCGCCCGCACGATCCCCGACTCGTCCTCGTAGACCGGATACCCGCCCGCTCCCGAGCGCTCGGTGCGGTGGACGATCACCACGTCGTCCTCCACGGCGGGAGCCTGAAATACCAGCTCATAGTGTTCCGGGTAATCCATCGGGGCCTCCCGATACGGCTCGGCAGGTGCTCCCGGCGCCGCTCCCCCACTGCCGCTGCACGAGCGCCGCTGCACCTCGGCACTTCCATGGTCGCCCACCCACGCACGGCACGCCTCAGGAGGGCGGGAGACCGGCCGTATCCCGCCAGAAGGGGCCCGCCGAGCCGCTCGGCGGATGGCCGGCCGCCTGCCCCCGGCCACTGTGGCCGGCACGGCAGGACTGTGCCCCGCTCCCGTGCGCTGTCACAGGAGCGGGGCGGTCCGAGAAGCGCCAGCAGCTCGGATAGTTACCGAACCACCGTAGAGGCCACCACTGACAACGGCGGCCGGGAGGAGACCTCGAGGGAGACCTCGGAGAAGGCGTCGGAGGAGACGACAGTCGGGCTCGGGGGCGTATCGGGGCCGGATGCTCACCGAGGGCGGCGGGGCGCACGCGGAACGTGTGGGGATGGACACATACCGACACCTCGGCGAGAACGGGCAACCGATGGTCCGCGCTGGTCAGGGAGTTGAGGAGGCATCGGAGCAACGGCCGGACCGCGCAGCGGCGGTCCGGCTGCGGACGTTCGCGGGGAGGCATTGTCAGTGGCTGCCTCTAGCATGGTTCCCATGTCCCCAACTCCTTCTGCCCATACGGGCATGCCCTGCGCTGCCTCCGACGCCAACGAATCGATCCGGCGGTTTGTGCGCGCCCGGCGCGGCCTGGCATGGACCGCGCAGGACATGACGGAGTATGCGGCGCTGCTGGAGATATGGTCGTTGGCGGTGCGCAACGAGGTCTCGGAGGTCGTGGAGGCGGCGTAGTCGGCCGGTGTGCCGCGCGGCGCTCTTCAGCGGCGTCCGTCCGCTTCAGGAGCGGCCACGGCACGATCAGGACGGCGGTGTTCGTCCTCCGGTGGCTCCCCTCCGAGCCGCCGGGGGGCGTCGGACGGGTCTGCGTGGCCGGCCGAGCCCGTCGGGGGCCCTCTCGGGTCCGGTGTCGACCAGGTCACGGACAAGGGCGTGGTCCGGGGACAGCCGGCAGGCCGGGTCGGTGGCGGCGGCGTCGCCGATGAGCGCGAAGGCCTGGCAGCGACAGCCGCCGAAGTCCTTCTCCCGCAGGTCACAGCTGCGGCAGGGGTCGCGCATCCAGGTCGTGCCCCGATAGCGGGTGAAGGCGGGTGAGTGGTTCCAGATCCACGCCAGTCGGTGGTCGCGGACGTTGGGTGGGTCGAGGCCGGTGATCGAGGCGGCCGCCGGGCAGGGCAGGGTCGTTCCGTCGGGGGCGACGGTCAGGGAGACCGCACCCCAACCTCCCATACAGGGCTTGGCGTTGCCGTCGAAGTAGTCGGGGACCACCCAGACCAGGTCGAGCGTACCGGTGAGCTCCGCCCGCCTGCCCCGCACGGTCTGCTCCGCGCGGTCGAGCTGCTCGCGGGAGGGCAGCAGTTCGGCACGGTTGCGCAACGCCCAGCCGTAGAACTGGGTGTTGGCGAGTTCGATGCGGTCCGCGCGCCAG
This sequence comes from Streptomyces sp. NPDC048506, assembly GCF_040651315.1. Taxonomy (NCBI): domain Bacteria; kingdom Bacillati; phylum Actinomycetota; class Actinomycetes; order Kitasatosporales; family Streptomycetaceae; genus Streptomyces; species Streptomyces sp. NPDC048506. The sequence continues at coordinate 37,429 of NZ_JBEZIX010000064.1, forward strand.
GCCACCGCCAGGTCGATCAGTGCGTCCAGCGCGTCGAGGTTGTGGCGGTGCAGGACGACGTTGACGCCGAGCGGCAAGCCGGCGGCCCGGACCAGGGCCGCGGCCCGTTCCTTGTCGGCGAAGGAGCGACGCCCGGCGATCCGGTCGGAGGCGACCGCGTCGGCGTGCTGCACGGAGAGCTGCACACTGCGCAGTCCGGCGTCGACCAGCCGGCCGAGCCGCGCCCGGCTCAGGCCGACGCCGCTGGTGACGAGCTGGGTGTGGATCCCGACGTCGTCGGCGGCCGCCACGATCGCGTCCAGGTCGGAGCGGAGCAGCGGTTCACCGCCGGACAGGTGCGCGCTCACCACGCCCAGTTCGGCGGCCTGGCACAGCACGTCCTGCCATTCACCCGTCGTCAACTCAGCTGATTTCGAGGAGAGTTGGATCGGATTGGAGCAGTAAGGACAGTGCAGCGGACAGCCGTGGGTGAGCTCGGCGAGCAGGGCCCAGGGCGGCTCCGGCTGCGCCCGCCGCGGGGCAGGATCGTCGTTCATCGCAGCCACCCCTCCGCCCGCATCCGACCGAGGAACTCCGGCACCTCGACCGCCACCGGCGCACCCGGATGCGAGCGGCCCAATACGGACACGATGTCCGACACCTCGCGCTCCCCGTCGCACAGCCGCAGGACTGCGCCGGCGCTCCCCTCCAGCACCACCACACGTTCGGGGAGAAGCAGCAGATCGGTGTCCCGCACCCGGTCGTGGCGCAGTTGTACGGCGGGCGCGAGCGCCGGCCGCCAGCCGGTCACGGCCGCCCCTCCCCGCGCTCGACCGCGTCCAGCAGCGACCAGAGCACCTGGCACTTGAACGTCAGCGCGTCGACCGCCAGCTCCTGCTCGGCCGCCGTCCGCGCCCAGTCCAGCACGAGTGCCAGGGCCTCCTTGCCGTCCCGCCGACCCTGGCTCTGCCGGCCCCGGAAGTAGCCGAGCCCCTCGCGCTCGATCCATGGGTAGTGCTTCTCGAAGGCGTCGATCCGGGAGCGCATGATGTCCGGGGCGGACAGCTCGGTGAGCGAGGCCGCGACCGCCTCCAGCGGCGAGCGCAGCCGGCAGAAGTTGACGTAGCCGTCGACGGCGAGCCGTACGCCGGGCAGCACACCGGTCTCGTCCCTCAGCAGCGACCGCTCCAGTCCGGCCGCCTCACCCAGCCGCAGCCAGCGCTCGATGCCACCTTCCCCCTCCTGCTGCCCGTCGTGGTCCTGGATCCTCCGCAGCCACATCCGGCGCAGTTCCGGGGTACGCAGCTTCGCCACGATCAGGGCGTCCTTGACCGGGATGTGGCGCTGGTAGTGGAACCGGTTGCGGATCCACCGCCGGAGCTCATCCGTCGTCAGCTCCCCTTTGTGCATACGGATGTTGAAGGGGTGACGGTCGTGGTACTCATTGCGCGCCACGGCCCGCAGGCGCTCCTCGAACGGCGTGCTCATAGGGCGATCTCCATGCCTTCCGCGGCCACTGCGAGCCCCAGCGCCGCCAGCTCCTGGTGCTGGGGCGCGGTGGGGTCGACGAGCGGATTGGAGTTGTTGAGGTGGGTGTAGAAGCAGCGGGCGGCGAGCGGGGCCAGCCGGCGGGCGGTGCCGCCCGGTCCGTCGATCGGCAGGTGCCCCATGCCGGTCGCGGTGCGGGTGGCGAAGCCGCTGCGGCGCGGTTCCTCGTCGTCCCAGAAGGTGCCGTCGAGCAGCACGACGTCCGCGTCGGCCAGCGCCTCCTGGAACGCGTCCGGCCAGGCGGCGAGCGCGGGGGCGTAGAGCGCCGTACCTCCGGTGTGCCGGTCGTGCAGCCGGAGCGCGACCACCCACGGTTCGGCCGCGGCACGGGGCGAGGCCGCGCTTCCCGGGCCGGCGGAAGGGGTCCCGGCGGCGTACCGGGGCCGTTTGGCGGAGACCGGAAGGGCGCTGACCTCGACGTCGGATCCGTCGCTCAGCGGTACGGGGACGCAGCCCAACTCCCGCCACACCAGGTCGGCGTACGGGGTCAGGATCGCGTCGAGGCGGGCCCGCTCGCAGAGCGCCGCACGGACCGGCCCGGTGCCGAGCACCTCGATCCGGTCGGCCTCGCGGAGCCGTGCGATGCCGAGCGTGTGGTCGAGTTCGGCATCGGTGAGCACGATTCCGGCCACGGGGGTGCGGCGCGTGCCGGGGCCCGGGTGCAGGGCGGGGGTCCGCTCGATCTGGTCGGCGATGTCGGGGGTGGCGTTGATCAGGTACCAGTGGTCGTCGTCGGCTCGTACGGCGAGCGAGGCGTGGCGGCGGTGCCGGTCGGGGTGGGCGCGTGCCCCGGCGCATCCGGAGCACGCACAGTTCCACTGGGGCACTCCGCCACCCGCCGCGGTGCCGAGCACCTGTAGCAGCACGGCGGCGCGGTCAGCGGGCGTTCAGCGCATAGGCGGTGACTTCGAGTGCGGTCTCGACGACCGTGTAGCCCGGCGTCCGCCAGGCCGCGGGCTGCACGGGCGGGGCGGCGGCGGGCCGGCGGGCGCCCGTTCCCTCCGACACCCCGCCGCTCCGGGCGCTCTGCTTGCTCTGCTTGCTCTGCTTGCTCTGCTCGTTGACGGCATTCGTACGGGGATTCATGCCGATTCCAGCCTTTCTTCGAGGTGAAGGGCACGGGAGTGTGGGGTGGGGAGGGAACGTCGGATACGGCGTGGAACATCGAGGCACACCCGCACCACGGCCCTTGCTCACCACTGCGGAGGGAACGGAATGTCGGCCCGATCGCCAACGGCACCAGGGGGCGCCGGCCGTTGACGGCTCGTTGACCGCGTCGTGTGGAGTTGCCCTGTGTCGCTTTGCAGAATCCTCAGCCGCGTGGTCACGGTCAAGGGCAGAACGAAAAATTGGTCCGACCTATGGACACGTCACACAGTCTTCCGGAAACCCCGGCACCCACGTCCCCCCTGCTCACCACGGATGCCGGCACCCCAACCCCCGCCCACAAAGAACCCCTCACCCCAACTCCCCCACCCCACAAGGGAGATACCTCCAATCCCCTCCCCTTGACCCCCACCCCACCGCGCAGTAATTTCCGGAGGCCCGAACAAACAGGAAACTTTCCTATCAGCCTGGCGCCGCTGATGCTCGCCCCCCGAGGGAACGCCCCGTCGCACCTTCCTGACCGGAGGACCCCCCATGCGCATGCGCAGCAGATCCGCGCGCCACACCACCCTCGGCGCCCTCGCCGCCTCCGCCCTCACCGCCGGACTCCTCGCCACAACCGCCACAGCCGGCGCCGCCGCCCGCACCACCAGCCCCGCCTCCGAACCCGGCGCCCCCAGGACCATCTCCTCGGGCTGGTCGATCCCTTGGGGCCTGAGCTGGCTTCCCGACGGCTCCGCGCTGCTCACCGAACGCGACTCGTTCACCGTCTACACACTCACCCAGGACGGCACGAAGAAACAGATCGGCAAGGTCCCCCACGTCGTCACGACGGGCGGCGAGGGCGGACTGCTCAGCATCGCCGTCTCACCGCACTGGCGGACCGACCACTACGTCTACGTGATGCACACCGCCGCCGAAGGCAACCGCATCGCCCGCATGACGTTCGACGGCAGCACGCTCAGCGCCTACAAGGTCCTGGTCGACGGCATCAAGAAGAACAAGTACCACAACGGCGGCCGCATCAAATTCGGCCCCGACGGCTACCTCTACGCCACCACGGGCGACGCCCAAACCCCCGACCTGGCCCAGGACACCTCGTCCCTCAACGGCAAGATCCTGCGGATGACCCCCGACGGCGAACCGGCACCCGGCAACCCGTTCGGCTCACTCCTCTACTCCTACGGCCACCGCAACCCGCAGGGCCTCACCTGGGACGCCCAAGGGCGCCTGTGGGAAGGCGAGTTGGGAAACAGCAAGTACGACGAGCTGAACCTCATCGAGCCCGGCAAGAACTACGGCTGGCCGATCTGCGAGGGCTCCTGCGCCACCGCCGGCATGACCAACCCCAAACGTCAGTGGCCGGTCGAGGAGGCCTCCCCCAGCGCGGTCGCCTACGCCGACGGGGCGATCTACATGGCCGCGCTGCGCGGCGAACGCCTGTGGCGCATCCCGGTCGACGGCACGAACACGGGCACCCCCAAGGCGTACTACACCAACGACTACGGCCGCCTGCGCACCGTCGAGTCCGTCCCCGGAACGAAGTCCCTATGGCTGACCACGACCAACGCGGACAACAGCGGAGACGGCGGTCCGGGCTCGGACAAGGTGTTCCGGATCGATCTGCGTTGACTTCCACTCCCCTCCCTCAAGGGAGGGGATTCCTAAAGGGAAGGGATTCCTACCCCGGTGCCTCCCACCGTTCCCGCCCGGCCGTGTGCCGACCGACGCCGGTTGCGCGGCGACCGGCACACGGCCGGGCACCACCACGTCCGATATCCGCCAGCCCCAGACCTCCTCGCGCCGTCAGAATCCCTGCAAGGCCCCTGCCCGGGACCGCACCACCAGCAGCGAGCACGACCGAGGACGCCCCATGACTTCCCCGCTCCTCCCCCACGACGAAGCGTCCGCATACGGCGCCCTGCCCGCCCCCGCCCCGCACACCGACACCGAACTCGCCTCCCTGATCGACCTGTTGACCATTCCCCGCACCCGCATCGGCACAGTGGTCATCGGCCACAGCCGGGACGCGGCCTCGCGCTCCGCCGCCGCGGCCTTCGCGGAGGCCTGGCAGGACGTCGGTCGTACGGTCCTCGCCATGATCGACTGGCCGGAGGTCGCCGCCTCCTGGCTGCGAGCCGCCCACCGCTTCACCGCCGACGAGCCCGACGCCTGGGTGGTGGCCGCCGCCCCGCTCGGCTGGGTCCAGATGAGCCGCCGGCTGCGCCACAGCACCGGCTGGGACCCGTCCCGCAGCTACGGCTTCGCTCCGCTCGGCGACTCCCGACTACCGGCCCTGGCCGGCCCGACCACGCTGCACGGCATGCGCGGCGCCACGGCCGACGGCGGCACCTGGACGATCAACGGCAGCTGGATCACCCGGCGCCCGAGCCCGGCCCCGTCGGCGGGCACCGCGTCCCATGGCACGCTGCATGGCACGCTGGAGGAGAAGAGGTGAGGGCGACCACACGGAAGCTGTGCGACTTCACGGAAGCACTGCGACCGCACGAAGAAGAGGTGCGACCGCACATAAGAAGCGCGACTGGACAAAGAAGCAGGTAGGAGCAGATGAGCACGCCACTCCCCGGCTTCGAGGACGTCACAGGCCGCATGGCACCCGGCCGGTCCCCCGGCCCCCATGCCGGCCCCGGCAACCAGCCCCCCGGCAGCGACGCAGGCGCCGTCCGCAGGGAGCTCGCCCCGGGCGCCGTCCACGTCCCCGGCTGGCTGTCCCCGCAGCAGCAGCGCGCACTGGTCACCGCCTGCCGTGGCTGGGCGCGCAGGCCGGCCCCGATCCGGCACACCAAGCTCCCGCGCGGCGGGGTGATGTCGGTCCAGACGGTGTGCATCGGCTGGCACTGGCAGCCCTACGCATACACCCGCACCGCCGACGACGTGAACGGCGCCCGGGTCGCCGCGTTCCCCCACTGGATGGTCGAGTTGGGCCGCCGCGCTCTGGTCGACGCGTATCAGGACCCGGCCGCGGGCGACGACTACACACCGGACACCGCACTGATCAACTTCTACGACGCCCAGGCGAAGCTCGGCATGCACCAGGACAAGGAAGAGCGCTCCAGCGCCCCCGTGGTATCCCTCAGCATCGGCGACACCTGCGTCTTCCGCTTCGGCAACACCGAGACCCGCACCAAGCCGTACACCGACGTCGAACTCGCCTCCGGCGACCTGTTCGTCTTCGGCGGCCCGTCCCGCTTCGCCTACCACGGCGTGCCCAAGGTCCACCCCGGCACCGGCGACCCGGCCACCGGCCTGTCCGCCGGCCGCCTCAACATCACGATGCGCGTCACCGGCCTCGACGGCTGAGGGCTGCCCCGTTAACTACCTGTGCTGTGCTGTGCGACCTGCTGGTTCAATCACCTGGCCAGGCACAGGTCGTGCAGACGGGCGATGCCGAGGACGGCATGGTGAACACCGTCGCCCTTCGGGCGGCAGTCGCGGAGGATCTTCCAGGTCTTCATCCGCGCGAAGGCGTGCTCAACGCGGGCGCGGACCTGGCGGCGGGCGGCGTTGTACACCTCTTTCCAGGCCGGAAGTTCGGCCTGAACAGGCCCGCAGCGGTGCGGAACGACCAGACCCGTGCCACGGTACCCACCGTCGGACCGTCGGCATTCACCGTGGCACTGCCGACCACGTCCTTCGGGCCGAACAGCTCCCACGCCCTGCCGTCGTTCCGGTTGCCGGGCACCGCCCGGCTGACAGCGACGACCAGCCGGGTATCGGCGTCGATGACGCCCTGGGGTTGGTGGCGTACCGGTAGTTCTTCGACTGCTCGGCGACTTGCATGATTCGCGGGTCGGCACTGGGGTTCCGTCCGAGTGCGCTTCCCTCGGCGGATCCGAAATCCCTTTGCCGGACTTCCTGGTGCGGCTCAAGTGTGAGGTCATGCTTGGATTCATCAGGACCGCCAACGAGGCCCTCGTCTCCTGTCTGAGCGACCCGCAGCGCGCAGTGGCGGCTTACCACGAACTGCTGCGGCGTGGCGAAGGCGCGGTGGGCGCCCTCCGCATCGGCCTGCACCACAAGAATCCGGCAGTCCGCGAAGGCTGCTGCCGCCTCCTCGACCACCTGGTCGACCCCGATTCCATGGACGACCTCATCGCCATGGCCGACGACCCCGACGCCCGGGTCAGGATCTCGGCCTTCCACGCCCTGGCCTGCGACCGGTGCAAGGGCGACACCTGTGCGCCGGGTCCGGACCGGGTCCTCCAGCCCGCGCTGCAACATCTGGCCTCCGACCCCGACCCGCACGTCCGGAGCACGGCCGCCGAACTCGTCGGCAAGTTCGCCCACACCGATGCCCGCGCCATTGCCGCCCTGCGAGCGTCGCACACCCAGGATCCAAGCCCGGCCGTCCGAAAGAAGGCGGGCTGGTTCACGCCCGGCGGGACCATCTACCAACGAACCGCCCCACGCAGCCCCAGGTAACGGGACAGCCCTTGGCTAGGCCGGGGAGCAGGCCCGGCGCGCCGACTCTGCCTGGGGAGCAGGCCTGGCCCACCGACACTGGCCGGGCACTACCCGACGCCCACCGACACTGCCCGGTCACTGCCCGATGCCCGCCGACACTGCCCGGGCACTGCCCGATGCCCGCCGACACTGCCCGGCGCCGGCCCGCACTGGCCGGCAGCTCCCCCATCACACCCTTCCCCGCGCATCTCCCACCACCACGGCCGCCCCGAGGCACACTGGACGCATGTGCCGCAGCATCAAGACGCTCCGCCCGCCCACCACCCCCGACGTCACCGACGAGGAGGTCCGGGCCGCAGCCTTGCAGTACGTCCGCAAGGTCTCCGGATTCCGCGCTCCAGCCGCGCACAACCGGGAGGTCTTCGACCACGCCGTGGCAGCAGTGGCCGCCGCGACCCAGGAACTCCTCGACAGCCTGCAAATCCGCGGCTCCTCACCCCACCGCCGAGCCGACTCCTGACCCCTCCCTCTCCTTCCCTCCCCCTCCCCCTCCCCCTCCTTCTCACCTCACCTCGTACACCCTCACCAGTCCACCAGGGCCTGTACCGGAAGGTGATCGCTCGGAAACTGCCCGTGCGCGGAGTACGTATTGATCTTCGCGCGCCGCGTACGGACCCCCGGCGACGTGAGGATCCAGTCGATCCGATCACCGTCCCGCACCAGCGGCCGGTACCCGTGGAAGGTGGCGTACTGCACGCTGCGCTCCTCTGCCACGTCCCAGCTGTCGACGAGCGCTCCGCCATCGAGCATCGCCTCGTACACGGGATTCCCGTGCGCCGCGACATTGAAGTCACCGGTGACGATCCGGGCCAGCGCAGGGTCCAGTCCGTGCAGTCGTTCGGTGATCAGAGCGGCCGACCGCTCCCGCGCATACTGATGCGCATGGTCGAGGTGCGTATTGAGCGCATAGAACTCGTGCCCCGTCCGCAGGTCCCGGAAGCGCACCCACGTCACCATCCGGATGACGGTGTTTCCCCAACTGGTCGACCCGATCAGATACGGCATGTCAGACAGCCAGAAATGGTCGTACTCGACCGGAGCGAGCCGCCGCACATCGTAGAAGATCGCCGCGAACTCGTCCTTGCTCCCGCCTCCCCGCCCCGTCCCTACCCAGTCGTAATGCGACCCGAGATCCTCCGCGATATCGCGCAACTGGCCGTACAACCCCTCCTGGGTCCCGAGCAGCTGCGGGGCCTCGCGGCGCAGCAGCGCCCGCATCACGGGGCGTCGCTCGGCCCAGGAGTGCGGTCGGGCGTCCGAGGCGTACCGCAGATTGAAGGTCATCACCCGCAGCGCCGGTCCACTCTCCGCGGCGTGCGCGGCCCCCGACCCGTGCGTCAGCGACAGCACCGACCCGGCCACCGCCGCGGCGGCCACCGCCCGGAACGTGAACCGTCGGCTGAGCGGCCCGCTCACCGACCGCGAGGACGACAAGCCGGAAGACGCGCCGCAGGACGAGCCGGAGGACGAGCACGACGCCAAGGCACCCGCCCCCGCCGCACCACCCGCCGGCTCACCCCCCACTCCATCCCCCGCTCCACCAGCCGACCCACCAGCCACGCCTCTGGGCGATTCCTCCACCGCCGGAGCGAACACAGTCACGGCAACTCCCGTCATCCGGCCCTCAGCGGAGCAGCCGGTCACTCACCATCCCTCACGGACAGAACAACCGCTGCACCAGAGTCTCGAACGCCGCGGTGAGCCGGAAGTAGCCCACACCCAAACCGACTTGAAACGCTGCGTCGGCCGACCCCGCAACCGCCCCCTCCGCCTTTCGGCCCCGCCCTCCCCGCCTCGCCCCGCCCCTTCCACTTCCCTCCTCCTACCAATCGCAGTCCCTCCTACCGATCGCCGGCCGGCCCCTGCCAGTCCGCGTGACGGATGCGCGAGATCTCCCGCACGTCCCCGATCGTGGCCCACTCGTCCTTCCCCAGCCGCGCCAACGGCTTCAGCTTGGAGATCTCGGGGTGCCCGTCCACCAGCACGTCCTGCGAAACCACCGCATGCACCACTCGCCCGAACACGACTGTCGAATCCCCGATCCCGACAGTGGTGTGCACCTCGCACTCCAGGGCCACCGACGAGGCCGCCACCCGCAGCGGCTTGACCCGCAGGCTCGGCTCGGACTCGATGCCGGCCGCCTCGAATTCGCTCACCCCGTGGGGAAAATCGGTACCCGTGTCATTGATCTGCTCAAAGCACTCCTCCGACGCAAAATTCACCACAAACTGCCCGGTCGCCTCGACGTTGCGCAGAGTGTCCTTGCGCGTGACGGAGCTGAACTGCACCACGGGCGGCGCCACGCTGGCGATCGAAAAGAACGAGTGCGGGGCTAGGTTCGTAGAAGCACAATCAGGGCTGATCGTCGAGATCCATGCGATGGGCCGCGGCACAACCACCGCGGTCAGGAGCTTGTAGAACTCGTTGCGGGACATGTCAGCGGGATCAAAGTCAATGCGCATGGCGATCAGTATCCAGGAGGGCAGCCGCGGATCCTATAGCGGATCCACGGCACCACCAAACCCTTAGTTCGACGGAGAGTGCCCGGTATCGGGAGCCATCGAGCACCAGGAGCCGACACCGTGCGAACAGCAGCCCCCACCGTCTGGGAGGACTTCGAGGTCCCCGCCCATGCCCGATGCGATGAGGGATCGTTTGGTCTTGGCTCCGGTGGTCCAGTTGTGCCAGATGCCTGCTGCGAGGGCGAGGAGTCGTTGGCCGGTGCGGGCGAAGAC
>NZ_JBEZIX010000065.1:0-45579 GCF_040651315.1 Streptomyces sp. NPDC048506
GCTCAAGCAACGCAAGCTCGGTGAACAGGATCGACAGATTGACGTTGAAGCGCATGTCCGTGAAACCCATGAGGGCCGGCGCTCCTTCCGGATAGTGGAACTGTTTTTCTGCGTGATGGAACACTGCCTGGGAGGTTCGGAGGCTGTCAAGGGGGCCTCGGAGCAATTTCTGGTGGCCGGGCCGAACCGCGCGTAGGTTGAGCGACGTGCGATTGAGAGTTGAGTTCACGACGGAGCCGTTCGACTTGGACGAGGCGCCGGCGCATGCCCTGGTGGCGCGGGACATCGTCACCGGCGCCGAGCTGGACGCCGTCGACGTCGGACCGTTCGGCAATACGGCCGAGGGCGACGCCGACCGGGTCCTCGGTGCGGTGTCCGCCCTGCTGCGCGAGTCCCTCCAGGCGGGTGCCACCCGGGTCTCGCTACAGGTCAACGTGATCGGGGACGCCGAGCGGGGCGAGGGGGACGCGACGTGACCGAGCCCGCCGACCACCCGTTCGTCCAGGCGGTCAAGCCGCTGGTGGACGCGATGGGCGGAGAGATGGTCGCGCCCGACCAGGCCCAGGGTGACGACGTGGTGCTGGCCTGGGAGGGGCAGGACCGGGTGGCCGTACGGCTCCCGCACCTGTCGGAGTCGCTCGACCACATCCTCGCCGAGCTCCAGCGCCGGCACGGCATGCCGCTGGCGGAGCTGGACCGCAAGACCAAGCAGTCCGTGGTGCGGATCCTGGAGGCCCGTGGCGCCTTCTCCGTCCGGCACGGCGTCGAGACGGTCGCGGGCGCCCTTGGCGTCAGCCGCTTCACCGTCTACAACTACCTGAACCGGGAGAACGCCGCGAAGGGCGCCGACTGAGGCGAAGCGGCGGGGCAGTCCCGCGCAGACCGTCGAAGCCGCCGCCCGAAATCCCCGGACGGCGGCTTTTGCGTTGCCGAGTTTTCAACAAAGTGTTGACGGGATGTTGCCGGAGGTCTTAGCTGTTTCCAGCCAAGCAGAGCTGTCCAGCACCAGGCCACGGAGGCTTCCCGTGTCTTCGAGTACGTCCCCGGGGCTCGCCCGGTTCAACACCTGCGACGACAGTACGGCGCGGTCCGTCCTGCACGAGGTGTGTGCCAGCCGGGCATGGGGGAACAAGATCCTCGCCCGGCGCCCCTTCGCCACCACCGACGACCTGTTCGCCGCGAGCGACGCCGCCATGGCGGAGCTGACCGCGGAGGATCTGGCCGAGGCGATGGCCGGGCACCCGCCCATCGGCCGGCCGAAGCCGGGCGACCCGACCTCGAACCGCGAGCAGAGCGGGATGGCCGGCGCCTCCGACGAGCTCAAGGCGGAGATGCTCGAACTGAACCTGGCCTACCAGGAGAAGTTCGGCCACGTCTTCCTGATCTGCGCTTCCGGGCGCACCGGAGAGCAGATGCGCGACGCGGTCCGTAACCGGATCGACAACACGCCGGAACACGAACGAGAGATCGTTCGTGTGGAACTCGGCAAGATCAATCGCATTCGCCTGACCCGTATCGCGGAGAACGCAGAAGGAGACGCAGCATGAGCAGCGAGTCGGCCGCACGGACGTCGGTGTCCACGCACATCCTGGACACCAGCGTGGGCCGCCCCGCGGAGGGCGTCGCCCTCTCGCTCTCGGTGCGCTCCGGCAGCGACGGGGCCTGGACCGCCCACGGCGCGTCCAAGACCGACGCGGACGGGCGCTGCAAGGACCTGCCGGCCCTGCCGGATGGCACCACTCACGTACGCATCGACTTCGCGACCGAGGCGTACTTCTTGAAGACCCAGCACAGCGTCAACCAGCAAGCCGAGGAACAGCAGGACGCCCCCGCGCTACGGGACAGCGGAGCCTTCTTCCCGGAGGTGGCAATCACCTTTGCCGTCAAGCCGGGCGAGCACTACCACGTACCGCTGCTGCTCAACCCGTTCGGCTACTCCGTATACCGAGGGAGCTAGCACCGACATGACTGCCCATTCCCGCCCGGCCCGCCCGGTGATTCTCGGCCAGAACCAGTACGGCAAAGCGGAGAACCGCGTCGTCAAGATCACCCGTGACGGCGACACGCACCACATCAAGGACCTCAACGTCTCCGTAGCGCTCTCCGGCGACCTGGAGGAGGTCCACCTCTCCGGCTCCAACGCCAACTGCCTGCCCACCGACACGACCAAGAACACCGTGTACGCCTTCGCCAAGGAGTACGGGATCGAGTCGGCCGAGCAGTTCGGCATCCACCTGGCCCGCCACTTCGTGACCAGCCAGGAGCCCATCAAGCGGGCCCGGATCCGTATCGAGGAGTACGCCTGGGAGCGGATCGAGACCTCCGACGCCAACTCCCGCTTCATCGGCTCCGACGAGGTCAAGCACTCCTTCGTCCGCAAGGGCCAGGAGACCCGCCTCACCGAGATCACCTACGACGGTGAGCAGTGGCAGGTCATCTCCGGTCTGAAGGACCTGGTGGTGATGAACTCCACCAACTCGGAGTTCTGGGGCTACATCAAGGACAAGTACACGACGCTGAAGGAGGCCTACGACCGCATCCTCGCCACGCAGGTGTCCGCCCGCTGGCGGTTCAACTGGACCGACGACGAGCAGCGGATGCCCAACTGGGAGCGTTCGTACGAGCAGGTGAAGAAGCACATGCTGCACGCCTTCGCCGAGACCTACAGCCTCTCGCTCCAGCAGACCCTGTACCAGATGGGTTCGCGGATCATCAACAACCGCTCCGAGATCGACGAGGTGCGGTTCTCGCTCCCGAACAAGCACCACTTCCTGGTGGACCTGGAGCCGTTCGGGCTGAAGAACGACAACGAGGTCTACTACGCGGCGGACCGCCCGTACGGCCTGATCGAAGCCACTGTTCTGCGCGACGGTGTCGAGCCCCAGATCCCGGTGGATCTGACCAACCTCTAAAAGCGGCTCCGACGCAACGCCGTGCCTCGCGCCCCCTCCCCACCCCGCAGCGGGGCGGGGAGGGAACGCGGAACCCGAGGGGAACGACCCATGGCCCTGCCATCGCACGTCCCGCACCACCCCCCGTCCCCGGTCCACCCGGTGGACGAGAAGCCGGCCGTCAAGCGGCTCGTCCCGGCCGCCCTCCAGCACATCGCCGCGATGTACGCCGGCGTCGTCACCCCTCCGCTCATCGTCGGCCAGGCCGTCGGCCTGGACACCGCGGGCCGGACCCGGCTGATCGCCGCGAGCCTGCTCATCGCCGGGCTCGCCACGCTGTTGCAGACGCTCGGCGTCCGCAACCTCGCCGGCAACCGGCTCCCGTTCGTCAACGCGGCCAGCTCCGCCGGCATCACGCCGATGCTGGCCATCGCCGAGACCACCGCCAAGGGGCACCAACTCCCCGCGATCTACGGGGCGGTGATGGTCGCCGGGGTGTTCTGCCTGGCGGTCGGACCGTTCTTCGGCAGACTGCTCCGCTTCTTCCCGCCGCTGGTCACCGGAGTCGTCATCACCCTCATCGGGGTCACGCTGATGCCCGTGCCGGTCGGCTGGGCCCAGGGCGGCGACAAGCACGCCGCCGACTTCGGCTCCATGGAGAACCTGGCGCTCGCCGCCTTCACCCTTGTGGTGATCCTGCTCATCCAGCGCTTCACCCAGGGCTTCGCCAAGCAGATCGCGCTGCTGATCGGCCTGGTCGTCGGCACCCTCGCCGCGATCCCGTTCGGGATGGCGAGCTTCGACGGACTGCGCTCGGCCCCGATCGCCGCGCTGCCCACCCCGTTCTCCTTCGGCGCCCCCGAATTCCAGCCCGCCGCGATCCTCTCGCTGTGCATCGTGATGCTGGTGCTGATGACGGAGTCGTCGGCCGGCATGCTGGCCCTCGGTGAGATCTGCGACCGGCCGACCACCGGCGCCACCATCACCCGCGGACTGCGCACCGACGGCATCGCCACGCTGCTCGGCCCGATCTTCGGCGGCTTCCCGACCAGCGCCTTCGCGCAGAACGTCGGAGTGGTCTCGCTGACCCGCGTGCGCAGCCGGTACGTCGTCGCGCTCGCCGGCGGCACGCTCCTGGTCCTCGGCGCCTTCCCCGTGCTGGGCGCCGTGGTCTCCCTGGTGCCGATGCCGGTGCTCGGTGGTGCGGGTATCGTCCTGTTCGGGTCGATCGCGGTCAGCGGTATCCGTACGCTCTCCGAGGCCGGTCTCGACGACAGCTCCAACATCATCCTGGTGGCCGTGTCGCTCGGCGCAGGCATCATCCCGCTCGCGGCGCCCACCTTCTACGAGGCCTTCCCGGCCTGGGCGCAGACCGTGCTCGGCTCCGGCATCAGCGCCGGCGCGCTCGTCGCGGTCCTGCTGAACCTGTTCTTCCACCATCTCGGCACCCGGAGACCGGCCACGGTTCCGGCACTCAAATCTTCCTAGGGTCCTGCCGTGCCCTCCCCCGAGGACTCCGACGCACACCCGGTCCGCGGGGGACCCCCGTCGCCACCACAGAGAAGAGGAAGCACGATGGCACCATCGGCAGCCCAGCGCATCGTCATCGAGAACTGCGCGATCGCGACCGTCGACGCCGACGACACCGAGTACGCCAGCGGGCACATCGTCGTCGCCGGCAACAAGATCGAGTCGATCGGCGCGGGCAAGGCCCCCGAGGGCCTTGAGAACGTGGTCCGTCGCATCGATGCCACCGGCCACCTCGTCACCCCGGGCCTGGTCAACACCCACCACCACTTCTACCAGTGGATCACCCGTGGTCTGGCCACCGACCACAACCTCTTCAACTGGCTCGTCGCGCTCTACCCGACCTGGTCCCGGATCGACGAGCCGATGGTGTACGCGGCCGCGCAGGGCTCGCTGGCGATGATGGCCCGCGGGGGCGTCACCACCGCCATGGACCACCACTACGTCTACCCGCAGGGCTCCGGCGACCTCTCCGGCGCCGTCATCCGGGCCGCCGCCGAGATGGGCGTCCGCTTCACCCTGGCCCGCGGCTCCATGGACCGCAGCCAGAAGGACGGCGGTCTGCCGCCGGACTTCGCCGTGGAGACCCTCGAAGGCGCCCTCGCCGCCACCGAGGAGACCGTCAAGAAGCACCACGACGCCTCCTTCGACGCCATGACCCAGGTCGCCGTCGCCCCCTGCTCCCCGTTCTCCATCTCCACCGAGCTGCTCAAGCAGGGCGCCGAGCTCGCCCGCCGGCTGGGCGTGCGGATGCACACGCACGGCTCGGAGACGGTCGAGGAGGAGCAGTTCTGCCACGAGCTCTTCGGCATGGGCCCGACCGACTACTTCGAGTCCACCGGCTGGCTCGGCGAGGACGTGTGGATGGCGCACTGCGTCCACATGAACGACTCCGACATCGCCGCCTTCGCCCGTACGAAGACCGGTGTCGCGCACTGCCCGTCCTCCAACGCGCGGTTGGCCGCCGGCATCGCCCGGGTCCCCGACATGCTCGCCGCCGGTGTCCCGGTCGGCCTCGGCGTCGACGGCACCGCCTCCAACGAGTCCGGCGAACTCCACACCGAGCTGCGCAACGCCCTGCTCATCAACCGCCTCGGCGCGCACCGCGAGGCCGCGCTCAACGCCCGCCAGGCGCTGCGCCTGGGCACCTACGGCGGTGCGCAGGTCCTCGGCCGGGCCGACAACATCGGCTCCCTGGAGCCCGGCAAGCTCGCCGACCTGGTGCTCTGGAAGCTGGACACGCTCGCCCACGCCTCCATCGCCGACCCGGTGACCGCCCTCGTCTTCGGGGCCGCGGCACCGGTCACGCTCTCCCTCGTCAACGGCGAACCGGTCGTCGAGAACGGCCGTCTGCTGCACGTCGACGAGGACGCCATCGCCCGCAGCACGCGGTCGGAGGCACAGCGTCTGGCCCGGATCACCGCCGAGGGCTGACCCCCACGGCGGCCCGCACGGCCGACGCACCACCAGACTCGGCCGGGAGGGACGGCTCCCGGCCGACCTTGTGGATCCGAGTGGGATCCACGAGCGCCGGACCCCGGGGGCGCGGGATCTCCCGCACCTCCGGGCCGGTCGGCCCCGCCGACACCGCCCGTCCGTCACGCGCCACAAGCGCGGCTCCACACCGAACCGCTCACCAGGCGACTTCTCGCACCACGCACCACATGGCAAGCCCTCCGTGACAGCCTCGCATCGCCGGCCGCCGGCGACGCAGAAATCGACAGGAGGCCCGCAGTGGCCGCAATTACCGGGCAGAAGTCGGAGGGGGACCGGAAGCATCCGGTCGACGAGACCCTCCCGCCCTTCAAGATGTTCACCAGCGGCCTCCAGCACGTGGCCGCGATGTACGCGGGCGTGGTGGCCCCGCCGATGATCGTGGGTCCGGCCTGCGGGCTGAGCGCCACCGAGACGGCCTTCCTGATGGGTGCCAGCCTCTTCACGGCAGGCATCGCGACCCTCCTCCAGACCCTCGGATTCTGGAAGGTCGGCGCCAAGCTCCCCTTCGTCAACGGCGTGTCGTTCGCCGGTGTCACGCCGATGGTCGCCATCGGCAAGGCCGAGAGCCCCCACCACGCACTGCCGGTCATCTTCGGTGCGGTGATCGTCGCCGGTGTGCTCGGCTTCCTGCTCGCCCCCTACTTCTCCAAGCTCGTCCGCTTCTTCCCGCCGGTGGTCACCGGCACCGTCATCACCCTGATCGGTGTCTCGCTCCTCCCTGTCGCGTTCAACTGGTCCCAGGGAGGCAACTCCCGGGCCCCCGACTACGGTTCCCTCACGAACATCGGCATGGCCGCGCTGACCTTCCTCATCGTGCTCGTACTGCGTCGGGTGCTGCGCGGCTTCCTCCAGCAGATCGCGATCCTGCTCGGCCTGATCGCCGGCACCCTGATCGCCGTCCCCGTGGGCATCACGAACTTCTCCGCCCTCACCAACGCCGATCTGATCGGCTTTCCGACGCCCTTCCACTTCGGCGTCCCGCAGTTCGACGTCGCCGCGATCATCTCGATGTGCATCGTGATGCTGGTCTGCATGACCGAGTCGACGGCCGACATGCTGGCGCTGGGCAAGATCGTCGACCGGCCGGCGGACCAGCGCACCATCGAGGGCGGTCTGCGCGCCGACACCCTCGGCACGGCCCTCAGCCCGCTCTTCAACGGCTTCGCCAACAGCGCCTTCGCCCAGAACATCGGCCTGGTCGCGATGACCAAGGTGCGCAGCCGCTTCGTGGTGGCGACCAGCGGCCTGATCCTGCTGGTACTGGGCCTGAGCCCGGTGGCCGCGTCCGTCATCTCGCTGGTCCCGCTGCCGGTCCTGGGCGGCGCCGGCATCGTGCTCTTCGGCTCGGTGGCGGCCAGCGGCATCCAGACGCTGGCGTCCGCCGCGATGGAGAAGGGCGACAACGCCCTGATCGTGGCCGCCGCCGTCGGCATCGGCCTGATCCCGATCGCCGCGCCGGACTTCTACCACAGCCTCCCCAAGGACCTGCTGGTCGTCCTCGACTCCGGTATCAGCACCGGCTGTCTGGTCGCCATCCTCCTCAACCTCGCCTTCAACCACTTCGGCAGAGCGGCGGAGACCGGGGAGGAGTCCGGGGCCGAGGCCGGCAACGCCCGCGCCGACGACCCGCACATACCGCAACAGCCCAACCGGGGCGTGGTGGACGACTCCGGCGACGCGGCGTCGCTGCCCGCACACTGACACCGCACCGGAAACCGGCAACGGCCCGTAGGGGAGCGTCATCTGCGCTTCTCCCACGGGCCGTTGGGCTTTCGGGGACCGCCGTGGCGGCCGGTGCCGGTCAGTCGATGTGGAAGCGCTCGCCGTACACCTTCCAGTCCAGCGGGGTGTGCAGGTCGAGGTTGCCCTTCTTCAGGAACACCCGCTGCGCGGTGTCGACCCGGCTGGTGTCGCTGTGCGCCTCCTCCTGCTTCATCGCCCAGACCCGGGCGTCGAGGAAGGCGTCGAGGTAGGCCTTCTCGTCGCCGCCCTGGGCCGGCGGCTTCGCCTTGGCCAGCGCCCGCCTGCGGATGTTGGAGAAGCTGGTCCTGTCGTCGCCGTCGCCGTGCATCACGATCGCGTCGTAGTACGCGAACTGGCCCAGCACACCGATGCCGTCGGCCTTGCCCTGCTTGACCGCGGGGTCGAAGTACACCCGGTCCCGCTCGTCGTTCTGGGCCTGCTGGAACGCGGGGTCCTGGGCGGCCTTCCGCCAGGCCTTGGTGTAGCCGGGGTCCAGGCCCTCGTGCGAGTCACTGCCGTCGACCGCGCGGAGCGCGGGGAGGTACTCGGCCAGGACGTTGTCGGGCTTGCGCCGGGTGTAGAGCTCGACGAGTTCGAGCATGTCGTGCGTACCGGAGCAGAAGCCGATGATGCCGCCGGTGTAGCCCCGGCCGTCGCCGATGTCCTCGATGTACTTGTACTGGGCCTTCCAGTCCAGCGAGGAGTTCTCCGCGCTGGAGACCAGTTGCATGGCGATCTCCTTCTTCGCCGGGTCGTCGAGGCCGGTGGCGGCGCGTGCGGCGTGCGAAGCGGCGTGGGCGGTCGCCGGGCGGCGGTGGTCCGCCGACGTCGCCGTGGCGGCGACCGCGGTGGCCGGGACGGCGAGCAGGGCGAGGCCAAGGGCGACGCGGGTGGCGGTCCTGGGCAGGGCCGTGCCCATCGATCGGGTGCGCATGGAGTCGTCCTCCAGTTCGGAGCGAGCCGTGGGGGGTTCCCCAATCGTTAGGAAGCTTTCCTACCAGACTTGGAGGGCGTCGCATAGCCGTCGGAACGAGGTGCCGTGGCCCCGCCCGACCGCACCGGGTCGGTACGGGGCTGCGCCCAACCCCGCCCGCTCCGCCCGGAGTTGCTCAGTCAAGCAGCCTTCCGAGCAGCTCACGGATCCCCGGCCCGGGGTCGAAGTGCTCGGCAGGGAAGGCGAGTTGGTGGAAGGCGACCCCGTCCAGGTAGTCCAGAAGGATCTCGCAGTGCCGCCGCGGCGTCGGCGAGCCGAAGTGCCGTAGCCACTGCGTGCCCCAGTCGACGACGGCCTCGCGGCCGCGGGTGAGGGGCGGCCGGAGTTCGGGACGGGCCATGGACTCCAGGAAGAGGGCGAAGCGGGCGGCGGTCCTGGCCCGCTCCGGGCCGGTCGCGTACCGCAGGAACCGGGTGACGGCCTCGGCCAGTTCACCGGCGTCGGCCGGTGCGGCCTCGGCGGCGAAGGTCTCCCAGTCCCGGCGCTCCAGCACCTGGAGGTGGTCCACGATGCCGTCGATCAGGGCCGCCCGGTTGCGGAAGTAGTTGGAGGTGGTGCCGGACGGAACCCCTGCCGCGGCGTCCACGGCCTGATACGTGAGCCGCCGTGCGCCCTCGCTCCCGAGGACCCGGATCCCCGCGTCGAGGACCTGCTCCCGCCGTCGCGCCACTCCGTACGCCCTTCCCGTTGCGCCCCGCGCCACTATGTCTGTAGTGCCCATCTACTATAAACATAGTACGGGCGCCTTCACGGCCGAGCACGCCGCCGCCTTCCGCACCGGGGCGGCGGTCTGACGGTACGGCGAAGGGCCCGCCCGCACCGCAACGAAGCGGTGGGGGCGAGCCCTTCGGGTCGTGGACCGGCTCGGCGTCAGTCCAGCAGCTCGTAAGCCGGCAGGGTCAGGAAGTCGGCGTAGTCCGCGTCCAGGGAGACCTGGAGGAGGAGGTCGTGGGCCTGCTGCCACTTGCCGGAGGTGAAGGCCTGGTCGCCGACCTCGGTGCGGATGGCGGCCAGTTCCTCGGCGGCGACGGTGCGGACGAGGTCGGCGGTGGCCTTCTCGCCGTTCTCGAAGACGACGCCGGCGTCGACCCACTGCCAGATCTGGGAGCGGGAGATCTCGGCGGTGGCGGCGTCCTCCATGAGGCCGAAGATGGCGACGGCGCCGAGGCCGCGCAGCCAGGCCTCGATGTAGCGGGTGCCGACCCGGACCGCGTCGACCAGGCCCTGGTAGGTGGGCTTGGCGTCCAGCGAGTCGATGGCGATGAGGTCGGCGGCGCGGACGGAGACGTCCTCGCGGAGGCGGTCCTTCTGGTGCGGCTTGTCGCCGAGGACGGCGTCGAAGGACGCGCGGGCGACGGGCACCAGGTCGGGGTGGGCGACCCAGGAGCCGTCGAAGCCGTCGCCGGCCTCGCGGTCCTTGTCGTTCTTGACCTTGGTCAGGGCCTTCTCGTTGGCCTCGGGGTCGCGGCGGTTGGGGATGAAGGCCGCCATGCCGCCGATGGCGTGCGCACCGCGCTTGTGGCAGGTGCGGACGAGGAGCTCGGTGTAGGCGCGCATGAACGGGGCCGTCATGGTGACCGCGTTGCGGTCCGGGAGGACGAACTTGGCGCCGCCGTCTCGGAAGTTCTTGACGATGGAGAAGAGGTAGTCCCAGCGGCCGGCGTTGAGGCCGGAGGCGTGGTCGCGGAGCTCGTAGAGGATCTCCTCCATCTCGTACGCGGCCGTGATGGTCTCGATCAGGACCGTGGCGCGGATGGTGCCCTGGGGGATGCCCACGTAGCTCTGGGCGAAGACGAAGATGTCGTTCCAGAGGCGCGCCTCCAGGTGCGACTCGGTCTTCGGGAGGTAGAAGTACGGGCCCTTGCCGAGGGCGAGCAGCCGCTTGGCGTTGTGGAAGAAGTACAGGCCGAAGTCGACCAGGGCGCCGGGGACCGGGCGGCCCTCGAACTGTAGGTGACGCTCCTCCAGGTGCCAGCCGCGCGGCCGCATCACGACGGTCGCGAGCTCCTCGGCGGGCTTGAGGGCGTACGACTTGCCGGAGGCCGGGTCGGTGAAGTCGATGCGGCGCTCGTAGGCGTCGATCAGGTTGAGCTGGCCGGTGACGACGTTCTCCCAGGTCGGGGCGGACGCGTCCTCGAAGTCGGCGAGCCAGACCTTGGCGCCCGAGTTGAGCGCGTTGATGGTCATCTTGCGGTCGGTGGGGCCGGTGATCTCCACCCGGCGGTCGGTGAGCGCGGCCGGGGCCTCGGCGACCCGCCAGCTGTCGTCGGCGCGGATCGCCGCGGTCTCCGGAAGGAAGTCCAGCGAGCTGGTCCGGGCGATCTCGGCCCGGCGCTCGGCCCGGCGGGCGAGCAGTTCGTCGCGGCGCGGGGCGAACCGGCGGTGCAGCTCGGCGACGAAGGCGAGCGCGGCGTCGGTGAGGACCTCGCCCTGCCGTTCGGGGGTGTGGGCGGGATCGGCTTCGACGATGGCCAGCGGGGACGGCGCTGGTGCGGACATGAGCTGTCACTCCATTCAGCGGCGGTGCCTGGCGGCCGCCGGGACACCGGGCGGCACGGGGTGCCGCGGTCTCCGGGGTACGGTCGCGGGCGCCGTCTGGGTTCAGGGCGCTTCTGACCAGTGGAGACTAGTTTCCTTATCGCGGAACTTCAATGGTTTGTTGATGTCGAGATTCTCCGGGTCGACACAAGTGGTGATCGAATGGCTCTCGGTGCCATCGCGGTCACTCTCCATCACCCCGCCGGGTCGGGCGCGGGTTTCCGTCGCCGCCCTCGCCTCACTCCAGGCGGGACAGGTCCTCCGGCGTGTCGATGTCGTACGGCTCGGCGATGTCGGAGCACTCGACGAGCGTGACGGCGGCGGCGTGCTGCTGGAGGTAGGAGCGGGCGCCGCGGTCGCCCTCCGCGGTCGACGCGATGTCCGCCCAGCGGTCGGCGCCGAAGAGCACGGGGTGGCCGCGCCGTCCCTCGTAGGCGGCCGCCGCCAGGTCTGCGCCGTCCCGGTACGCGGCGATCAGTCGGGCCACCGCGGCGGCGCCGATGCCCGGCTGGTCGACCAGGGACACCACCACCGCGCCCGCCCCCGAACCGGCCAGCCCGGTCAGGCCCGCCCGGAGTGAACTGCCCATGCCCTGCGCCCAGTCCGGGTTCTCCGAGACCTCGTACGCCGCGAGGTCCGCGCGGGCGCGTACGGAATCGGCGGCTGCGCCCAGCACGATGTGCACCGGGTCGCAGCCGCCGTCCCTCAGGGCCCGTGCGGCGTGCTCGACCAGCGGGCGTCCCCGGTGGTCGAGCAGTGCCTTGGGCCGTCCCCCCAGGCGCCGCCCGCCGCCCGCGGCGAGCAGCAGGCCGGCCACCCTCCCCTCGGGTGGTGGTGGTGTCGACGGTCCATGTGCGGGTGCGGAGGGCGTCGTTGGTGTCGGTGCCATGGGGACTGCTTACCTCATGGCACCGGGCGCCGCGGCGCCCCTCCGCGCCTTCCGCCGTGGGTCCGTCGGGTCAGGCCGCGTCGTCGGACGCCCGCGGGCGGGGGATGTGCGCCCGGAAGCGCTCGCGCAGTTGGTGGCTGCGCTCCTCCGTCCGGCGGCGATCGGCGACGTAGCGGTGTATGTGCTCCATGGTGATCTCCGACGGATCGGAGAGGCCGTACGCGCGGCAGATGAGTTGCACGACGCTGGCGCCGCGTCGGTTCGGGCCGGTGCCGGGGCCGGTGGTGGGCTCCATGGCATTCTCCGATCCAGTGATATGCCGGATATTTCCTCAGAGGGAAGAATGCTCCATTCCGCCTTCGTGTACGCCTCGGACCGGATACGCCCATGCCAACGGGTGGCGGCGGGAACGCACGTGCTGACGCATGTTCAGGCCGGTTCGGGGCAACGCGCGCGCGAGGTGCCGGCGGGGCGCCAGGGGCGCACAACCGGCCCGGGAAGAGGCCGAATCGGGGCGCGAAACCGGCTCTTCGGACAAGGCGCCGGGTACGCCCGCCGACGATGTCACGGTGCGGCGCCTGGCCGGATAAGGTTCTGCTCCGTTGCGGACATCATGGCTGCCTGCCGGTGTGGCGGCGGCGCCTTTTTTGAGTCGGGGGACCGTTAGTGGTGAACAGTGTGGGCTCGTCCGGCATCTTCCAGCCGTTGGAAGGTGACGACCCGCGGGCGATCGCGGGGTATCGCCTCACGGCGAAGCTCGGCTCCGGCGGCATGGGCAAGGTCTACCTCTCCTACACGCCCGGCGGGCGGCCGGTGGCCATCAAGGTGATCCGGCCGGAGTTCAGCGAGGACAACGAGTTCCGCCGCCGCTTCAAGCAGGAGGTGCAGTCCGCGCAGCGGGTGCAGGGCCTGTTCACCGCGCCGGTCATCGACAGCGATGCCGACGGCCCCAGCCCCTGGCTCGCCACCGCCTATGTGCCCGGCCCCTCGCTCGCGGCGGCGGTCGCCGAGCACGGACGCCTCCCGGTCCCGACCGTGCTGCTGATGGTCGCCGGCATCGCCGAGGCGCTCCAGGTCATCCACGGTGCGGGCATCGTGCACCGCGACCTGAAGCCGTCCAACGTCCTGCTGGCCGCCGACGGCCCGCGGGTCATCGACTTCGGTATCGCCCGCGCCGCCGACGCCACGTCCCTCACCAGCAGCGGCGTCACCGTGGGCACCCCCACCTTCATGGCGCCCGAACAGGCGGCGGGCAGCACCATCACCCCCGCCACCGACGTCTTCGCACTCGGCCAGGTCGCGGCGTACGCGGCCATCGGCACCCCGGCGTTCGGTGAGGGCACCTCGCACGGGGTGCTCTACCGCATCGTCCACGAAGAGCCGGACCTGTCCGAACTCCCCGAGGAACTCCGGGAGTTGGTCACCCGCTGCCTGGCCAAGGACGCCGCCGAGCGGCCGTCGGTCGCGGAGGTGATCGGGCTGTGCGGCGCGGCCTCCGGCCAGACGCAGCTGCGCCGCCCCGAGGAGTGGCTGCCCACCGCCGTCGCCGCCGACATCACCACGCGTGCGGCGGCCCCGGCGCCGGTGCAGACCCCGCCGCCCCCGCTGGAGGCACCCACCGCCGGCGCACCGGCCCAGCCCGTGCAGCCGCCCGTGCAGCCGCCCGTGCAGCCGGTACAGCCGCCGACCGCCGCGGCGCCGACCGCCCCTCCGGTGCCGACCGAGCTGAACCACCCGCAGACGCCGCCGCCCGGCTTCGGCCCCGCGGCGTATGCGCCGACCGTCGGTGCCACCGCGCAGGGCACTTTGATGAACGCCGCACCGACCGCCGCCGGCCCGGCGGCCACCGGCCCCACCGCCGCCTACCCGGCCGCCGCGGCGCCGGCCCCGGAGCCGCCGAAGCCGAAGAAGAAGCGCAAGGGGCTCGTCACCGCACTGGTGGTGGTCGGCCTGCTGGCCTTCGCCGGTGCGGGCGGTGGTGTCGTCTACGCCTTCATGAAGGACGACGGCAAGAAGAGCAACCAGGCCACCCACAAGACCAAGAACACCGAGGCCTCCGCGTCGCCGACCCCGAGCTCGTCGGAGACCCCCGGCGGCGACGGGACGGGCACTCCGGCCGCCCCCGTGGCGGACCCGACCCCCGTCGACTACAAGGACATCAACCTGCCGGACGAGTACCACCTGTCGCTGGCCGACGAGTCGATGAAGCCGACGAACTCGGACAACGACACGGACAAGGACTTCTCGTACCAGGACAACAGCTACTCCGACGACCAGGTCTTCACCGAGAACGGCAAGCTGGTGCTGCTCAACCCCGGTGAGCAGGGCTCGCTCGAAACCTGCCGGAACGAGACCCGGTTCACCGAGAGCATCCTGACCAAGCAGCTCACCAAGGGCGCTCAGATGTGCCTGACCACCGACTACGGTCATCTCGCGCTGATCACCTTCAAGGGCTTTGCGCCGAAGTCGGACCCCAGCAGCTATCTGACCGTCGATGTGCGGGTGTGGCGCAACGCGGTGCAGCCGAAGCAGGATTCCTGACCCACGGGGGCACGGAGCCGCAGCGGTACAGCGGTCGGGCAGGGCACTGTCCGACCGCTGCGCTATGTTTCCGCCATGGCTGAATTTCTCTTGGTGGCGGGGGCATGGCTGGGAGCGCGGGCGTGGGACGAGGTGGTGCCGGAGCTACGGGCGGCCGGGCACGGCACCCACCCGCTGACCCTGTCCGGTCTCGCGGAGAAGCAGGGCGTCCCGGCCGGGCAGCAGACCCATGTGCAGGACATCGTCGACGAGGTCGAGCGGCTCGATCTGCGTGACGTCGTCCTGGTCGGGCACAGCTACTCCGGCATCCCCGTCGGTCAGGCCGCCGGGCGGATCGGCGACCGACTGGCCCATGTGGTGTTCGTCGACTCCAATGTGCCGGCCGACGGCGGGTCGTTCGTGTCCAGTTGGCCGGGTGGTCGGGCGGTGGCCGAGGCGGTCGCCGGGAACGGGGGGCGCTGGGCGCCCCTGGCCGCGGCCGACTTCGCGGGCCAGGGTCTCACCGACGAGCAGATCGCCCGGATCGTGGCCGGCTCCACACCGCACCCGGGCGCCACGCTGACCGAACCGGCCGTGCTGACGCGCCCGCTCGGCGAGCTCCCGGCGACCTACGTCAAGTGTCTGCTCGACGGCGCCGAGCCGAGCGACGACGTGGCCGAGCTGCTGAAGAGCGAGCGCTGGCAGTTGGTCGAGCTGGACACCGGCCACTGGCCGATGTTCTCCCAGCCGCGCGAGCTGGCCCGGATCCTGGGCCGGGCGGCCGGCGAATCCTGAGGGGCCTTCGGCGCCGGGGCGCACGCCGGGGCGGTCCGCCCGGCGGCGCCCGGACCGCGCCCTTGATCCGGATTTTTCGCTCTCCGTATGGCGCGCGCAGCGCAGAGTGGCGTTAACTGTCCCACGATGTGGACGGGGGAACGGCCTTGGAGGGCGCCGTCGTTGTGGGACAGCTGCCGAGGGATCGACGAGTGAGCGAGGGCGAGCGCGACCCACGCGTCCAGGAGCTGCGCGGCGCGGTGGCCCGGCTGCGTCGCCAACTGGCAGTGCTCCCTGGGGAGTTGCCGGACCGGGCGGCGGCCGATGAGGAGCTGGCCGCACTGGACGCGATGGTGAGCCACGGACTTCCGGAGGTGCCCCGGCTGCGCCGTTCACTGCTGCTGATCGCCGGGGCGGTCGGCTCGGTGAGCGCCCTGTCGCCCGCGCTGAGCGATGTACGCGCGGGCATCGACCGCTTCGGGGAGCTGCCGCGCGGCCGGTGACCGGCGGCGGGCCCCTAGGGGCGTGGCCCCTAGGCCGGCGTCTGGTTGGCCAGCGCCACCGACAGTTGGGCCGCTACGTCCTGCAACACCGGCACGATCGTCTCCGTGGCGGCGTCCGTCACCCGGCCGGTCGGGCCGGAGATGGAGATCGCCGCCGAGGTGGGGGAGTTGGGCACCGGCACCGCGAGACAGCGGACGCCGATCTCCTGCTCGTTGTCGTCGATCGCGTAGCCGAGCCGGCGGACGTCGGCGAGCGCCTCCAGGAAGCGGTCCGGGTCGGTGATCGTCTTCTCGGTCGCGGCGGGCATCCCCGTACGGCCGAGGAGCGCGCGGACCTCCTCCGGCGGGTGGTCGGCCAGCAGGGCCTTGCCGACGCCGGTGGAGTGCGGCAGGACGCGGCGGCCGACCTCGGTGAACATACGGACCGCGTGCCGGGAGGGGACCTGCGCCACGTAGACGATCTCGTCGCCGTCCAGGAGGGCCATGTTGGCGGTCTCGCCGGTCTCCTCCACCAGCCGTGCCAGGAACGGCCGGGCCCAGGTGCCCAGCAGCCGGGAGGCGCTCTCGCCGAGCCGGATCAGGCGGGGGCCGAGCGCGTACCGGCGGTTGGGCTGCTGGCGTACGTAGCCGCAGGCGACCAGCGTGCGCATCAGGCGGTGGATCGTCGGCAGGGGCAGTCCGCTGCTGCTGGAGAGTTCGCTCAGGCCGACCTCGCCGCCGGCGTCGGCCATCCGCTCCAGCAGGTCGAAGGCGCGCTCAAGGGACTGGACACCACCGCTCGCGCCTGCGGGCTTGGCTTCGGTGGCGGAGGTGCTGGCGCTGGACGACGGCACGTCGCGTTCCTTTCGGGGCGGGTCGGATCGGTCTCGGCTGGGACGTGTGGGTGCCGGGCCCGACCGGAGCAGCCTACCGGTCCCCCTACCGTGGCACACGGTCTCCGGTGCAGTCGTTCTCGCCGGTCAGGCCCTCTTTGTCCCACCGTGTGAGCCGCTGGGGCGCCGTCTAGCCCCGATCCCTTGACGGTGCCAGTGGCCGTAGCTACGTTCTGCTCCGCGAAACCTACTGTCCATTCTGTGGAATCCTCCAAATCGCTGGAGCGCCATGCGCATTCTCGTCATGAACCCGAACACCACGGCTTCCATGACCACCTCGATCCGCGCCACCGCCACCGCGGCCGCCGCACCGGGCACCGAGATCCTCGCCACCGAACCCCTGTGGGGACCGGAGTCCATCGAGGGGCACTTCGAGGGCTACCTCAGCGCCGCGGCCGTCCTGGACCGTCTCGCCACCCTCGACGCACCGTTCGACGCGCTGGTCATGGCCGGCTTCGGCGAGCCGGGCCGGGAGGGTGCCCAGGAGCTGCTGGACGTGCCCGTACTGGACATCACCGAGAGCGCCGCCCAGATGGCGATGATGCTCGGGCACGCCTACGGCGTCGTCACCACGCTCGACCGGTCCGTACCGCAGATCCGGGACCGACTGCTGACCGCCGGGCTGCTCCAGCGCTGTGCCGCGGTGCGGGGCACCGGGCTCGGCGTGCTGGAGCTGGAGGCGGATCCGCGGCGGACCGTCGAGGTGATCGTCGAGACCGCCCGCGAGGTCGTCCGGGCCGGCGCCGAGGTGATCTGCCTCGGGTGCGGTGGGATGGCCGGATTGCAGGAGGAGGTCGCCGCGGCCCTCGGGGTGCCGGTCGTCGACGGGGTCGCCGCCGCGGTGAAGTTCGCCGAGGCGGTCGTCGGTCTCGGTCTCACCACCAGTACGGGACGCAGCTTCGCCCCGCCCCGTCCGAAGGTCATCGGAGCCTGGCCGCTGAGCGCCCATCTGTCCCGGGGGCGTGACCAGGGCTCCGCACGTCACACCGAATTTTCCGCAAAGACATCAGACATCTGACAACTGCTCCGTAAGCTCCACCCAACCTGCCTGGGAGGAACACGTGACCGCATCCCCGCAGTCCCAGCCGGACCCGCGGCTCTTCAACGAGGACCTCGCGCCGGCCCCCGCACGCACCTGGGGCACCTACAGCATCTTCGCGCTGTGGATGTCCGACACCCACGCGATCAGCAACTACGCCTTCGCCGCCAGCCTGTTCGTGCTCGGCCTGCCGGCCTGGGAGGTGTTCGTGGCGCTGCTGGTCGGCATCACGATCGTCCACTGGCTGATGAACCGCATGGGGCACGCGGGGCACCGGACCGGCGTCCCCTTCCCGGTGCTCGCCCGCGCGAGCTGGGGCGTCTACGGCGCGACATCCCGGCGCTGCTGCGCGCGGTGATGGCCGTGGCCTGGTACGGCATCCAGACCTGGCTGGCCTCGACCGCGGTGGTGCTGCTGACGCTACAGATCGCGCCCGGCCTGGACGCCTACAACCACAACTCGCTGCTGGGCCTGTCCACTCTGGGGTGGATCGCGTTCCTGGTGATGTGGGGGCTACAGGCCGTGCTGCTGACCCGCGGGATGGAGTTCATCCGCAAGGTCCAGGACTTCGCGACCGGGCCGGTGGTCTGGCTCGTCGTGCTCGCCCTCGCGGTGTACCTGGTGGTCAGGGCCGGCGGGGACATCTCGCTGACCCGTAGCGTCACCGGCCTCGGCGGCTCCGCGCAGGTCGAGCAGAGCCTGATCGCGGTCAGCCTGACCGTGGCCACCTTCCTGACCCTGGTGCTCAACTACGCCGACTTCGCCCGCTTCACGCCCGACCACCGCTCCTACCGGCGCGGCAACCTGATCGGGCTGCCGGTGAACTTCACCGCCTTCGCCGTGGTCGCGGTCCTGGTCACCGCCGGCACCATCGCGGTCTTCGGAGAGGCGATCCACGACCCGGTGAAGGTGATCCAGAAGATCGACAACCCGGTGGTCACCGTCGTCGGGGCGCTGGCCTTCGTGGTCGCCACCGTGGGCATCAACGTCGTCGCCAACTTCGTCTCGCCCGCGTACGACTTCGCCAACCTGGCCCCGAAGTACCTGAACTTCCGGCGCGGCGGCATGATCACCGCGGTGCTGGCGGTCGTCGTCATGCCCTGGAAGCTGTACTCCTCGGCGCTGGTGATCCAGTACTTCCTCGGGGCGCTGGGAGCCTTCCTCGGTCCGCTGGTGGCGATCCTGCTCGTCGACTACTACCTGGTGCGGCGTGGCCGGATCGACGTCGACGCGCTGTTCTCGGCCGACGCCGAGGGAGCGTACTTCTACCGCCGGGGCTACAACCCGAAGGCCGTGATCGCCTTCCTCCCGGCCGCCGCGGTCTCCGCCGCGCTCGCCCTCGTGCCGGCCTTCGACGCGATGGCGCCGTTCTCCTGGATCTTCGGGATGGCGCTCTCCGGCGGGATCTACGTCCTGGTGTCGGGCCGTGGGCGGGCCGCTGCGGGGGCCGGGCCGATCCCGGACGGCATCATCCCGTCGCAGGTCAGGGCCGCTGCGGGAGAGGGGGCATGGAATGCGGCGGCGACCGGGGCGGTGGCCGCGCCGGTGCCGGCGGAGGGGTCTTGACGGGCCGGGGTCCGGAGTGAAGACTCATTCAACAGACTGTTGAATCCAGAATTCCGGATTCCGGTCCGGAGGTCGATTCCGGACCTCGCTCCGGTGTGGACGGCGCACGGCGGGCGTCGCGGCCCTCGGTTGCCGTGCGCCCCCGGCGCCGCCACGCAACGATGAAGACACGATACGAGGAGGGGACCGGGTGTCCGAAACAGAGCTGGTGCTGCGCTCCAGGCGCGTCGTCACCCCCGAGGGGACGCGCGCCGCGTCCGTCACCGTCAAGGACGGCACGATCGACGCGGTGCTCCCGTACGACGCCGAGGCTCCGGCCGGGGCACAGGTCCGGGACTTCGGCGACGACGTCCTGCTGCCCGGCCTCGTCGACACCCACGTCCACGTCAACGACCCCGGCCGCACCGAGTGGGAGGGCTTCTGGACCGCCACCCGCGCCGCCGCGGCCGGCGGCATCACCACCCTCGTGGACATGCCGCTCAACAGCCTGCCGCCCACGACCACCACCGCCCACCTCGACACCAAGCGCGCGGTCGCCCGCAGCAAGGCGCACATCGACGTCGGCTTCTGGGGCGGTGCCATCCCCGGCAACGTCAAGGACCTGCGCCCGTTGCACGACGCCGGCGTCTTCGGCTTCAAGTGCTTCCTGTCGCCCTCCGGCGTGGACGAGTTCCCCGAGGTCGACCGGGAGCAACTGGCCGCCGCCCTCGGCGAGATCGCCGGCTTCGACGGCCTGCTGATCGTGCACGCCGAGGATCCGGGCCACCTGGCCGCCGCACCCGAGCCGCACGGCCCCCGGTACGCCGACTTCCTCGCCTCCCGCCCCCGGATCTCCGAGAACGACGCCATCGCCGGGCTGATCGTCCTCGCCAAGCAACTGGACGCCCGGGTGCACGTGCTGCACCTGTCCTCCAGTGACGCGCTGCCGTTGATCGCCGCCGCCAAGCGGGAGGGCGTCCGGATCACCGTCGAGACCTGCCCGCACTTCCTGACCCTGACCGCCGAGGAAGTCCCGGACGGCGCAACGGAGTTCAAGTGCTGCCCACCGATCCGGGAGGCCGCCAACCAGGACGCGCTGTGGGAGGGCCTGGCCGACGGGACCATCGACTGCATCGTCTCCGACCACTCGCCCTCCACCGCCGACCTCAAGACCGCCGACTTCGGCGCGGCCTGGGGCGGCATCTCCTCCCTCCAGCTGGGCCTGCCCGCCATCTGGACCGAGGCGCGCACCCGCGGCCACTCGCTCGACGACGTGGTGCGCTGGATGGCCACCGCCCCGGCCGCCCTGGTCGGCCTGGACCGCAAGGGCGCCATCGAGCCCGGCCGGGACGCCGACTTCACGGTCCTGGCACCCGAGGAGACCTTCACCGTCGACCCGAACGCCCTCCAGCACCGCAACAAGATCACCGCCTACGCCGGGAAGACCCTGTACGGCGTCGTACGGTCCACCTGGCTGCGCGGCCGGAGGATCAACGACGGCACCACCCTCGCCGAGCCCACCGGCGAACTGCTCGAACGGAACCCCCGCGCATGACCACCGCCGACATACCCCGCTACACCGGCGACGCCAGCCCCTACGGGGGCGGCGACCCGTACGCCGACTACCGCACGCCCGGGGCCGCCGGCCTGCCCTTCGGCCACTTCCCGGACCTCGCCGACCGCCGGCTGGGCGCCGGCGTGATCGCCGCCAACGACGAGTTCTTCGCCGAGCGGGAGAACCTCCTCAAGCCCGAGCCCGCCCATTTCGACCCCGAGGCCTTCGGTCACAAGGGCAAGATCATGGACGGCTGGGAGACCCGCCGGCGGCGCGGCGCCGACGGCGCGCACCCGTTCCCGACGGACGAGGACCACGACTGGGCGCTGATCCGCCTCGGCGCGCCCGGCGTGATCCACGGCATCGTCGTCGACACCGCCCACTTCCGCGGCAACTACCCGCAGTCCGTGAGCGTGCAGGGCGCCTGCGTGGAAGGCTCCCCGTCCCCCGACGACCTGCTCGCCGCCGACGTCACCTGGACCACCCTCGTCCCGCGCACCGCCATCGGTGGCCACGCGGCGAACGCCTTCGCCGTCGACGCCGGGCGCCGCTACACCCATCTGCGCCTCAACCAGCACCCCGACGGCGGCGTGGCCCGCCTCCGCGTGCACGGCGAGGTCGTCCCGGCCCCCGACTGGCTCGCCGCACTGGGCACCTTCGACCTCGTCGCGCTGGAGAACGGCGGCCAGGTCGAGGACGCCTCGGACCGCTTCTACTCCTCGCCCACCCACACCATCCAGCCGGGCCGCTCCCGCAAGATGGACGACGGCTGGGAGACCCGGCGCCGGCGCGGCAGCGGCAACGACTGGGTCCGCTACCGCCTCACCGAACGGTCCCGGATCCGCGCGGTGGAGATCGACACCGGCTACCTCAAGGGCAACTCGGCCGGCTGGGCAGCCCTGTTCGGGCGCGACGGGGAGCACGGCGACTGGGTGGAGCTGCTGCCCCGCACCCGCCTCCAGCCCGACACCGTCCACCGCTTCCTGCTCGACGACGCACCGGCCACCACCCACGTCCGGATCGACATCTTCCCGGACGGCGGCATCGCCCGGCTGCGGCTGCACGGCTCGCTCACCGAGGACGGGGCGGGCCGACTGGCCGACCGCCACCGGGAGTTGGGCGGCTGAGCGCGCTGCTCCGGCGGCCCGGATTCTGCCCGGGCCGCCGGAGCCCGCGCCGCGACCGGACCCAGGCGCCCACCCCGCCGACCACCTCGTCGCGGTGCCCGGGACGGGCCTTCATGGTGGGGTGGTAGCCGTACGGCACGGGGGCTCCTGGCTCCTTCGCTTGGTCGGATCCCGGCGCGCCCGGCATCATGCGGGAATGACCGGGAACCTATCGCCCGCGTCGCCGGCCGTGGTCCGGCTCACGCGGTACGCGGCGGCGGAGCAGAACGAGATCCTCGGAGACGGCGACGACCCGTTCGGTGTCGCCGGCGCGGGACTGACCTGGCTGCCCAAGGAGGAGCACTTCGGGATCCGGCGGGACGGACGGCTGGTGGCGCACGCCGGTCTGCGGCGGGTGCCGCTGTCCGTCGGCGGGGTCGACATACCGGCCGTGGGTCTGGGCGGGGTGGCCGTCGCGCCGGACGCGCGGGGGAGCGGGCTGGCCCGACGCGTGGTCCAGGCCGCGTTGGACCACGCGCGCACCATGGGACCGCGGTACGCGGTGCTCTTCTGCCGTCCACCGCTGGTGGCGCTGTACCAGCGGCTCGGCTGGCACCCGTTGGCGGCACAGGTCCGGGTCGAACAGCCCGAAGGGCCCGTCGCCATGCCGCTGCGGACGATGTGGACGCCGCTGCGAGACGACGCCGACTGGCCACCGGGGCCGGTCCGCACGCGCTGTCTGCCCTGGTGAGCGAGGTGCTCCGGCGGAACCCCGGAACCCGTACCCGTGCGGGTCAGTCCTCGACGGAGTCCCAGAACATCAGCTCGTACGCCTGGAGGAGCCGGCCGTAGCGGTGTGCCGCGGCCGGCCGGGCCTGACCGGTGTCGAGCCCGTGCTGCACCGCCGCGCGGGCCTGCTCCGCGACGGCCGGCGCCGGTTCGGCGAAGAGGCCGAAGAACCCGCGGGCCGCGTCCGGGAAGGCGTAGTGCTCCCGCATCGCCGCCTCGACGGTGGCGCAGTAGCCGCCCCAGGCGGCGAAGTTGGCGGTGAGGGCGATCGCCACATCGGTCGGCCCGGCGCCCAGCGCGAGCCGGGCCGCGTAGGACGGGTAGGCCTGGCAGCCCGGCCGGGGCCGGTAGTCGGCGAAGTCACGGTCCGTCAGCCCGCAGGCGTCCGCCAGCCCGGCCAGCTGACGCAGCGCCAGGGCCTCCCCGTGGGCGAGCAGATCGAAGAAGTCGGCCACCGGGGGGTCGCCGTCCGCCCGGCGCGCCAGGTGCAGGAAGCTGAGCCGGTCGGCGCTGATCACCTGATGCTGTTCGAGGGCGAAGGTGGCGAAGACGGAGCGCGGTGCCTCGCCCGCCCCGATCCGGGCGACCAGTCGGTTGGCGGCCGCGTCCGGGGCGAGCGCGCGCACCGCATCGTCGAGCACGGCCGCCGCGGTCGGGCGGGGCGTGCCGGGAGCGGGTCGGGGCATGGGGCGGTCTCCTCCGGGGCGAGGGCAGCGGCCGGGGGGCGTGCCTTATGGATCGGCAACCCCGAGCAGATCCATATGACACGCCCCGCCCCAGATTAGGACGCGGGGCTCCGCCGTCCCGTCACCGTCTTCGCGTGGCGGCGCCCCGACCCGCCGCTCAGTGCAGAATCACCTCATTGACCGCGGGTGCGGCCGCCCCGTCCCGCCAGGCCAGCCGTACCGCCTCGACCGTGCCGGCACCGGCCGCCAGACGCGTATAGGCACCGGACAGCGTGCCGAGCGTGCGCCAGGAACCGCCGGTGCGGACCTCGACCGTGGCCGCCCCGGCCGGGGCGCCCTCGGGCCGCAGCACGACCACGGACCGTGCCGCGCGGGGCGCGTCCGGCGTGAGCTCCAGCGCCTCGCCGGCGCGGGCCGTCCGGGCCGCGCGGTAGACGGTCGCCGGATCGCCGTCCGCCGCCGCCCGCAGCGCGCTGCCCTGCGCCGGAGGCGGGCCGCCGGCAACCGTCACCCGAGCGGCGCCGCCGACCGCGAACTCCCGTACCACCAGCCAGTTGTCCTGCGACTGGGTGGCCCGTGCGCGGACGTACCGGGCGGTGGTGCCGGCCGGCGGGTCGACGCGCACCTCGGCCTGCCCGTCGAAGGCGGCCAACCGCTGCCAGGTCCGGTTGTCGGACGAGTACTCCAGGACGCCGTGGTGCAGGTAGTCGTCCGGGCTCCCACCCTTGCCCATCGCCAGGGTGACGGTGCCCAGCGGGCGCGCGGCGTGCAGATCCAGACCGACGTACGAACCGGCCTTGGGCGCCGTACCGCTCCAGAAGTACGTGGTGTCGTCGCCGTCGGTCATCCGGGCGGGCGCGTGGTCCTGATAGACGGACAGGTCGGTGCCGGCCTTGGGGCGGCCGATGACGCCCAGCGCCCGGTCGTGGGCGGCGAGCGCATCGTCGACGAAGGTGTCCAGCACGCCGTCCGCCACCAGCACCGGGATCCGCTTCCCCGTCATGTCCACATAGACGAACGACTTCGCGGTCCGCACCAACTCCGGGATCCGCTGCCGCAGTTGCCAGGCCGTGGCGCCGTCACCGGCCCTGGTCGCCTCGATCAGCCGCAGGGCGGTGCGGGCCGCCACCCCCCAGCCGTGCGTGGCGTCCAGCCAGGGCGCGCTGTCCTCGACGAAGCCCCGGTCGGCGAGCCGGTGGCGCAGCACCGCGGGGGCGTCCTGGAGGGTGCGCAGCGTCCGGTCCAGCCGCCCGGCGTCCCCGATGCGGTCGAACTCCGCGAAGGCCGCGGCCAGTTCGGGGGCCTGCCGGGGGTTGAGCGACGAGGAGTAGTTGGCGTCGGCGAAGGCCCGCAGGGCCCGTGCGGTACCGGCGTCACCGCCGGCCTGCTCCGCGATGGCCGCGGTCCAGGAGGCGCGGGCGTCGTACGCCGTGTCGTTCCAGGTGTAGTCGGCCACCGTGTGCAGTGCGATCTTGGACGCCGCGGGCTGGATCATCGGGTTCGCGGTGATCCCCGCCAGCTCCTCGGGCAGCCCCTTCTCCCGCCCGTTGAACGGGCCGAGCAGCAGCCGGTTGGTCACGTAGTCGTTGACCGGGTAGTTGTCCCAGGTGAGGATCGGGTGGCCGAACACCTCCCGGGCCTGCCGGGCCTGGGCGACGGTCATCGTCGGCGCGATCACCCCCACGCCCGTCCACTCCACCAGCACGTGCTCGTCCAACTGGGTGGCGAGCGCCTTCTTGTAGGGGGACGGCTTCACGTCGTAGTACTCGGTCGGCACCATCTGTAGCGGCTGGGCGCCCGGGTGGGTGGCGATGAACTCCCGCTGCACGCGGTTGAGCAGATGCGCCTGCGCGGCGCCGGCCGCTCCGCCGCCGGTCCCGAACCGCTCCTTGTCCGCGGCGCAGTTCCAGTCCGTGTAGCTGATGTCGTCCAGCGGCACGGCGAAGGTCCGCACGCCGATGTCCCACAGCGTCCGGAACTTGGCGACCAGCGCCGCGAGGTCGGCGTCGGAGCTGTAGCAGACGGAGAGTCCGGGCGAGAGCGCGTAGGTGAACTCCACGTGCCGCTCCCGGGCCCGGCCCACCAGCTCCTTGAGCTGCGCGAGCCGGTCCGCGGGGTACGGGTCGCGCCACTTCGCCCGGAGGTAGGGGTCGTCCTTCGGCGAGTAGACGTAGAGGTTCAGCTTGTGCGCACCGTAGAAGTCCAGCTGGTCGAGGCGGGCCCGGTGCGACCAGGGGGTTCCGTAGAAGCCCTCGATGACACCGCGCAGCGGTGTGGCCGGCCAGTCGCGCACGACGGTGCCGGGCACCCGCGCGCCGGGGCGGTCGCGGTGGGGCAGCAGCTGGCGCAGCGACTGCGCGGCGTAGTACGTGCCGGTGGCGTCCCGGCCGGCCAGTGCGATCCGGCCGTCGCCGACGGCCAACGCATAGCCCTCGGCGGGCAGCCCGTCAATGCCCCGGGCGCCCAGTGCCCGCAGCGCGCGGGCCGCGCCCGCCCCGTCGACGTAGACCGTCAGCTGCCGGCCGCCCGGTGCCCGCCCGCCCCGTACGACCCGGTCCGCGCCGGCGTCCTTGAGCGACTTCTCGACCAGCGCCAGCGCCGGGGCGTCGGCCTTCGGGCCCGCGACGACGGTCACGGACCGGGTGATGGAGACGCGGTCGGCACGGGTGTGCACGGACTGCGGGGTGGGGGAGAGCGCGGGGACGGGGCGCGCCCGCGCGGCCTCCCGGCCCGCGACGGTGCCCGGCGGTCCCGCCGCGCCCAGCAGGGGGATCGCGGCCAGGGCCACGGCCAGTGCGGTGGCCGCCGCGGTGCGCGTTCGGTGCATCCTTCGGTCCTCCTCGGTACGGCGAGGTACGGGATCGGCCTGCTGCGAGCACTTCGCGGCAGCAGGCTCCACCCGACCACCGTGCCGGGGCAATGGACTTTCGGACCGGACGGATGGACAACCCCGGGGCCGGGGCGCGGCTGCGCCGGGCCCAACGGGTCGCCTGCCAGGGCCTGTCCGACGGGTCGGGGCCGGACACACCTAGCGCGAGTTGGCCATCACCACCACCAGGCTCATCAGCGCCAGCAGCACATGCGTCGCCACCACGTAGATGAACACCCGGACGTAGACGCCCCGGGGCGTCTTGGTCTCGACGTAGCGGCGGGGGCGGGGGGCTTCGGCGGGGGAGGCCTCGGCGGCGGGCGGCGCGGCGGAGGCGGTCGACGGGGGAGTGGTGTGGTCCGGCACGACGTGGGTTCCTTCCCTGTTCACAGCCCGCGGCGCGGCGCGGCCTCGCCCAGGCACAGCTCGGCGGCGCCGCTCTGTAGCAGCGTGTGGACGAACAACAGCTCCGTGCCGCCCGGCGAGGCGGCGGCGATCCGGTGCGGGGTGAGCGAGTCGAAGTGCGCCGCGTCCCCCGGGCCCAACACATGCACCGCCGCGCCGAGCGTCAGGCGCAGCCGCCCCTTGAGGACGTACAGCCACTCCTCACCGGGGTGCACCCGCACCAGCTCGCCCTGTGCCTGCCGCGGCACGTGCACCCGCAGTGCCTGCATCGCCCGGCCGGCGCCGCCGACGGTCCAGTACGTCCAGCCGCCGGCCTCCGACGGCTCGGCGCGGCCGGCCCGAACGATCGGGTCCCGCTCGGGGGCGGTCTCGCCCAGCAGGTCGGATACCGTGGTTCCGTACGTACGGGCGAGCGCGAGCAGCATCGGCAGCGAGGGCTGACGCCGGTTGGTCTCCAGCCGCGACAGGTGCGCGGGGGAGAGCCCCACCAGTCGAGCCGCGGTCTCCAGCGTGAGACCACTGCGTTTCCGCAGGTCACGGAGGCGGGGCGCAACGGTGGGGAGGTCCTCCGGCAGAGCGCCGGAGGGCTCGTCGGGGAGCTCGGTCATATCCCCGGTATAGCGACCCCTCGCCTCTCGGGCAAAAAAACTTGCCTGAGAGGCAAAGCGGCCGGACCGGCCGGCCGGTCTCCTGCTCGGCGCCTCTACTGCTCGGCGTCCTCGGGGTACCAGCGCAGCTCGACGGTGTTGCCGTCCGGGTCCTGCACGTAGATCGACCGTGCGTCGCCGCGCGCGCCGTACCGGTCGACCGGACCCTCCAGCACGGTGAAGGCCCCGGAGTCGATGACCTCCTGCCAGTCCAGCGGGTCCACGACGAGGCAGATGTGGTCCACGTTGGACGAGTCGGCCGTGCCGGGCCCGGCGTCGGGACGGGTGATCAGGTCGATGATGGTGGTCGGACTGATCCGCACCGAGGGGAACGGAGCGGTGCCGGCCCGCCATGCGTCCACCCGTACCGGCTCCAGGCCGAGCGGTCCGCAGTAGAACGCCAGCGAGCGCTCGATGTCCTGCACCGTGAGCACCAGGTGGTCGAAGTCCTTGACCCGCATGAGTCATCCTCCAGTGTTGTGAATCGGAGATCCGATTCAACCCGCCCGGCCGGGTCCGGGGTGCACCGGGGGTGACGGATCGTCTACGAGAAGGGGTGGCCGGTTGTGGTTCTTGTGAACTCCCGGGAAACTTCCCCTCCTTGGCATTGACAGGAGCATGTCTACGCGCGTCATGCTGGACGCATGAGAATCCCCCCACGGATCACCAGGATCGGCGCCGTAGGCGCCCTCGCATCGGCCCTTCTCATCGGCGGGACCGCGGTCGCCGCCAACCCCGCCACCGCCGCGGCCCGCCCGGCCACCTCGTACGCCGCGACGGCGTACGCCACGGCCGTGCACGCCCAGGACGTCGGCAACATCTGCTACTCCAAGCTGCCTTCGCAGGCGCACGACACCCTCGACCTGATCGCCAAGGGCGGGCCCTTCCCGTACCCGAAGGACGGGACGGTGTTCGACAACCGCGAGGGCGTCCTGCCGGCGCAGAGCACCGGCTACTACCACGAGTACACCGTCATCACGCCGGGTTCGCCGGACCGCGGCGCGCGCCGGATCGTGGCCGGTGAGCAGCAGGACGAGGACTACTACACCGCCGACCACTACCGGACGTTCGACCTGGTCGACCGCGGCTGCTGATACCCACACATCGACGACCCACCGGCGGCCGGGGTGCACTCGCACCCCGGCCGCCTTGCTGTGCGCCCCCTCTTACCTGCCTCTTCTCCCGGTCTTGGCAGAAGGGGCGCGCGGGGCGCACCCCCCGAGGGAGGATTGTCAGTGGTCCCCGGTAGCGTTTCGGTAGAAACGAGAAGTGGGCGGTCATCAACGGAAAAGGGACCATGTGCGGTCAGCTGCCGTGACCCGCCCCGAAAGCGCCGTATCAGCCGTGGCCATGGCGATCCGGCAGAAGGCCTCGGAGACAAGGAAGGACGGCGAACTGCCGTGTATCGCTGGGAGATCACCCGGGCCGCACTGGCGCAGGGTGTTTTCGCCATCGTCCGCAGCGCGACCTATGACGAGGCGAGCGCCACCGCCGACACCTTGCTGTCGGCGGGCATCACGAGCCTGGAGATATCCCTCACCACCCCCTTCGCGCTGGAAGCGGTGACGACGCTCACCCGCGAGCTCGGGGACGACGCGGTCATCGGCGCGGGCACGGTCCTTGACGCGGCGTCGGCCCGGATGGCGGTCGACGCGGGCGCCCGCTTCCTGGTCTCGCCGAGCCTCGACGCCGAGGTCATCCGCACCGGCCACCGCTACGGAGTCCCGGTCTTCCCGGGTGTCTCGACGCCGACCGAAATGGTCCGCGCCCTGGAGCTCGGCGCCGACGCCCTCAAGCTGTTCCCCGCCTCCGCGCACTCCCCGTCCTGGCTCCGGGACGTCCTCGCCGCGCTGCCGCAGGCGCCGGTGCTGCCGACGTGCGGGGTGACGGTCGACAGCGCGCCGGAGTGGATCGCCGCGGGCGCCGTCGCGGTGGGCATGGGCGCGGAGCTCTCCGAGGGGGACCGCGACACGGTCGCCAAGCGCGCCGCCGAACTCCTCGCCCGCCTCGCCGAGGTGGCCACCGAGCCCCCGCACGCCGGCGCCCCGGGCCGCTACGCGGGCTGACGCACCGTCATCATCCTTTGCTGGACCGGGAAGGCCGGCGGCACCTCACCGCTGTACCGGAAGGCCGACGGCACCTCACCGACCGCCGGGTCCCCGTCCCACCACCCGGTCAAGGGGTTCACCGCCGCCATCGGCTCTGCCACCCTGAGCGCTCCGACCACCTGATCATGCCGCCGTGCCGCACCGGGCCGGGTCGTCCGGTGCCCGGCCCGCCGCGGCCACCACAGGACCGACCGCCCGGAGCCAGAGGAGCCCTCATGAAGCGCGCCGCCACCCTCTCCGCCCTCGCCTGTCTGCTCGCCGTCACCGCCGCCGCCCCGGCGCCTTCCGGGACCTCCGCCCCATCCCGGGCCGTGGCCGGGCCCGCGGCCGCCGGCGGCTCGAAGGCCTCGGCCCTGGACACCGTTCCGCGCCGTGGGGTACTGCGCGTCTGCACCACCGGCGACTACCTCCCCTTCAGCCACCGCGACCCGCGCACCGGCAGCTACCGCGGTGTGGACATCGAGATGGCCCGGAACCTCGCCAAGAGCCTGGACGCCAAGCCCCGTTACACCGCCACGACCTGGGCCACGCTCATCGACGACCTCTCCGCCGGCCGCTGCGACATCGCCATGGGCGGCGTCTCGATCACCCTCAAGCGCGCCCGCACCGTCGCCTTCAGCGAGCCGACCCGGACCGACGGCAAGACGCCCGTCGTGCGCTGCGCGGACCGGGACAAGTACCAGACGCTGCAACAGATCGACCGGCCCGGCACGACCGTCGTCGTCAACCCCGGCGGTACCAACGAGGAGTTCACCCGCGCCCACATCAAGCGCGCCACCATCAAGGTCCACCCGGACAACACCACGATCTTCGACGAGATCATCGCCGGCCGCGCGGACGTGATGATGACGGACGCCAGCGAGACCCGCTACCAGGCCAAGATCCACCCCGAACTCTGCTCGCTCCACCCGGACCGGCCCTTCACCTTCTCCGAGAAGGCCTACGCCCTGCCCCGCGGCGACCAGGAGTTCACGGCTTATGTGAACCAG
This sequence comes from Streptomyces sp. NPDC048506, assembly GCF_040651315.1. Lineage (NCBI taxonomy): Bacteria > Bacillati > Actinomycetota > Actinomycetes > Kitasatosporales > Streptomycetaceae > Streptomyces > Streptomyces sp. NPDC048506. The sequence continues at coordinate 30,487 of NZ_JBEZIX010000065.1, forward strand.
TGGGTGCATCTGGCCACGCACGACGGCACGTACCGGAAGTATGAGGACGCGTGGATGAAGTAGCTCACGGCAGCGGATGCGGACGGCGCAGTGCACGAGAGGCGGACGATGTACCGGCGCCCGGCGCCCGGCGCCCGGCGCCCGGCGCCCGGCGCGCGGCCGGACGCTCCGGGCCCGCGCCGAGGTCGTGCACGCCGGCCGACGGCAGGCCGTGTGCCGCTGCGATCTGACGGTGATCGGCGAGGACGGGACACCGACCCCGTGCGCGGTGGCACAGGGGACGGCCATGCCGCTCAACGGCCCGGTGAACGGCCCGACCGTGGCGTCCTAGCCAGACGGTCTCTTGGTGGCCCTTGTCCGGACAATGTGACCTCCGGACTTCCCGTCATCTGCGCGGGCGGATACGCTCGCGAGCGTGGGGAAACGCGAAACCGAAGACGCCCTGGGTGCCGAGAGCCCCGTTCAGTTCAGCGTGGACCGGAGCAGTCCGGTCCCGTTGTATTTCCAGCTGTCGCAACAGCTGGAGGCCGCGATCGAGAACGGCAGGCTGGCGCCCGGCAGCCTGCTCGGCAACGAGATCGAGCTGGCCGGCCGGCTGGGCCTGTCCCGGCCCACGGTGCGCCAGGCCATCCAGTCGCTGGTCGACAAGGGCCTGCTGGTGCGCCGCCGGGGCATCGGCACCCAGGTCGTGCACAGCCAGGTCAAACGGCCGCTGGAGCTGAGCAGCCTCTACGACGACCTGGAGGCGGCCGGACAGAAACCGGCCACCCGTGTGCTGCTCAACACCACCACCGAGGCCGACGCCGAGGTCGCCGCGGCGCTGGGCATCGCCGAGGGCGCGGAGGTCGCGCTGGTCGAGCGGCTGCGGCTGGCGCACGGCGAGCCGGTGGCGCACCTGCGCAACCACCTGCCCGCCGGGCTGCTGAAGCTGGAGACCGCCGAACTGGAGCAGACCGGCCTGTACCGCCTGATGCGGTCGGCCGGGATCACGCTGCACAGCGCCCGGCAGGCGGTCGGGGCCCGGGCCGCGACCGCGGAGGAGGGGCAGCGGCTGGACGAGCCCGAGGGCGCGCCGTTGCTCACCATGCAGCGCACGACGTTCGACGACACCGGGCGAGCGGTCGAGTACGGCTCGCACGTCTACCGCGCGTCCCGTTACGCCTTCGAATTCCAGCTGCTCGTGCGGCCCTGAAACGGCCCCTGCGGCGAGATGGCCGGGTGTTTGCGCCATCGATGCCCGTTATGTGAGGTTGGCGCGACGTCCGATCGTCAGAATGTTCTGACAAAGCATTGACGTGGCTCTCGCCCCGCCGTTACAAACTCCTCCAACCGCATTCCGGCGGCCGTGGAGAAAAGGCGGGTCCACGATGATCAGCGTGCGTACAACCGGCGTCCGGCGGCTCACCGTCCGCAGTGCCGCCGCTTTACTGACCACCGTCGCCCTGGTCGCCGGGTGCAGTGCCACCGGCGGTCAGGACGCCCAGGGCAAGGGCTCCGGCGTCCGCATGACCATCGGGATGGTCAGCCACGCCGGTGACGGCGACACCTTCTGGGACATCGTCCAGAACGGCGCCGAGCGGGCCGCGGCCAAGGACGGGGTGCGGTTCCTCTACGCCCACGACAAGGAGGGCTCCCAGCAGGCCGAGCTGATCCAGTCGTACATCGACCAGAAGGTGGACGGGCTGATCGTCACCCTCGCCAAGCCGGAGGCCGTCAAGGCGGCCGTCCGCAAGGCCGAGGCGCAGGGCATACCGGTCATCACGATCAACTCCGGTGGCGAGTTCTCCAAGGCGTACGGAGCGCTGACGCACATCGGGCAGGACGAGTCGGTGGCCGGCCGGGCGGTCGGCGAGGAGCTCAACAACCGGCACGTGAAGAAGACCCTCTGCATCATCCACGAGCAGGGCAACGTCTCGCTGGAGGACCGCTGCGCGGGCGTGCGCAAGGGCTTCCACGGGACGGTCGAGAACCTCAACGTCGACGGCACCAACGCGCCGGCCGCACAGTCCTCGATCCAGGCGAAACTACAGTCCGACACGTCCATCGACTCGATCGTCACGCTCGGCGCCCCGATGGCGGCGATCTCCGTCAAGGCCAAACAGGAGGCGGACAGCTCGTCACAGATCGCGACCTTCGATCTGAACGCCGCGGTGGTCAAGCTCCTCAAGGCCAAGGACGTCACCTTCGCCGTCGACCAGCAGCCCTACCTCCAGGGCTACGAGGCGGTGGACCTGCTCTGGCTGCACAAGACCAACGCCGACGTCCTCGGCGGCGGCAAGCCGGTGCTCACCGGCCCCGCACTGGTCACCGAGAAGGACGTACCCAAGCTGACCGAGTACACCGGGCGAGGCACCAGGTGAGACCACAGGGAAGACGGGACCCCATGAACCGGGACAGATCACCGGTAACGGATACTTGGTCGGTTGGGCCCGGCCGGAGCGTGTCGGTGGGCGACACCCCACACGTCGACACCGCACACATACCGACCGGGAACCCCATACGGCGCAGACAACCGACGCGCAGACAAGCAACGCAGCCGACACGGCGAGATCAGCGGGAGGGGCGAGTCCTCGTGGCAAGGGTTCGGAGAAGGGGACGCGTCGTCAGCGCCGTGCTGGCGGCGGTGCTCGGCGCCTCTCTGGCGGGGTGCAGCAGCACCGGAGGCAGACGGGCCGAGGAGGAGCGCGCCGCCAGGACCGCCGGCGGCAAGGCCGCGGTGAACACCCCGAGGTGGACGTTCGCGATGGTCACCCACTCGGGAGACGGCGACACCTTCTGGGACATCGTGCAGAACGGCGCCCGTCAGGCCGCCACCAAGGACAACATAAAGTTCCTCTACGGGCACGACGAGGAGGCCCAGCGGCAGGCCCAGCTGGTGCAGTCCTACATCGACCAGAAGGTCGACGGGCTGATCGTCTCGCTGGCCAAGCCCAGCGCCATGAAGGACGTCGTCGAGAAGGCCGAACGGGCCGGCATCCCGGTGATCACCGTGAACTCCGGGGCCGACGAGTCCAAGGCGTTCGGCGCGCTCAGCCACATAGGGCAGGACGAGACGGTGGCCGGCGAGGCGGTCGGCGACGCGCTGAACCAGCGCGGCCGCAAGAAGGCCCTGTGCGTCCTGCACGAACAGGGCAACGTCGGCCACGAGCAGCGCTGCGACGGCGCCAAGAAGACCTTCAAGGGCGATCTGGAGAAGCTCTACGTCGAGGGCACCAACATGCCGGACGTACAGTCCTCCATCGAGTCCAAGCTCCAGGCGGACCCGTCCATCGATGCCGTCGTCACCCTCGGCGCGCCGTTCGCCCCCACCGCCGTCAAGGCCAAGGAGCAGGCGGGCAGCAAGGCCGAGATCGACACCTTCGACCTCAACGCCCAGGTCGCGGCCGGCCTCAAGGACGGCTCCCTCGGCTTCGCCGTCGACCAGCAGCCCTACCTCCAGGGCTACGAGGCGGTCGACCTGCTCTGGCTGTACAAGTACAACGCCGACGTCCTCGGCGGCGGCAAACCGGTGCTCACCGGGCCCCAGGTGATCACCAAGAAGGACGCCGCGGCGCTCCAGGAGTACACGAAGCGGGGGACCCGATGAGCCACGCCGACGCATCCACCGTGCAGCCCGCCAAGAGCGGCGGAGACGAACGACTGCTGCACCGCTCGCTGGCCCGCCGGCTGATGGGTCGACCCGAACTGGGGTCGGTCGTCGGCGCCGCCGCGGTCTTCGTCTTCTTCTCGATCATCGCCGAGCCCTTCCTGAGGGCCTCCAGCCTCTCCACCGTCCTCTACGCGTCCTCGACGATCGGCATCATGGCCGTGCCGGTGGCGCTGCTGATGATCGGCGGGGAGTTCGATCTGTCGGCCGGTGTCATGGTCGTCAGCTCGGCGCTGATCTCGTCGATGTTCAGCTACCAGATGACCGCCAACACCTGGGTCGGCGTCGGGGTGTCCCTGCTGGTCACCCTGGCCATCGGGGCGTTCAACGGCGTGCTGCTGACCCGGACGAAACTGCCCAGCTTCATCATCACGCTCGGCACCTTCTTCATGCTGACCGGCCTCAACCTCGGCTTCACCAAGTTGATCAGCGGCACGGTGTCGACGAAGTCGATCTCCGACATGGAGGGCTTCGACTCGGCCCGGACGCTCTTCGCCTCGCACCTGACCGTCGGCAGCGTCGACATCCAGATCACGATCGTGTGGTGGATCGCGCTGGTCGCCCTCGCCACCTGGATCCTGCTGCGCACCCGCGTGGGCAACTGGATCTTCGCGGTGGGCGGCAACGCCGACGCCGCACGGGCCGTCGGCGTCCCGGTCGCCAAGACCAAGATCGGCCTCTACATGGGCGTCGCCTTCGCCGCCTGGGTCTCCGGACAGCACCTGCTGTTCTCGTACGACGCGATCCAGTCCGGCGACGGCGTGGGCAACGAGTTCCTCTACATCATCGCCGCGGCGGTCGGCGGCTGTCTGATGACGGGCGGCTTCGGCTCGGCGATCGGCGCAGCCGTCGGCGCCTTCATCTTCGGCATGGCCAGCAAGGGCATCGTGTACGCGCAGTGGAACCCGGACTGGTACAAGTTCTTCCTCGGCGCGATGCTGCTGCTCGCCACACTCCTGAACGCATGGGTCCGCAAGCGGGCGGAGGCAAAGGCATGACAGCGCTGGTCGAGCTGAAAGACGTCAGCAAGTACTACGGCAACGTCCGGGCACTGGAGGGCGTGTCCCTGGAGGTGCACGCCGGGGAGATCACCTGTGTGCTCGGTGACAACGGCGCCGGCAAGTCCACCCTCATCAAGATCATCGCGGGCCTGCACCGGCACGACGCCGGCTCCTTCACCATCGAGGACGAGGAGACCACCCTCTCCTCCCCGCGCGAGGCCCTCGACCGTGGGATCGCCACCGTCTACCAGGACCTGGCGGTCGTCCCCCTGATGCCGGTGTGGCGGAACTTCTTCCTCGGCTCGGAGCCGACCACCGGAGCGGGCCCGTCCAAGCGCCTCGACGTCCGCACGATGCGCGAGACCACCCGCAGCGAACTGCTGCGGATGGGCATCGACCTGCGCGACGTCGACCAGCCCATCGGAACCCTCTCCGGCGGTGAGCGGCAGTGCGTGGCCATCGCCCGGGCCGTCTACTTCGGCGCCAAGGTCCTCGTCCTGGACGAACCGACCGCGGCGCTCGGCGTCAAGCAGTCCGGCGTGGTCCTCAAGTACGTCGCGGCCGCCCGCGACGCCGGACTCGGCGTGGTGTTGATCACCCACAATCCGCACCACGCGTACCTCGTCGGCGACCGTTTCGTGCTCCTCAAGCGCGGCACCATGGCCGGCAGCCACACCAAGTCCGAGATCGCCCTGGAGGAGCTGACCCGCCAAATGGCGGGCGGCAGCGAACTGGAACAGCTCAGCCACGAGCTGGCCCGCACCGCGACGCCGGAATTCCCCGGCGGCCACCGGCCCGACTGATCACCGGTCGCCGGACCCACGCCCCGCGCCGCCTCCGGGCCGCGCGGGGCGCATCGCTGTCGGTCGCGGTGCGCCGGACGCCGCCGGTGATGCACAATCGCAGCGAACCCGCACATCGAGGCCCCGGCCTCCCGAGACCCCGCAGGGACGAGACGACTCTTGCGAGCACGCAACCGCCGCATCGGGGTACCACCCACGCCCTTCGGGCAGTGGGGGAGCACCGGCGAACAGGGCCGCGACCGTAACGGCGAAGAGGTGGGTCGATGAGCATGTACCGGGACCGGGTGCACCGGGGGACCGCCAGGGCCACCGTGCTGCGCACGGTCGGCACCCGCGAGCGGCGCTCGCACCTGACCGCGCCCCGGGTGCCCACCGTCGGCATCGACATCGGCGGAACCAAGGTCATGGCGGGCGTGGTCGACGCCGACGGCACCATCCTGGAGAAGGTCCGCACCGAGACGCCGGACAAGTCCAAGAGCCCCAAGGTCGTCGAGGACACCATCACCGAGCTGGTGCTCGACCTCTCCGACCGGCACGACGTCCACGCGGTCGGCATCGGCGCGGCCGGCTGGGTCGACGCGGACCGCAGCAACGTCCTCTTCGCCCCGCATCTGAACTGGCGCAACGAGCCGCTGCGCGACCGCCTCGCCGGCCGCCTGGCCGTCCCCGTCATGGTCGACAACGACGCCAACACCGCCGCCTGGGCGGAGTGGCGGTTCGGCGCCGGCCGCGGCGAGGACCACCTCGTCATGATCACCCTCGGCACCGGCATCGGCGGCGCGATCCTGGAGGACGGCGCCGTCAAGCGCGGCAAGTACGGGGTGGCCGGCGAATTCGGCCATATGCAGGTGGTGCCCGGCGGCCATCGCTGCCCGTGCGGCAACCGCGGCTGCTGGGAGCAGTACAGCTCCGGCAACGCCCTGGTGCGCGAGGCCCGGGAACTGGCCGCCGCGGACTCCCCGGTCGCGTACAACATCATCGAGCGGGTGGGCGGCCGGATCGGCGACATCACCGGCCCGTTGATCACCGAGCTGGCCCGGGAGGGCGACGCGATGTGCGTCGAACTCCTCCAGGACATCGGCCAGTGGCTGGGCGTCGGCATCGCCAACCTCGCCGCCGCGCTCGACCCGTCCTGCTTCGTCATCGGCGGCGGGGTCAGCGCCGCCGACGACCTGCTGATCGCCCCGGCCCGGGACGCCTTCCGGCGCCACCTCACCGGCCGCGGCTACCGCCCCGAAGCCACCATCGCCAAGGCCCAGCTGGGCCCCGAAGCCGGTATGGTCGGCGCCGCCGACCTCGCCCGCCTGGTGGCCCGCCGGTTCCGCCGCGCCAACCGTCGCCGCGTCGAGCGCTACGAGCGCTATGAACGGGCCGGCCGCCGATGACCGAAACCGAAGTCCACGCCATGCACGACGACCACCACCCCGCCCCCCACCCACGCGACAAGCGCCGCCGCCCCTGGCTGATGGCGCTGGTCGTCTTCCTGCTGATCGCCATCCCGGCCGGCTACATCGTCATCTCCGCCGAGCAGAGCCGCAACAGCGGCGAGGGCAAGGAGGCCGAGGCCGCGGCCACCGGCCTGACCAACGCCTTCCCCTCCAAGGTCCAGCAGCGGATCTACAACGTCCCGGTGCCGATCGGCTCCACGCCGGTCTACTACTACGAGACCAACTCCTGGGAGACCAGCTCGCTGTTCGTCCAGTTCCGGACCAACGAGTGGGGCCTGGAGCACTACCTCAGGGCGGTGGGCACCAGCAGCGCGGCCCTCAAGAAGGGCCAGCACACCATCCCGCCCGCGCAGGCGGCGAAGGTCGGCTGGGACTTCAGCATCGACTGGCCGTGGGCCGGTACGACGACCAGCCCCCAGGCCCCGCACCCCGCCCAGCGGATCATGGTCAGCTACGACGAGCCAGGTCACCCCGTGGTGTACACCGTCTCGACCGTGAAGTTCTGACCGGCGCGGATCCCGGTTCCGCGCCGTCGCCCCGTCGCCCCGTCGCCCTGTAGCACCGGGGCTCCGTGCGGGCGCTGCGGAGCGCTCCTGTGGCAACGGCCGCGGGCGGCGCTGACGCGGTGACCCCATTGCCCCCTGCCGGCAGCCTCCATACCCTCTTGCTCATCTCAAGACGGACGGGGGCGCGGATGCTTGCGCGGCAGTATGGGTACCACGTGTCGGAACGTCCCGCCGGCGCAGTGACGCCGTGGGCCATGGCGACGCTCGGCGAACGAAAAGAACTGGCCCGGAAGGCATCGAACGAATCTGCTGGCGCCTTTGCGGGCTTCGTCGCCCTCATGCCAGTCGTTTTGATCGCAATATTCGGGTATGAGGAAATGGGCTCGATATGGCCCTTAAATGTGGGATGTCTGGCCTTAGTTGGGATCGTTTGGCTGTTCGCCGCGCCCGCAGTCAACATGCACTGCACGAACTGTCGGCTCAGCGCCTGTGCGCGGCCCATCTGCGGGACGGTCATGGGCCCGTGTTCCAGAAGCAGGACCAAGACGGCACGCACACCGACGGAGAGTCCCTCGATGGGGGTGCCGCTTGTTCCACCTTGCGTTGCACGCGTCGGTACAACGGGCCGACCAGGGCGAACACTTCCGTGAGGCGTTGGGCGAGGTCGTCGGGCGCGAGGGGCGTGTCACCTCGACATCGGTCCCGCGATCCTCGTCGGACTGTCGATGGGCGGTGCCATCGCCGTCGATACCGCGCTCGAACACCCCGATCTGGTACGTGCGTTGGTCGTCAGCGGCGTCGGAACCAGCGAACCCGAATTCCAGGACCCCTGGCTCGGCGAGATCGAGGCCGAGGAGGCCCGCGCGCTGGCCGCGGGTGACACCGAGGGCTGGGTCGAGGCATTCACCCGGCTCGCGGCGGGACCGCACCGCACCCTCGACGACGTCGACCAGGATGTCGTGCGCAGGCTGCGGGAGATGACCCGGCGGACCGTCGCCAAACACACCGCTGACGAGCCCGTGCACATGGTGCCTGTGACCGAGACCTGGGAGCGGGCGGCGAAGATCACGGTCCCGGTGCTGGCCATCATCGGCGGCATCGACTCGGACGACCACATCGGCATGGCCGAACGCCTCGTACGAACCGTCGCCAACGGCCGCGCGACGACTGTCGAAGGCAGCGCCCACTACCCCAACATGGAACGACCAGAGGCCTTCGGCGAGATCCTTGGCCAATTCCTCCGCACCACATCCGCTCAAGCGAGCTGACACCAGGCGTCATCCAGGGGTCGTCCCGTAAGGGACCTTCAGGGCTTCCTGGCATGATCGCGACGTGACGAGTGAGCTTGCGCAGTCCCGCCCCAGGAAGTTCGTCCTCTTCGATGTCGACGGCACGTTGATCGACGCCGTGGCCAACCAACGCCGGGTGTGGGGAACGTGGGCGGGGCGATACGGACTGGACCCGGACGAGGTCTACCAGATTGCGCTGCGGACGCGGCCGATGGAGACCTTTGCGCAGGTGGCTCCGGACCAGGATCCGACTGGGTGCCTGGCTGCGCTCCACGAACTCGAGGATGAGGACGTCCGGTCCGGCGTCTATGCAGCCTTCGCCGGTGCATCCGAGTTGCTGGATGCCCTGCCGTCAGGGTCGTGGGCGCTGGTGACCTCGAACTATGAGCATCGGGTGCGTGGGCGGTTCTCTCGAACGGGCCTGCCGGTTCCGCGCGTCGTCGTGGACGCCGCAGCCGTGGAGGAAGGCAAACCCTCGCCCGTGCCCTACCTGTTGGCTGCCGAGCAGCTCGGTGCCAGGCCCGAGGACTGCCTGGTCATCGAGGACGCCCCCTCCGGAGTCGAGGCAGGACTGCGGGCCGGTATGACGGTGTGGGGGGTGAACGCTCCGAGCAGGGTGGCCGGCGTGCACCGTCACTTCGGGAGCCTGCGCGAAGCGGTACCCGACATCCTCCGCTTCGCTTCCGGCAGCCGCCCGGGAGGATCGGCCGCAGCGGGATGATCGCGGTGTGGTCGGTGTGATCACGGCGTCGGAGTGGTCCTGGGCAGCCCCGAACTGGTCCGCACCTGCGCACGGTTCGGCGGTCGCAACGGCGACTGCGGTGACGGCGGTCAACCTGATGCGGTCGGCGGCTACCGAACGCACACGGGCAGGGCCGCGTGAGTGACCGGCCAGAGCCTGTCCGGCGGATCTCGCCCGCGGCAGGTGAGCCTCGGGGCATGACCCGCCGGACCGGGGTATGACCCGCCGGACGCGGCCGGCGTCAGGCCATTGAGAACTTGGCAATGTACTCGTCGAAGGGCTCGATGCCGACTTCGACGCGGAGTTCGTCCATGCGCTCGGGCTCTTCGCAGGGCCACGGAACCGGTGCTCCGTCCTTCACGCCGGCGATCTGTGTGCCGTAGGTCTGTTTGCGGCCCTCGTTGACCCGTGTGCGGTCATGTAGAAAGGCCAGCTCCCGCGGCCTGGCCGCGCCTGCCGACACCGCCTGCTGCATCAGCCGGAGAGCGCGTCGCTGAACGTCAAGCTGCCGGTCGGCGTGCTGGGCGATCAGCCACGCTGCGCGGGCGGCGTCCTCGCCGACCATGTCCGCCGTCGGCCAGCCGCACTCATCCATGATCTCGCCGAGTCGGTCACCGTGCCGCGCGGTGAGCCGGCGCCACGCCAACTGCTCGGCGGGGTCATCGCTGTTGGCGTGGACTGAGGACTGGTGATCGGCCGCGGCCATGGCGGTGAGTTCCTTCGCCAGCGCGGCAACGTCGTGCGCCACTCTCGACTCCTTCATCAGGTCGGTACGTCGTGCTCGGTCCCCGTAACCCTATGGGTACATAACGGACGTAAAGATCATTCCGGAGAAGGGTGACAAGCGCCTCCGCGGACCGCGATAATGGATCTACCCCCGAAGCCAGAGCCGGATCGCCGCGACGGTCGGTCGGTGTATCCGCCCCTCGGTGAGCATGTCGCCGAGGAGGCCGTGTCGTCACCGAGCCGCGCATCCGACGCGGGACGGATGTGGCGGTTCCTTGGAATGCACCTGCGGAGGAGGGGCAATTACACTGGACATATATGCCCATCAGGGGCTTGACCAAGGGCGGAGGCTCTGCCGACCGCTCGCCAACCCGAGCGCAGCGCGGCGCTCTTCAGCGCCCCGCGCTTGTCACCACGCGCTTCTCGGATTCCCCAAGGAGCATTCCCCATGGCTGGTCAAACCGCCTCAATCGTCCTCGAGCCCGAGGCGCAGGAGCTCGCAGACGCAACCTCACAACATCCGTTCCTGTACGAGCTGGATCCGACCGCGGCGCGCAAGGTGCTCGACGACCTCCAGGCCGCGCCAGTCGACAAACTGCCGGTCGACGAGGAGTGGGTTTCGGTTCCGGCAGCCGTGGGCGATGTACGGGTACGCATCGTCAAGCCGCAGGGTGCCACCGGAGCGCTGCCCGTCGTGTTGTACATGCACGGCGGTGGCTGGGTGCTGGGCAATGCCGGTACTCACGACCGCCTGGTGCGGGAGTTGGCGGTCGGCGCCCGTGCGGCAGTGGCCTTCGTGGAGTACACGCCGTCACCCGAGGCGCACTACCCCGTGGCCATCGAGCAGGGCTACGCCACCGCGCAGTGGATCGTCCGCGAGGGAGCGTCCAAGGGTTTGGACGCACAGCGCATGGCGGTGGCCGGGGAATCGGTCGGCGGGAACATGACCGCCGCACTCGCCCTCATGGCCAAGGAGCGCGGTGACGTCACGTTCATACAGCAGTCGATGTACTACCCGGTCACGGATGCGGCCATGGACACCGGTTCCTACGACCAGTTCGCCACCGGCTACTACCTGAGCCGCAAGCTGATGGAATGGTTCTGGGACGCCTACACGACCGACCCGAACCAACGCGCGGAGATCACCGCGTCTCCCAACCACGCCACCATCGAGCAGCTCTCCGGCCTGCCGCCCGCCCTGCTGATCGTCGACGAGGCCGACGTGCTGCGCGATGAGGGCGAGGCGTACGCCGCCAAGCTCCGAGCAGCCGACGTTCCGGTGACCACGGTGCGCTACGACGGCACGGTCCACGACTTCATGATGCTCAACTCGCTGAGTCAGTCCAAAGCCGCCCGCGGAGCCATCGACCAGGCAACAGCGTTCCTGCGCAACGCCCTCGGAACCGCGCAGACCTGAGTTCTGTCCGGCGGATCATGTCCTGAGCCATAGCACGAGCCGTAGCACGGTCCGTGATGAGTCACGTGATTAGTCAACGGGCCCTCGCCACAGGGGGCGACTGCGGAATTGAACGTGAGGCTGTAGGAACCTCTTCGCTGACCCACCTCGGGGAGTAGGGTGCGTCCCTGCTGATGCTGATGGCCAAGTCGAGGCACAAGAAGGCGGAGAACGTCCGACGGTACGTCGAGCCGTCGACGGAAGCCATCGCCGAGGTGACCAGCCTGCTCGCGCCGGGGGACGCGCGGCGCTGAGCGGGCGTGAGGTTCGGGTGCTGCCCTCGGGTGTGCCGAACGGGGTTCTCATGCGACGGAGGCCGGCCGGCACACCCGTCGATTCAGCCCTGGAGGGAGGCGAGCCAGGCGGTCAGCAGGCGGTTGACCTCCTCGGGGCGCTCCTGCTGGATCCAGTGCCCGCAGCCGTCCAGGATGTGGGTGGAGGCCAGGGCGGGGAGGGTGGCTGGGTAGGCGTCGATCGCGTCGGCCATCCAGGTCGTGGAGGCGTCCAGGGCGCCGCCGATGAACAGGGACGGCTGCTTGATCGGGGCGCCGCCGTACTGGGCGAGGTCCTCCCAGTCGCGGTCCATGTTGCGGTAGCGGTTGAGGGCCCCGGTCATGCCGGTGCGCTCGAACTCCCCGGCGTACACGTCGAGGTCGTCCTCGGTCAGCCAGGCGGGCAGCTTGCCGCCGGGGAAGCGGTCGCGCAGCCGGCCGCCGGTGCGGGCCACAAAGTGGGGGTCAGGCTCGCCCTGGGTGGGCATGGTGTCGGCGGACATGGCTGCGTAGAAGCCCGCGAGCCAGCCCCGGAGGTCGGGCTCCATCTCCGCTTCGGCCCGGCCGGGCTCCTGGAAGTACGAGACGTAGAACTCCTGGTCGCCGCCCATCTGCGCGAACACGTCGGTGGGGCGGGGGCCGCCGGGCGGCGCGTAGGGGACGCTCAGCAGTCCGACGGCGCGGAAGACTTCGGGGTGGAGCAGGGCGGAGGTCGCCGCGATGCTGGAACCCCAGTCGTGCCCGACGACCACCGCCCTCTCCTCGCCCAGGGTGCGTACCAGGACGACGTTGTCCTCCACCAGGTCGAGCATCCGGTAGGCGTCCGTCGCGGCCGGTTTGGAGGAGCGGCCGTAGCCGCGCACGTCGAGCGCCACGGCCCGGTACCCCGCCGCCGCGAGGGCCGGGAGCTGGCGGCGCCAGGAGTACCAGGACTCGGGGAAGCCGTGGACGAGCAGGACCAGCGGTCCGGTGCCCTGCTCGACCAGGTGCAGGCGCCCGGCGGGTGCCTCGATGGTGCGGTGGCGCAGGTCGGCGGACGGCGCGGGCTGGTGCATGGCTTCTCCTCGGTTCACGGGCGGCCGCGGTTACCCACCGATCTTGCGGCGCGGCGGCCGCCCGACGCGAACACCCTTGCCATCGTGGCAAACTGGCAGGACAGGGCGGTGGAGGCGGCGCGGCCGGAGGGATCGGGGCGATGGTGACGGACGACGGCGCTACCGACACGCTGGCGGCCGTGGGCCCTCGGCTGCGGACCGCGCGCGAGCAGCGCGGCGCCACGCTCACCGGCGTCAGCCGTGCGACCGGCATCTCGCTGAGCACGCTGTCGCGGATCGAGACCGGTCGGCGCAAGCCGACCCTGGAGGTGCTGCTGCAGCTCGCGAAGGCGTACGACATCTCCCTGGACGAGCTGGCCGGCACTGCACCCGTCGCCGCGGCCGGACCGCGCATCCCGATGCCGCAGCGTCCCGGCGACGTCAAGGTGGTGCTGCCGTTGACCCGGTACGTCGGGGGCCTGCACGCCCACAAGCACGTCCTGCCCGCCATCGACGCGCCGCCGGCGCGGCCGCGGCAGGTCTCCCATGACGGGTACGAATGGCTGTGCGTCCTGTACGGGCGGCTGTGGCTGGCGCTCGGCGAGCAGGACCTCGTGCTGAGCGCCGGGGACGTGGCCGAGTTCGACACCCGCACCGCCCACGGAGTCGCGAACGCCGGACCCGGCGGACCGGTCGAATACCTGATCATGTTCGGGCCGCAGGGGGAGCGCCTACGATCGCGCACCCCAGCCCCTGACCGCTGGGCCCGGTAGTGCGGAGCACAGCGTCCGGGCCCCGCGACGGTGCCTGCGGCTTCACGCCTCGGCGGCGTCCGGATCACGCAGTGGTCGCAGGCCGCCGGGCAGGTCAGGGAGCTGGAAGGAGCACCGGCCGAGCATGTTGATGTGGTGCCGCACGAACGGTGAGAGGCGAGCCACGTCCTCGTCACGGACGTCGAAACCGTCCATCCGCAGCTGCTTCACCGCAGCGTCCATGTACCGCGTGTTGAACAGCACGAGGGCGTTGAGGACCAGCCTGGCTTCGTCCACTTCAAGTGACAGCGTTTGTCGGCTGGTTCGGGCAGCAGTTGAACCCTGGCGCGCGGGCGAATGTTCACGAGATTTGACGGCACGGTGCTCGCGCTGGTTGGACGAGTGCCATGATCACTCAGCGGCCTCGCACCTCGGCATGCCATCCGGCAGTGCCGGGCAGTAGCGCGCCAGCATGACCAATGGAAGGGACCCGGCATGCGCAGACTCGTCCACTACATCGCCACCACTCTCGATGGCTTCATCGCGGGCCCGGACGGCGGGGACCCCACCGGTCCCAACGGCTTCTGGCCCATACCGGAGGACTACATACAGCACCTCGTGGCCGAGTACCCGGAGACGCTGCCCGTCCAGGCCCGGCAGGCACTGTCCGTCACGGCGGAGGGCACGCACTTCGACACCGTGCTGGAGGGGAGGCGCAGCTACGAGATCGGTCTTGCGGCCGGCATCACCGACGCCTACCCCCACCTGCGTCACCTGGTGTTTTCCCGGACCCTGACCGAGAGCCCGGACCCGGCCGTCGAATTGGTCGCCGACGACCCGGTGGCGACCGTGCGCGAACTCAAGCAGCAGGATGGCAAGGACATCTGGCTCCTGGGCGGCGCCGAGCTCGCGGGCTCCCTGTACGCCGAGATCGACACGCTCATCCTCAAAGTCGGCCCGCTGACCATCGGCGACGGGATCCCGCTGTTCTCCCGCAAGGCTGCCTTCGACCCGCGCACCTGGACACTCGCAGATCATGTCGTCCTCAAGAGCGGCGCGGTGTTCCTCACGTACACGCGCGTCGGCAGCTGAACGCTCCGGACGGGGCGTGGACGGCTGCAACGGAGGTGAGTAGTGCGGGGGCGATCCGAGCCGGCCGCGTGCGGCGCGACCTTCGGCATCTGCGGCATGATCAGGACCTTTCCCCGAGAACACCGTGATGTTGTCCTGGCAAGCACCCCACTGCCGTCAAATCTCGTGAGCACCGCCCGATCGCGGATCTGGGTGCCTCCCAAATCGATGAACGACTGACGTCACGACTCGGGCTCTGGCTCAACTTCTGTGAAACGGCCACTCTGAGTGACAGTCGGACCTCTTCGAGCTGTACGCGAAGTCGCCCGAAATTGGCCCGTCGGCCC
>NZ_JBEZIX010000066.1:0-38884 GCF_040651315.1 Streptomyces sp. NPDC048506
GCTCTGCGACTGGCTGGACGCCCAGGACCCGAAGGTCCTCGCCGACCTGCGCCGCCTCGGAGTGGGCCAGCAGTTCACCGGACGCGGCTGACGGCACCGTCACTCGACGAGTACGCCCGTTGTCCCTGTCCCCGAGTACTGCTGGAGTTGCGCGATATGTCAACCAACAACGAGCACGTCGCTGAGCGGCTCGGCATCCTCAACGCCATGATGAGAGCGATCGAGGCCAGGACCGCCGTCCTCGACGCGATCAGCGCCGCGGCATCATTCGGCGAGGCGAGAGACGGAGTCATGCATCTGCTCGACGTGACGGAGATCGATGCCTACGCGATCCTGGAGATGCCCCTCATGAGGCTGACCGTCTACAACCGGGCCAGGATCGCCGAGGAGATCGAGCAACTCACCGCGCAGACCTGACGATCCGCCCCGTCAGACTGGTCTTCAGGCAGGGGCTCGCCCTCCTCGTCGACGGTCACTTTCAGGGAACGGATCTCGGACTGTTCGGCGGCCTTCACGGTTCTGCTCGACTGGGGCGCCACTTGCTCTGGTCCGACCGGTAGGAGTACCGATCGTGGTCCGTGATCGCGCTGATGCGGAACGGCTTGCCCCCGTCGTCGATGCGCAGCGTCCCCTGGCGGGCGCCGCTGCTCCAACCGATCTCCAGGTAGTAGCTGACGTCATGCCCCTCGGTGTGCAGGTCGAGGTTGAGCACCTGCGGGTCCCGGGCGGAAACCTTGAAGGGGAAGCCCTTCGCCGGTACGACGACGTCGCCGTCCTGGCCGGCCACAGGTTTCGCTGTCGGCCGGTCGGTGTCCAGGTCGATCTCGAAGCTCTGCGGCGTGACGCCACTGCCGCAGCCGTCGCCCATCGAGTAGGCCCGCCAGGGGACGGCGGCGTGCTTGGCCGTCACTCGGACGTGCAGGGAGGTGAGGACGACGGCCTCGTCCGCGTTGCCGGTCGCGGTGAGTTGCAGCCGCAGGTGCCCGCCGTCGATGCCGCCGAGGGCACGCGCCCAGCTGTGCACGTCCTGGGGCGGTGGCGGTGGCGGTACGTGGTCCGGCGCTTGCCGGAGCAGGTAGTTGACGTCACAGGGCTCGTCCCAGTTGTACGAGCTGATCCCGACACGTGGCGCGGGGCCCTGCCCTCCGCCGGCCGGTGACCGGCTTGCGCCGGGGGCATCCGGCTGCGCCGAGGGGGAGGGAGTTCGGGCGCCCTTGCCGCCGGGAGTGGCCGCTGCACCAGGCGAAGTGGCGGAGTCCGAAGAGGAGTTGGTCTTCGGCATCGAGGTGGGGTGTTCGCCGGCTACCGGGTACCGGCCCGTGCCCTGTCTGCCCTGGGTGCCCGTCCGGGAGGAGTCTTCCCACGAGCCTCTGCCGAAGGTCAGGGCCGCCGGTATGGCGAGCGTGGCCACGGCGAGGGCGACGAGTCGGACGAGTGGGCGGCGTTCGCGGACCGTGGAGCTGTGGACGTCGGATCCGGAGCCGGATCCGGATCCGGCAGACATGGGCTTGGCGACCACGTCCGATTGGTCGTTGTCGGACCCCTCGGAGGCCGAGCTTGCGGCACCCCCGTCCCGCGCATGTGATGCCGGCAAGGATTCCGGTGAGCGGTGAGGCCTGCCCTCAGTGCCGGTCCGCCGCTCAGTGTCGATCAGGCCCTCAGCGTCGATACGCCCCTCGGCGTCGGTCTGGCCGGCGGGGGCATCGTCGGTGGCGTCCGACGCACGCGCCGCGGACTCCGGCGGATCGGCGGGAGCATCCGCTGCGGCATCGGCGGCTGGTGCCGCTTCGGCCACCGCGGCGGACGAGGTGACCCTCGCCGATAACGAACGGCCGCGTCGCCGGGCCTCGTCGGCGACGATCCACTGCCGGTGCAGTTCCAGCAGCTCCTCGCGCTGTGCACCGCACAGTCTGGCGAAGCGCTCGGCGGGCGCGAAGTCCATCGGGACGGCGTCGCCGTTGCAGTACCGGTGCAGCGTGGACACGCTCATGTGCAGCTGCTCGGCGAGGACGCCATAGCTGCGTCCGGACCGTTCCTTGAACCGTCGCAGCAGCTGCGCGAACCCTTCTGATTCTGTTGTCACCTTGATCCCCCGTTCGTTCCACCGTTCCAGCACGGCATTCCAGGGAAGGGTCGTTTCCCCAGCTCAAAGACCACTTCTGCGTTCCGGCTTCTCACATTGTCCAGGAACTGTTGGCACTGGGGCGGTTGCCACGCACGCTGAGGTGCAGCACTACCGAGAGGGGGAGGCACCCTGCGAACCCGCCCGTGCCGCAGTGATGTTCTCGCCATCGCCGTACTGATCGTCTGTGTCGCGATCGTCATCACTGTGCTCAACCGCCACTGAACCCGCAGCCAAGGAACATGCCGATCACTATGCGCACCATCCGTGTCCACGCCGTCGTCGCCACCGCTGCCGTCTTTGCGACGTTGTCCCTGAGCGCCTGCCAAACCTCGTCCGACGCCGGCTCCCCGGGGCACGCGGCGGCCGACGCGACGACGATGGGACCGGGCAACAACGACGGCCATGGCAAGGGCGGCACGCCGACCGCACGCCCCAGTGCCGGACGGAACGCACCCGGCCCGGGGGCATCCGGCCCCGGACACACTTCAGGAGGCCAGCCCCGCTCGTCCGATGCATGTACCGGGGAGAACACCACGGCCGTGGTCAGCAAGGCCCGTCGACCCATCAATCACCTGCTCCTGAAGGTCACCAACAAGGGCCCCCGCACGTGCAGTGCCCACTTCGCACCGTCTTTGCGCTTCGACGACGAGCAGGCCGCGACGCAGATCAACCAGGACAGCAAGCCGCAGTCCGTCGTGACCCTCGCCCCGGGACGGTCCGCCTACGCGTCGATCATGCTCAGTGGCGAGGGCGGCACGGACGCCGGAGGCCGCACGGCCCGGCGCCTCACGGTGTACTTCACACCGCGCAGCGGCTCCGGCTCGGTCGGTGCACCGCTCGTGCTCGTGCTGCCCGCCGGTACGTACAAGGACAACGACGCAGCGGTGACGTACTGGCAGAGCTCGGCGACCGACGCACTGCAATTCTGAGGCACCAGGAACTTCTGAGGCACCAGGAAATGCTGAGGTACCAGGACGAGCGACGCCGGGGCGAAGCTCGACGGTCCACAGACCGACCGGGGGACTCGACGGTTCCGCCCGGCCGATGGAACCCCGAGCCTCCGGCCGCCGTCTTGGCCTGAGGAATCGGGGCCGCGTCCTCGGGGGCCGAGGAAGTGCGCGAACTGCAGGGCGACTGCCACGGACTTGAGTCCCCGGCCGACGCACCGCCTCGGCCGGCATCCTCCGACGCCACCGAGAGGGACAGCATGATCCGAGCCACGGCAGGTCGCATCCAGCCTCCACGCGAGGTGCAAGTCGCCTTCATGGCCGCATTGGTGACTGCATTTCTCGAAGTGGGTGACTGGGTACTGGGCGCCTTCGTCATTCCCCCCACGGGCTTTGAGGAGTTGCGCGGTCAGCTGGGACTGTCGGGCGCGCTCCTCCAACTCGCCCTGTCCGCCGGCGCCCTCGTCGTACTCACCACCGGGTGGCTGCTGTGCTCCTTGTGGATGCGCCGGGGGCACAACGGGGCCCGGCTGGTGATGATCGCCCTGGCCGGCCTCTCCCTGCTGTTCGTGCTGACCGACATGAGCATGAACGGCCTGGCACCCGACTGGACAGCCCTGTCCCAGCACGTCCCCGAGCTCTTCACCGCCGCCATCGCGATCGTCCTGCTCCTCCCGGGCTCCCAGGCCTTTTTCTCTGCTTCCTCCGCGCTCAAGCGGGTGAGTTGACGAAGCGCCGGGCGGTGGTGCAGACCGTGGACCCCGGAGCCGTGTACTTC
Organism: Streptomyces sp. NPDC048506; assembly: GCF_040651315.1. Taxonomy (NCBI): domain Bacteria; kingdom Bacillati; phylum Actinomycetota; class Actinomycetes; order Kitasatosporales; family Streptomycetaceae; genus Streptomyces; species Streptomyces sp. NPDC048506. Next base: position 3,851 of record NZ_JBEZIX010000066.1, read on the forward strand.
AGGTTCGGTTTCCGAGCCGGGGCCTCGGCTGGCCGGCCAGGGTGCGTGCGAGGAGGGGGAGCAGTCGGTCCCAGTGACGCTGCAATGCCGAGGGGTTGAAGGCATCGGTGTCGGACATGGTGAAGCCGTGGACGGTGCCGGGGTAGATCTCGGAGGTGTAGTCGACACCTGCGGCGTCCAGGGCCTGGTTGAGCTCGCCGAGGGCCTCGGGCGTGATGTCGGTTTCGGCGTGGCCGAGGTGGACCTGGGCGGTGATCTTGGCGAGGAGGTCGGGCCCGTCGGCGCCCACGGGGCCGTGGAATCCGGCGACGGCCGCCACCTGGCCGGGGTGGGCCGCGGCGGTGCGCATCGCCAGGAGGCCGCCTATGCAGTAGCCGGTCACCGCGACCGGTCCGGCGCCGACCTCGGGCTGGATGGCGAGGAACCTGAGGTAGGCGTCGGCGTCGCTCAGGACACGTTCGGCGGTGTGCGCCTCGATCAAGGGCATCAACTGGGCGAAGACCGCGGGCCGGACCTCTTCTCCGATGTGCTCGGGAAGTTCGATCACCGGTGCCGGGCCGTGCCGGTAGAAGAGGTTGGGGACGAGTACGTAGTACCCGTGTCCGGCCAGTTCGCGGGCCATCTCCCGCAGCACGGGCCGGAAGCCGAAGCCGTCCGGGTACATCAGCACCGCCGGGTGCCGCTTGCCGTGGTCGGGGAAGACGGCGAAGGCGTCGGCCTGGCCGTCCGTGGTGGGAATCTGCAACATCTTGGCGGGAATAGCGGATCTTCCTTCCTTGGAGTTCACCGAATTAACGTTTGTTGCACTAACGTTTTCGGCGTGAGCGACCGTACATCGTTAGTCGAACTAACGCAATGAGTAGGATGGGCGCCATGACCAGAGCCGAAGCCGCGGACATGCCCGACGACGGCGCGCGCAAGACGCCCGACAGGCTGCGTCGACAGCCGAGCCGACAGTTGTCGCAGCTGACCGCGCGGTCGGACCGGCTGATCAACGAGGGGCTGGCCCGGGTCGACGCCCGCAAGTGGTACTACGCCGTGCTCGCCTCACTCCAGGAGTACGGGCCGGGCAGCCAGGCGGAGCTGAGCAGGCGCTCCGGCATCTACCGCAGCGACATGGTCGGTGTGCTCAACGAACTGGCCGAGCGTGACCTCGTCGAGCGGGCGCCGGATCCCGACGACCGGCGCCGCAACATCATCACGATCTCCGCCCGAGGCCGCCGTCAGCTGCGCCGCCTCGACAAGGTCCTCGACGACCTCCATGACGAACTGCTCGCGCCGCTGAGTCCGGCCGAACGCGACCAGTTCGTGCAGTTGCTGACCCGCTTGCTGGACCACCACGCCCGGACCTCCTGACCCCCGCGTAGTGGCATCCGGCTTCGACCGGGGCGGTCCTGTCCGGCCGGGTTCCGCGCCCGCGCACGTGCGCGGCCCGCCTCACTCCTCGGAGGCGTTGAGCATGTCCCGCACCCGCGTGACCTCGCACGGGGCGCCCTCCACGGGCCAGCTCGCGCTCAGTTCCGCAAGCCTGGCGCGATGGTCCTCGATGACCTCTTCCCACATCAGCCCCCATGCCGCAGCGGCTTGAACCTCCACCTCGGGGCAGCGCGTCGCCCGGACGAGCGCGTCCACGGAGTTGGTCCCCGGAGACTCGTCCAGCAGTTCCAGCGCCCTGACGCGGTCATGCAGCGGCACGTTCTCGTCACAGGCGACATTCCCCAGCGCCTCGACGAGCGGTGGCTCGGCCTCCTCCGCGTCCCTGAACACCGCTTCCACCGCATCGAGAGCCCGCCCGCGAACGTGATCGCTCGCGGCGGTCTCCACGACCTCGGCCAGCAGGGACGGCTCTTCCGCTGCCACGATGTCCAGCGCCGACAGCGCGGAGAGGTGCTTGGCCTCGGGCCCGTACGTGCGGCTGAGCGCGGCCGGCGAGGGAGGCTGCCGCAGCACCTCCCGGATGCGGTCCAGGACGAGTGCCCTCTCCGGTTCACGTGCTTCCTCGCCGCCCCGCTGCACGGCGCCGTCGGGACTCCACCAGTGGTCGAGCGCGATGCCCACGGCCGCCTGGTCGTCGCTTGCGAGCAGCGTGCGCAGCGCCTGGTGGTACGACGCGTCCACCGTGGGAGCCCGCAGCCTCTTGTGGGCCCGGTACAGGTCCGGGTCCGCCAGCCGGTGTCCCTCCCAGTGGACGCTGTGCGGCTTGCCGAAGATCAGCTCAATGGGGTCCTGGCCCCAGGGGTACTCGGGAGGCCGGTCGCCCCAGCTCTCGGCGACCTCCTCCAGAACGGTGCGGTGCCGATCCAGGCCTCCCGTCCGGACCAGAAAATAGGACGCGTGGGCCTGCGCCTTCGGCTCACCCTCGCGGAGCGCCCGGAGGAGAATGCCGTCCGCGTCCGCGCCGAGGCTGTCGGCCAGGACGCGGATCGCCGTCTCCTTCACGAGGGAGAAGCCGACGGACGGGTCGAAGATCAGGTCGCCCACGGCGGCGACGAGTCTCTCGTCCTTCACCTCGGCCTCGTCGAGTACGCCGTAGGCCGTCCAGACGGCCTCGTGGCGCACCGCGTCCGAGTCCGTGCGGGTGAGAACGTCCATCAGGACGTCGGCGTCGCCGGGCTCGGCGTGCCGCGCCCCGATCATGTTCAGGGCGCTCACCTCGGCGGGCGACATCGGCCGCCGGAGCACCTCACGAGCGCGGGCCAGCACCTCGGGCAGGTAGGCCTCGGCACGTCCCGCGTCCTCCATGACACCGAGCAGCCCCTCCGACGACTCGTAATGGTCGAGCGCGATGCCCACGGCGATCGGGTCCTCGCTGCGGAGCAGGGTGGCGAATGCCTGGAGGCATCCCTCGTCGCTGGGCGGGAACCTCAGCTCGTCATGGGCCCTCCGGAGTACCGGATCGTCGAGCTCGGTGTCCTTCCAGTAGGTGCTGTGGAAGCCCTCGTCGAGCGCTTCGCTACGAATGCGCTCGGCCTCCCGACCCGCGTCCTGGGGCCAGGACTCCGCGAGCCGTCTGACGCGGTCGCGGTGGACGCGGAGCCGGAGGGGCGTCGCGAGCCAACCCACCGCGTACACCTGGAGTTCCAGGTCGGACGACTCGCTGAGACGGACGATGAGGTCCTCGACCTCCGGGAGATCGAGATCGTCCAGGGCGTGCATTGCTTTCTTGCGATCCCGCACATCGAGGCTCTCGTCCAGCGCCATGGCGGTGATCAGCGCCAGCAGCCGCCGGTTCGGCTCCTCGCCCTCCGTCAGGGCGGTGCCGGCCGCGAGAAGCGCCATCTCCCACACCTCGGCGTCCGGGGCGCCTTCGAGGGCGTCGGCGATCAGGTCCGCGTCCTCCTCCTCGGCCAGATGCCACATCACGGTGAGGGCGCTCGCGTGGCTGTGGCCGGACGGAGGTCGGGCGAGGAGGCCCCGGGCGGCGAAGCGCACTTCGTCGGCCAGCGGCCAGTAGGGGTTGTCCACGCCCCACCTGGTGTTCGCCTGTGCTGACTGGTAATCATCCAGAGCCCCGCGGACGACGTCGACGTCCTCGCTGCCCAGCCGGGCGCCGAACTCGCCGTGGTGGGACTTCTCGTCGTCGCTCACGAGACCTCCTGCGTGATCATCTCTTCCGGCGGGCAGAGCCGCCCGAGCCGTGTCTCCGCATTTCCGATCACCCACCCTGACACCGCGTGCCAGAGACCCGCTCCGGACCTGCGAGAACTCCACTAACGGTGGTGCCCGTTCCGGTTCGCTCCTCGTCGACCCCCGGCAAGCTCTCGCGGCGGCAGCAACTCAGCTCCAGCCGGGGGCGGGTGGGCGCGGCCACTTCGGCGGGGTCGGCAGTCGACGGTCCGACAGGAGGTGGGTGTCCGGCCCGCGGCCGGAGAGCCAGGCGAGGAGTGCACGGCCGGAGCCGGTGGCGGTGGGTCCGGTCGGGGCGAGGTTCCAGTGGCGGTCGAGGTCGGTGGCTTCGATGCGGGCGACGGGGAAGTCGCCCGCGGTCAGGGCGGCGATGGTTTCGTCGAGCGCCCAGGTGACGTAACCGGTGGACCAGTCGGTGCTGGAGTAACCGAGGTTCAGGTCGACGTGATGGGTTTCGAGTTCGCGCCGGGCCCGGTGCAGGGTGTACCAGGCGGGGTGTCGCCAACCTGCCAGGGCGGAAACCAGGGTGGGCCAGTGTTGGGTGGGCATGGCCCGGGCCTCGTCGAGCAGGCGGTCCAGGCTGCGGCGCAGGTCGGTGACGAGCTCGGCGGCGTTGCGCGCAGCGCCTTCGCGCAGCGCCCGGTCCAGGGCCGCGGCGTCGGCTCGCGGTCCGGGCTCGGTGCCGGTACGTGCCAGGGTCAGCAGCCATCGGTAGGCGTCGGCGCTGCGGGCGAGGTGGGTGATGACGTGGCCGCGGCTCCAACCGGGAAGCGTGGATGGTTCGCGGGCCTCAAGGATGGTCAGGGCATCGAGGGTGACGCTCAGGCGCGCGGTGGACCGCTGGATGTCGTCGAGGAGAACGGCGATGTCGGCGCCGTCGAGGTCGGTGGTGTCGGTCACGGGCCGGCACCCTACAGCCGGCCGGTGAGCAGGTGGCCGACGGCTGCGATACCCTCCGCGATGCCCTCGGTGATGGCGCGTTCGCCGAAGTTGCCGAAGCCGAGGGCGAGTTGTGCGGGCGTGGGGCGCGGCAGGTACTCGTTCGCACGGGAAAACCCTCGGTCCGCAAGAGGCTTGACGCCTACTGGACCGGAAGATTTAGTGATCGCGACCGTCTTGAAACGATCACCCGTGTGGTGATCCGTGACCTCCTGGGGGAATCGATGCGCGCTCTCACCTCGGCCGGCGCCACTCTCGCCGCCGTCGGCCTCAGCCTCGGCCTGAGTTCCGCACCGGCATCCGCGGCGCCCGCCGCTCCTGCCGCGTCCGGCGCCTATCAGTCGCCTGCCTCGACCACGCTCGCAGCCCTCGCGGCCAAGGCCCCGCCGAAGTCGGGGAAGGACAGCATCAAGTGCAACGAGTCGAACGCGCGGGTCAACTTCTCGTGGAAGAACGGCTGGTCGAGCACCACGGTCTACTACAACAACCACTGCCTGGGAGGCACGCGCATCACCGCCGCCTTCAAGTTCTACAACGACGGATCGACGCCGTTCTACAAGTGCGTCACCTTCCAGGGCGATAGTCAGGGCAAGTACAAGTTCGCGCACATCAACGAGATCATGGACATCAACAAGGACACCAAGAAGTGCAAGAAAAACTAGGCATGTCGCTTTGCTGAGGTAGCCAGTTGACCTGATGTGCCGGACCGGATCTGTCCGACCGGATATCTCCGAATGGACATCTCCGACCGGATATCTCCGGCCGGATGTCTCCGTTCGTTCGGTGGCTGATCACTGATGCGACGTGGGAGCGGGTCGAGCCGCCGATGCCGGCTGGTCCGGGGGTAGCGGTCCCGGCGACTGGAAACCGCCGGGACCGAATCTCGCCACGTCGGATGCCACGGTCCTGTTCGCACGGAACGCAGCGCTCCAGTCCGATGCGGTCCTCGAAGCGCTGCTCGACCCGAATACCTCGACCTCGTCGGGTCCTGCCACCAATATGTGGCCACCCTCGGTCGGCTCGCCCAGCCGCCACGCGGCCACCTCACACGCTCCGAAGGCCGGCGTCGACATTGCGAGCTAGTTTGCTAGCAAGCTAGAGTGCTAGCATCGCGCTCGTGAGCGATGAGGAAGTCAAGCAGTTCAACGTGTACCTGCCGATCGGGCTGATCAAGCAGGTCAAGTACCGCGCCATCGAGTCGGGCATGTCGCTGTCGGCGTTGGTCGCTGACGCACTGCGCGCCTACCTCGACGACACCCATGGGCACGAACAGCAATCGACTGAGAAGGGGGCCTGACATGGCGACCGAAGGCATCGAGGCCGTGTTCCTGACAACCCACAACTGGGGTAAGGCGGCGAAGTTCTTCCAGTCGCTCGGCTACGAGTTGGAGTTCTCGACCGATCACAACTCCGGCCGGCTCCGCAACGGCGACGGACCGTATGTCTTCATCGCCGAGATCCCTGAGGACCAAGAGCCCCAGACGCAGATCGTGCTGAAGGTGCCGGACGCAGACACGTTCCGCCCCGATCCTGCCGTCGAGGTGGTCACGCCTTTCGAGGACACCCATTACGGGACCAAGGAGATGACCGTCCGCGACCCCGACGGGCGTCTGTGGAGCCTCCAGGCTCCTGCCAAGAACTGACCGCAACGAAAAGGGGGAACACCATGGCAGCCGAGCAGACCGAGGCGCCGGACAACACTGCGGTGCGGACCGCCCTGTGGCGGGCAATGCACGTCCAGGTCGACCCGGCACCGCATGTGCTCGCGGACGAGACCGGCCTGCACCTGGCGGGCCCCGACGACGACTGGCGCCGACGCCCGGACATGGACCCGCACGCCACCAGAGGATTCCGGGCGGCCATCGTGGCCCGCGCTCGTTTCGTCGAGGACCTGATCGTCCAGCAGGTCGACCGCGGCGTCACCCAGTACGTCATCCTGGGAGCCGGCCTGGACACCTTTGCCCAACGTAGGCCGGAGGTCGCCTCCCGGCTACGGGTCTTCGAGGTCGACCAGCCGGGACCTCAGGCGTGGAAGCGCCGGCGCCTGGTCGAACTCGGCTACGGCATCCCCGACTGGCTGCACCTGGTGCCGGTCGACTTCGAAGCGAGCGAAGACTGGCTGAAGAAGCTGGCTGCTGCCGGATTCGATGCCAGTCGGCCGGCGGTCATCGTCTCCACCGGCGTCACCATGTACCTCACCAAAGACGCCACTGCGGCCACCCTGCGCCAGATCTCCGGGCTCGCAACCGGCTCGACGCTCGCCATGACCTTCCTGCTGCCGATCGAACTGCTCGACGACGCCGACCGCCCCGGCCTCCGGGCGAGCAAGGAAGGCGCGCAAGCATCCGGAACGCCGTTCATCAGCTTCTACACCCCTCCCGAGATGCTGGCATTGGCCCGCGAAGCCGGTTTCGAAGACGCCCGACACGTGTCGGGAGATTCGCTCTCCGAGCGCTACTTCGCCGATCGCACCGATGGCCTCCGACCGTCAGGCGGGGAGGACCTGCTGCTGGCCACCACCTGACACGCGGCCCCGCCGGCGGCCCGCAGCCGCGGCGGAGTGGCCGACAGCGATGACGCGGACAGGGGAGTGCCCCTTGGGCAGCGGACACCGCCCGGCGCGGTCGCCGGCCGGGAGGCGCTCAGTCGCGGTAGGCGGCCGTCGCGATGCGGACGAACGACCGGATGAGCGGGTTCGCGTCGCTCCGCCGCCAGGCCGCCACCACGCGGCTGGCGTCCATGTCGACGACGGGGACCACGGTCAGCTCCTCGGGTGGGTTGTGCCCGAGTGGGGTCATCCCGACCGTGCCGTTCCAGAGCACGGCCTGAAGGCACTCCTGGACGGCACGCACCACCGGACCCTCGCGGGGCTCGCCGCCGTTCCAGTACGACCGCCAGATCGGGTCGGTGCCGTCGGGGAACTGGAACCAGCGCCGGCCTGCCAGGTCGGCCAACTCCAGGTGGTCGCAGCGGGCCAGTGGATCGTCGGCGCGCAGCACGGCGCCCACCGGGTCGGCGCGCAGTTCGTGCACCGTCAGACCGGTCTCGTCGAACGGGGCGCGGGTCAGGGCGATGTCGACCCGTCCGGTGCGCAGCCCGCAGGTGGGGTCGGTCAGGTCGGTCTCGCGGATGCGGACCTCGATGCCCGGGTGCTGTCGGCGGTAGGCGGCGGCCAGCCGCGTTGCGCCACGATCGGAGCTGTCGCCCAGCAAGCCGACGGTGATGCTCGTGGCTCCGGCCGCCGCGGCCACGCGCAGGCGTACCCGGTCCGCCCGGTCGAGCAAGCCACGCGCCTCATCGAGCAGGACCGCTCCCGCGGGAGTGAGCGCGACACCGGCGGAGGAGCGGTCGAGCAGCGTGGCGCCGACCTCGGTCTCCAGCTGCTTGATCGCCCGGCTCAGCGGCGGCTGGCTCATGTGCAGCCGGGCGGCGGCCCGGCCGAAGTGGAGTTCCTCGGCGACCGCCACGAAATAGCGCAGCGTGCGTAGCTCCATGACCAGTGACGATATCCGTTCGGTATCGACCCCACCCAGCCGGTCTTGGACGGCCGCGGTGGACGGGCGGTGCAATCGGAGCATGACTGACGAACAGATCCCCGACCCCGCAGTGCGCGTGGCCGCCGCTCGGGAGATCGCCCCCGACCTGCTGGTCATCCCGAACCAGCGGGTCGGGCTGGTACCCAACATCGGCGTCATCGGCGGTACCCGGGCCGTACTGGTCATCGAGACGGGTATCGGCACCGCCAACGCCGAGCAGGTCCTCGCCTTCGCGTCCGAGGTGGCGAAGGGCCGCCGGTTGTACCTGACCACGACACACTTCCACCCCGAGCACGCCTTTGGCGCGCAGGCGTTCGCCGACCGGGCGACGTACCTGGTCAACCGCGCACAGGCGGACGACCTGAAGGCGAAGGGGCCGGGCTACCTGGAGATGTTCCGCGGCTTCGGCGGGCCGATCGCCGCCCGCCTCGACGGTGCCCGGGTGCCCACCCCGGACGTGGTCTACGACGGCGGGTACGACCTGGACCTCGGTGGCCGGACCGTGCGGCTGCGGCCCACCGGGCGGGGCCACACGAAGGGCGACCAGGTGATCGAAGTGCCGGACGCCGGCGTGCTGTTCACCGGGGACCTGGCCGAGACCGGGCAGTTCGCCATCTTCCCGTGGTTTCCGCCGTACGACACGGACGTCTCCGGCGTGCGCTGGCTGGCGGTGATGGACCGGCTGGCCGCCATCGGCCCCCGGGTGGTGGTCCCCGGTCACGGCGAGCCCGGCGGCGCGCAGGTGCTCACCGAAGTCCGCGACTACCTGCGCGAACTGCGCGACGAGACCTGGCGGCGGCGCGACTCCGCGATGGGCGAGGACGAGATGGTGGCCGAGGTCCGGGCACTGCTGATCGAGCGGCACCCCGAGTGGGCCGGTCGGGAATGGATCGAACGGGGCGTCGGTTGCCTGTGCGCCGAGCACCCCGCATGACCGCCGCCTCTCCCGTACGAGGCAGGGCGCCCGGGTCGGGCGCCCTGCCGTCAGCGGGCGTCGGCCGGCCCCGGGACGCGTGCCCAAAGGCCCTTGCGGAGGGCGTGCCACCGCTCGTGGTGCGCCGCCGGACCGCCGGCACGGTCCCGCCTGTGACCGTGCGGTCGGCGTCTCAGGCGAAGTAGTGGCCTTCGTCGAGGTCGGCGACGAGCCCCGGTTGGACCGGCCGCCAGTCGAGCAGTGCGCGCGTGGCCGCGCTGGACGCAGGCTGGTCGACGGCCAGGATTCCGCCCAGGAAGCCGAAGTCCTCGGCAGGGGCGGAGCCCGTCGGCAGGTCCAGGTGGCGGCCGATCGCCGCGGCGATGTCGCGGACCGGCACGCCCTCGTCGGCGACCGCGTGCAGTACGGACCCCGCCGGGGCGTGTTCGAGCGCGAGGCGGTACAGGCGCGCGGTGTCCCGGACGTGCACCGCCGGCCAGCGGCTGGAGCCGTCGCCGACGTAGCCGGAGACGCCCTTGTCGCGGGCGGTGGCGACCAGGCGCGCGACGAAACCGGCATCGCCCGCGCCGTGCACCGTGCGGGGCAGCCGCACGACGGACGGGCGCAGGCCGCGTGCCGCCGCGGCGAGAGCCGCCTTGGCGTTCGCGTCCCGGCCCTCCCCGAGCGAGCCCGGAACAGGGGCGTCGTGCTCGGTGGCAACCCGCCCGGGTGCCACGGGCGTCCCGGCGGTGACGACCAGGGGCTTGCCGGAACCTTCGAGGGCGTCGGCGAGCGTCTCGATCGCCCGGGCGTCGGCCCGTATCGAGGCTTCAAACCGGGCGAAGTCGTGGATGAACGCGAGGTGGACGACCCCGTCGCAGTCGGCGGCGCCGGCGCGCAGGGCGTCCAGGTCGTAGAGGTCGCCGCGGACCGGCTCCGCTCCCATGGCGGCGACCGCGGCGGCCGAGGAGTCCGATCTGGCCAGGCCGAGGACCTGGTGACCGGCACCGATGAGCTCGGGGACGACCGCCGAGCCGACCCAGCCCGACGCACCCGTGACGAATACCCGCATGGCAGTGAACCTCCCATAGTGATGTCAGCACTGATGTCAGTGACTGTCTTCACCGTAGCGTGCGATGTCAGTCACTGTCATCAGGTATCGTCGGGCCATGGGTCGATGGGAGCCGAACGCACGCGGCCGGCTGGCGCAGGCAGCGCTGACGCTCTACGCCGAGCAGGGGTTCGAGAAGACGACGGCGGCGGAGATCGCCGCGCACGCCGGACTGACCGAGCGGACCTTCTTCCGCCACTTCGCCGACAAACGCGAAGTGCTCTTCTACGGCACGGAGATGGCGCGGGACCTGCTGGTACGCACGGTCGCGGACTCGCCGGCCGGCGCGACACCGGTCGACGTGGTGGGCGCCTCCCTGGAAGCCCTGGGCACCCAGCTCCAGGAGAACCCCGAGCGGGTCAGACTGCGCGACGCCGTCGTATCGGCCAACGCCGAGCTGCGGGAACGTGAGCTGGCCAAGCTCGCCGCGCTGGCGGAGGCCCTGGCCGAGGCGCTGCGCGGCCGCGGCATGTCCGAGCCGGCCGCGCGCCTGGCCGCCGAGACCGGGATCGCCGTGTTCAAGGTCGCCTTCGCGCGCTGGATGAGCGAGCCCGGACCAGCGGACCTGCCCGGCATCATCCGCGCGTCGACCGACGAACTGCGGAAGATGCTCGCGACCCGCGCAGCTGCCTGAACCTGATGGGCGGAGCACCCGTCAGGCGCCACCAAGCGGGGCGGAGCGCCTGACCACAGCCTTGGGCGTGCACGACCGCCCCGGCCGCAGACGGCCACCATCGCCTTCCGCAAACAGTCCCGGGGCGAAGAGCGCCTGCTCAGTCGATGATCGCGGTGGCTTCGACCTCTACCAGGTGGTCGGGTACGTCCAGTGCCGCGACGCCCAGCAGCGTGGCCGGCGCTGCCGGAGCGACCCCCAGTTCTGCGGCCGCCCGGGTGATCCCCTCCATGAGCTGGGGCATCTTGTCAGGGGTCCAGTCGACGACGTAGACGGTCAGTCTCGCCACGTCGTCGAAGGAGCCACCTACCTCGGCCAGTGCGGTACCGATGTTGAGGAAGCACTGCTCGACCTGAGCGGCGAGGTCGCCTTCGCCGACGTTGACCCCATCGGCATCCCAGGCGACCTGCCCGGCGATGTGGACCAGCTTCGTGCCGGTGGCGATCGAGACCTGCCGGTAGGCGTCGATTTCCGGCAATCCCTTGGGGTTTACCAGGGTGATGGCCATGCTGTCTGCCTCCATTGAGATGAGAGCCGCTCTCTTGTGGTTACTCGGAAACCGTAGGAGAGTGGCCGCTGGCGTGGAAGAACGCACTTTTCGGTGACTGGAGAACCTGACGGTGACCAAGCAGCTCAGCGGCTCGCCCGAGGACGCGGATCTGAGGCGCGCGGACTCTCTGGCGCGGGAGATCTTCTCGGACGTCGCCAACAAGTGGGCGCTCCTGATCATCGAGTCCCTCGGTGAACGCACCCTGCGCTTCAGCGAGTTGCGGAACGAGATCGAGGGCGTCAGCCACAAGATGCTCACCCAGAACCTGCGCATGCTGGAGCGCAACGGTCTGATCGAGCGGACGGTGTACCCCGTGGTGCCGCCGCGGGTCGAGTACACCCTCACCGAGCCGGGCCAGGCCCTGCGGGTGACGATCGACGGACTGTGTGACTGGACCCACCGGTACCTCGGTCACATCGAGGCATCCCGCCACCGCTTCGACGCCTGACGGGCCGAGGACTCGCCTGCCGGGCAGCCGCAGGCGCCTTTGGGCGGGTCCGCTGCTCGGTCAGGAACGGATGAGCGGGGTGGTGCCATCGGCTGCGGGCTTGGGGTTGAGGAGACCTTCGCGCAGACGGTCCGGCCGGGTGTGGACGGTCGGCAGAAGCAACCGTTCCGGGTGTGCGGCGGTCCTCCCGGGCGTGGCGCTCAGAGGGCAACGACCTCTGTCGATTCGTAACCGGTACACGGACTGGAAAGGCGCACTCCATGGAGCGAGATCCCAACCTCTGCCTGGACGTTCCGGAGGGTTTCGACGACTCGGACGCTGAGACCGGGGTGCACCCCGTCGCCAGGAAGCTGTTCCCCGCCACAACTGCCGCGGACGCCTTCGCGAAAGCTCATGAGTGGGTGCGGGAACACAGAATTCGCCTGGTGGACGTGTCGTGGGATCTCCTCCACGACGAGGACGAGCCGCACTGCCTGAGCATCTATTTCACGTTCGAGCTGGATCCTGAAGACACCTGACCACGACGGTGCAGTTCGTCTGGATCAGCCGGTCGCCGGTCCGGGGTTCGAGCGGTGGCACGTGCTGTCGGCGCCGTCGTTGATGTTCGGGACCGAGAGGAGCGGCTCGGGCGGTCACTTCCGGCGGGGGACGGTGAAGTAGTCGTGCCCGGAGGAGTCCCAACCACCGAGGCTGAAGGACAAGACGATGCCGTACCGGGCCCGCGCGGCCCGGATGCTGATCGGGGCCTCCGGGGTGGTCGAGCAGCGCTGGTAGATCCCGCCGGACCCGGCCTCGGGGCACGGCGCGGGCTCCTCGACCCGATGCGGGAGCGGCATGTCCGGCCGGTCCCAGTCGATCCGGAGCCCCTGGGCTTCGAGCGCCGGCGCGGGCATCAGGAGGCCGTCAGGGTACCGACCGCGATCACGGTGGTAGGCGAGCGCGTAGGTCACGGTGCCGGCCGCGTGCGACAGGGCCCGCCCCTCGCTGCCTTGTGGCCCCCAGGTCGCGATGCCGGCCGCGCGAATCCGTGGCAGTACGTCGGTGATTTCTTCCCGGACGCCGAAGTAGGCGACGGCCCGCATGGTGCATGTGAGGAGGTACGGAGACCGGTTGCCCTCGAAGATCGAACCGTTGTAGGGCCTGGAACAGGAGTCGGTGAAGCGCGTGAGTACGTGCTCCAGGCCCTCGACAGCGCTCAGGTGCTTGATCAGGGCGCGCATCTTCTGCTCCTCCACCGCCCTGCGCGACTCCGCTCCGCGTGACGTGGCATGCGTCCGCAGCTCCTTCTCCGACGGCTCGCGGGAGCACGCGGCTGTCAGCCCCACCAGGGCGAACGCCGCAAGCAGTCCACCGGCCCGGGCGCACCGCCCGCGGGCTCGGCGCCACCGGGCCGCCACCCTCCCCTTCATCGCACACCTCCGCATCCACCTTTCGGCGAGACGAGGACCAGGCGCATGAGTACGGGTACTCAGATTCCGCCGCTTCTGCCGCGGTTCCTCGCCGACCCCGCCGGTCTGGCGCGGGCCGGCGCGGGCGCGGTGGCCGGCCGAGTACCTAGTCGAGTACGGCGCCGAAGCCGTTGACCAGCGCGTTGACGGCGAAGTCGAACCGTTCGGCGTCGTCTACCCCCGCGCCGCTGCGGGCGGCCTCGGTGAGCAGCGGATAGCGGGCTGCGTCCAACTCGGCCAGCCAGGCGGGGGAGCCGGGGGAGTCGGCCCGGGCGATCTGTGCGGCTTCGGCAGCGGTGTGGCTGACGACGAAGAGCGAGAGCGTGTTGAGGGCGTGCACCGCTGCCCCCAGCGGAAACCCGGACGCCGTCAGGGCCGTCAGACCGTGTTCCACCGCGTCGAGCGTTGCCGGGGTCACCGCCGGGCGGCTCGCCGCGATGGGGAGCACGCCCGGGTGGCGCAGCAGCGCCTGGCGCAGCGCGACGGCGTATGTCCGCAGCAGTGCGCGCCAGTCGGCACTCCCCGCGCCTGCGTCCGCGCCTGCGTCCGCGTCCGCGCCTGCGTCCGTGCCTGCGTCCGTGCCCTCGCCAGGGAACGGCAGTGCCTGGGCGAACAGCCGCTCCACCAGGCCGTCCAGCAGGGCGTCCTTGTTGGGCACGTAGTGATAGAGCGTCATCGCCTCCACGTCCAGCTCGGCGCCCAGCCGACGCATCGTCAACGCGCCGACCCCCTCCCGGTCCACCAGTGCCAGCGCGGCGTCCAGTACTCGTGTCCGGGTCAGGCCCGCCCGCTCGCCGCGCGTCCGCTTCCCCATGGTGGCTCCTCCGGCCGCTCTTGTTTTTTTTACAACGTAAGTCTAGCTTGGCACGCGAAAGCTTCTTACGGCGTAAGTTTTGGGGGAATCGATGCTGGCACCGATGGCGAACAAGCAGGTCGTCGAGGGTTTCTTCCGGGCCGTCAACGATCGGCGACTCGACGACCTGTCGGCGTACATGGCGCTCGACGTGATCGACCACAACAAGATCATTTTTGGCGAGGCGGACGAGCCCGGCGCGGCCTTCGACGGCTTCCGCCAACAGCTCGACGCCTTCGGCGAAGGCACGATGCGCCCGGACGCGCTGGCCGCCGAGGGCGACACCGTCGTCGCCCGACTGACCGTCACCGGCACCCACACCGGCTACCACCCCCGGATGCCCGAGCCCACCAACCGCTCCTGCGAGGTCGAGCAGATCTGGTGGTTCACCGTCATCGACGGCAAGATCTCGGAGATCCGCGCGGTCAGCGACCGCCTCGGCATGTTCCTCCAGCTCGGCTGGCCCTGGCCGACCGCCGACTGAGCGGTCATGGAATCCGCCGCGCCGCAGCAGGGCGGCCGGGAGGCGGCCGGTGGTTCTCGCATTCCGAGGCGGGTTGCCGCTGTGTCAGCCCGCAGCGGGAGCGAGATTCGCGGCGCCGAAGGGGACCGAGAACCGTGCGCACCAGATCACGGCGGAGCGGAACTTCGACAGGTCCGTGCCGTTCGGGACGGCGTAGTTCTGGTTGCCGAGGTTGCCCTTGAGCTTCCCCAACTCGACCGCCCCGGCGCCGAGTCCCGTCGTCACCGCGCCGGCGTCCCGGGGGGAGAGGTAGACCCGTACGTCGGGCCCTTCCGAGGTCTTGAGGTCCTCCAGCCGCAGCACCTGGCCGCCGTCCGCCAGTCGCACGGTGCGGGCGGTGCCGCTTGTGGTGTGCTCATGTGTGACGAAGCGACCCTCGGCGAGGTCCCGGGGCGCTGCCGGTCGGGCAGTGGAGGTTCCCGACTCTCTCATCGAGGGTGCGGAGGCACTCGGCAGCGCCTCGTCCACGGTGGTGCTGGTGAACGCCTTCCACGGCTGGAAGAGGTAGAGCCCGAAGCCGGCGGCGAGCAGCAGCCCGACGAGGGCGGGCGCGAGGGTACGGCGGGACAGGCGAAAACGGCGCGGCACAAGGGACTCCTGTTGCGGGGCGGGGCGACCCGGCGGCCACCCCCATCGTCATGCAGCCCAGGAAACCAGGCTTGGCCCCGCCGGGGACCGCTGCGGAGTCCCCCGTAAGCCTCCGGTAATCACCTCCCGTGGCGCGGACCGGAGGTGGGCCCCTTCCCACAGCGCCGAACAGGGTGGACGCCCTCGTACGTAGGAGGTAAATGCCCTCACCTATGACCGCGGTTGCCGGTCCTGGTGTCGAGCCGCAGACGCGTGGGCATGGCCCATGAGGCTGGGTCAGGGTTCAGGGGTCGGGAGCGTGCGATGCCAGACTTCCGTGCAGGTCCGCGCCGCCGCCGGAAGTTGTTCGGGGGAGTGGACAAGGGCCCGGTAGAAGGTTCGCTCCGTCATCCAGCACAGCGCCTCCGCGAGAGCCGGCGCGTCCGTGGGGGCGGGGCCGTCCGGCAGGCCGCCGCGGAGCAGGATCGTGGTCATGCCCCGGACGAAGTCGTCGACCGTGGACGACCACAGGGCGCCGATCTCGGGGATGACGGCCGAGTAGTCGACGGCGGTGCGCATGACCCGGCCGTGTTCGCGCCACATGCGCTCGGTTTCGCCAACTGCCTGTGTGATGGCGTCGCGTGGGGCGAGGGTGGCGTCGGTCGTCGGAAGGAGCGCTTCCCCGCGCAGGGAGTCGAGGGTGCGTGCCACCAGTGCGGTGAGTACGTCCTTCTTCGAGCCGAAGTAGAAGTAGAGCGAGCCGCGGGAGATGCCGGCGCCCGCTGCGATGGCCTCCACGGTCATGGCCTCCACTCCCACCTTCTCCAGGAGCGCCTCCGCGGTATCGAGGATCGCCTGCTCGCGGAGGTCCCCCTTGCGCGGTGCCTCCCGCTGCCTCCTGCCCGTCCGGGGCCTGTCCGTCACCATGGGCCGAGGTTACCGCCCTCCCATGAAAATCTACGTGATGCAGAACAAAATCTGCGTTGTGTAGATTAGAAGGCATGGTGAAACGATTCCTGATCACAGGAGCCAGCAGTGGCCTCGGCCGCGCCTTCACGGAAGGCGCGCTCCGGGCCGGTCACACCGTCTGCGGTACGGTCCGCAAGCCTCAGGACGCCGTGGCCCTCGAAGCCCTGGCGCCGGGACGGGCGCATGCGCGCCTGCTCGACGTCACCGACGGCCGGCAGGTGTTCGAGGTGGTCGAGGACGTCGAGGAGAACCTCGGCCCGATCGACGTGCTCATCGCCAACGCCGGATACGGCCTCGAAGGCGTCTTCGAGGAGACCCCTCTGGCGCAGCTCAGGGAGCAGTTCGACGTCAATGTCTTCGGTGCCGCGGCCACGATCCAGGCGGTGCTGCCGGGCATGCGGCGACGCAGGCGCGGACATGTCCTTGCCGTGACGTCGATGGGCGGGCTGATGACCGTGCCGGGCATGTCGGCGTACTGCGGAAGCAAGTACGCCCTGGAAGGCATCCTGGAAGCGATCGGCAAGGAAGTGGCGGGCTTCGGCATCCATGTGACGGCGATCGAGCCGGGCTCCTTCCGCACCGACTGGGCGGGCCGTTCCATGGTCCGGGCGGAGCGTTCGATCAGCGACTACGACCAGCTGTTTGATCCGATCAGGGCGGCTCGGCAGACCGCCAGCGGCAACCAACTCGGCGATCCGGCCAAGGCGGCCGACGCCGTACTCACCGTGTTGGACTCTCCCGAACCACCGGCCCACCTCGTCCTGGGCTCCGACGCCCTGCGTCTGGTCACCGCCGGCCGCGCAGCGGTCGACGAGGACATCCGCACCTGGGAAGAACTCTCCCGTTCCACCGACTTCCCCGACGGCACCCAGATCCGCTGAGAGGTCGATTTCACCGTTGTCGCCGCCACCGACGCCGCACTCGACGGACAGACCGGCCTGCTCATCGGTCCCCAGGCCCACTCCGTCCCCGCCTTCCGCGAAAGCACCGAACTTCGTACGGCCGACGACGGGTTCAGGCTCAGCCGGCGACCGGCACCCCTTGGTGAGGGTCGGTGATCGTGTGAGCCGTGCATCCGCACTGCCGAAGTCCGGCTCTCGCAGCGCGGATTGACATGCGACGAGGATGCGTCCTGCTGACGGCACGGCGTAGCACGGGATCGATGTGCCGGAGTCAGCGCGTCTCGACGCCTCGGCGAAATGTGAAGGAGACGCTTCGAGGGTCCGACGCCTCGCTTGCGCCCGCGGGCGAAGTCTCCACCGCGCGCATGTCCTCATCTCTGCGCGCACCGGCATCGCCCTCTCCCCATTTCTCGCCATGGCTGAAGTAGGGGAGGGGAATGCCGGGGAGTCTGGGCCACTGGAACAACTGCCAGGGATAACGAGCCTGTGCCGACACGATGGTTGACTTACCGCTCGCCACGTCCGTCGTCATCTCCATCGAATCAGATGCTGATTGTTCGCCAGGAAGGACGAGTTCACTCTGGATGCGCGCCGCGTCGAGCGGTTGCTGCCGGACGAATTGTGGGCGTTCCGGGAGGTGGGCCTTCGAGGGTGGAGTGGTGCAGGCGGGGTGAGCTGGCCCTGAATCCGTTTGGCCTGAAAAGGGTTCGGGATTCGGAGAGCGACCAATCGCCACTTTGCGTACACGCAAAGTGGCGAATTTACGTGAACTTTCAGTCTGCTTCCGTTTGATTTCGGATCGCCGCACGGCGTAGCGTGGAATTGGTTCAACTGGAGAGGGTTGGGCCATCATCGGAGATCCAAGGAGGCGGAAGATGAGCTTCCGAAGCGTACTCCCTCTCAGGCGTTGGAACGACTGCGGTGGTTGGGGTTACGGCTACGGCGGACGTGGCTACGGACGTGGACGCGGCTTCTTTGGTCGTGGACGCGGATTCGGGCGCGGCTACGGAGGTGGACGCGGCTTCGGTCGCGGACGCGGATTTGGTCGCGGAGGCCGCTACTAGCGACGCCATGAGACAGCTCCGAGGCTGGTCCCCGATTGTGAGGGCCGGCCTCGCAAGTTGCAGCGAGACGGGGGCTGCGGATTGCGTCGAATCCCGCTCACGGCGCCTTCTCGGTTGGCGGTCTGAGGTGACATCCTGACTCGCGACCGACGGCGACGAGAAGCATCTTCGGGAAGGTGTGTCGTGGCCGTGTAGCGGATCGCTGTCGGTGGTCACATGATGAGCGCTCTCGTCGCTCGTGAATGCTGGTAGCGGTTTCTGTCATGTGGTCATTGTCATTGAGTACTACGGCGACAGCGGCGTGACCGAGTCTCATGTGTAGTGCAAACGCTGCGTGAGGCACTTGGGGCCACACGCAGCGTGCTTCCGGTACCTTCCCTACCAGAAATATTTAGTATTCCCCTCGACTGCTTGCATTGCAATACCAACGTGAGCGGCGTGCTTGGCATGGTTGTGGAAGTGCGGCTGCTGCGGTTTCTGGTAAGCGGCTTGATGGGGAGCAGCTCCGGACGCCATGCAGTGCGGAGCCAAGCCGCCGGACGAAGCGGGACGCCGGCTGCTGTCAGGTGAGGAGGCGGGCAACGCGGAGCGTCGCCGGGTGTGTGCCCGAGTCGAGCACGCCTTCGCCCGAGGAGCGCATGTGGGAGGCGGACCCTGCGATGGCGAGTTTGCCACGGATGGCGCGCTCGGCTGGCGCGAGTGGCCAGGGCGATGGCCCGGCGAGCGCATTCAGCTGTGCAGCTCGGGGGGAAAGCCCGTCCAACGCAACTCGGTGGGCAGATGGCGCATGTCGTTGGCGATGAGGACGGAGGCCGGCCGACTGGGCGCGTATCGGATGACCGTAAGTGCCGCGTTGCAGTAATTGAGGCCGAGCCAACGCCACTTCGGCGCGTGCATGGCGTCCCGGACGAGCCAGGCGACAAGGAAGTTGTGAGTGACGACCAGTTCGTGCCGGTCCTCTTCGCCCTCCACCGGTCCGGTGAACAGATCCAGCGCCTGGCGGGCCAGCGCCGGTCCGTGCTCCCGCTCCTCGGCAGCGGCACCGGCGAGAAAGCGAAGATGGAAGTCTGCTGATTCCTCCGGAAGTTCGCCCCTTTCTGGCATGTAGGGCACGTAGTCACCGGCAGCGACCGTGACGCGCAGCGGGACGTTCTTCAGTTGGTCGCCGATCAGGCGTGCGGTCGCCTCTGCCCGCGGCAGCGGACCGTGGTGAACAGCTGCGAAG
The DNA here is from genome assembly GCF_040651315.1 of Streptomyces sp. NPDC048506. Lineage (NCBI taxonomy): Bacteria > Bacillati > Actinomycetota > Actinomycetes > Kitasatosporales > Streptomycetaceae > Streptomyces > Streptomyces sp. NPDC048506. The sequence goes on from NZ_JBEZIX010000066.1 coordinate 23,199, forward strand.
GGGATGTCTCGGAGGCGTTGACCGAGCAGCGTGGCTTGCTGACGGCCGCCCTCGGTCAGCCGACTCTCGTCCGGCGATGCCTCGCCGTGCCGGACGAGATAGAGGTAACGGGTGGCCTTCCCGGTCATCTCGAACTCCCCTTCGCCCACTAGCGATCTTGTGCTTCGGGGGACGTTGCCTCCCTCAGTGCCGGTTCCCTGTGTCGGGCAGGGAACCGCGGGTGACGCCGGGTTGTCAGGCCTGGGGCCGTCGCATCTCGCTGTTCATCTTGGCCCGGCTCGTCGCGATGAGCTCCTGTGTCTGCCGCTCGATCTCTTCGGGGTCCAGGCCCAGGGCGCGCCCCAGGTTCGTCGACCAGACCTCCGAACGCACGCTGGCCTCGAAGTTGAGATCGGCCCGAACCGTGTCGCGTGCGGCCTGACGGTTCTGGCTGACCATGACGAACGTCGACAGGAAGATCGCCTCAAGGCTGACGATCATGGTGAGCAGCCCGAAGGGGAAGGGGTCGAAGACCGCGTCCTGCCCGAACAGCCCTTCGTTGATCAGGATCCAGCCGGTGAACCACACGATGTGCACGTACACGAAGACCATCGATCCCGCGAAGGCGGTGATCGCGTCCGCGATGTGGTCCTGCACACCGCGCCCACGCGCGAACAGTTCCTGCTCATGTGGGAGACGGGCGACGGGGTGCGGCCCACGACCACCCGCCGAACCGCCACGAGGCGACGTCATGCCATCATCCTGCACGCGGCGTGGGCAGCGGCGAAGGAGGAGCGGCCACTCGGCGCGTTGGCACTTCCGGGGTCGTGGGGGAGCGAGGACGCGCTCCCAGGTTCTGTCCACGGCCTACCGCCGTCGAGGGAGGCGGTGGGCGGTAGCGGCTCGGTCTTCGCCCCGTGCACGTTGCGCAATGACATGCGCACTCCCCAGGGCTGACCGGAAGCGATGCGCCAGGTTGTGCGGCGCTGACCCGGTCCATGGTTTTCCAGGGAGTCTGGCCGTATAGCCTGGAGAAATGCTGACAGAAGTCATGGCGACCCGCTATGTCGCGCCGTTGCGCGAGGGCGGATCGCTCCCGGGAATTGTCGAGGCCGACGATTTCGGCACTTACGTCATGAAGTCGTCTACCTAGCTGCCCTGACCTGGGGTGATGCGGTCATGTGTGTCTCTGACCTGCGGAGATGGATCTTTTAGCGTCTTCCGGGATCGTGCCGCGTTACGCAGCCGATTCTCCCCACGTGCTCTCCAGCGCCGCCCAAACTCCCCAGATTCTCCCCATGGGGCGGCCGCCGGCGGCTCGCTGGTCCGTGCCTGGTCCGGATCTTGGCCTCAACCACCGGATGCCGAGGAAGCTCTCAGGGCGATCCATCGCGGGCATCGCAGCATGTGCCTGGCTCATGCCCAACCGGGTGCGTGAGCGGTAAGACATTGGCAGGCCAACCGGCTGGCGGACGTCGTCTCCAGGCGCCTTTGCGTCACGGCATTGGCCTAGGTGGAACCATCTGGCACAGGTGGTAAAGACCGTCCAGAGGCGTCCACTTGATCCGGGGTGGTGGCATAGGCCCAGGTCAGGACCTTGTGGGCCAGGGCTGTCAGTGGTGTTGGTGAGATGTGTCGTGAGAGCGCGTGAGAGTTGAGGAGCCCCCGTCGGGCGGCGTCGACGGGAGCTCTGTGTGCGGCGGCGGACAGCTGTGGCTGTCCGGAGCGACCCCCGGAACGACTGGTTCATCCCCGAAGGGGTGCTGTCGATCACCGTCATGGCGAATGCATAGGAAGTTCGACACGGGGTCGTGGGAGGACATCAGCGCGGCGGCCTTACGTTTCGGTCGGGGGGCAGGAGGGGGGTGCTCAGTCGTCCAGGCTGAGCACCATCGTCGGACGCTCGATGACATGGTCGTCGCGCAGCGGCCGCACGGCCGTGCCGATGGCGAAGAACTCCGTGGTGTGCCCGCCCCAGCGGTGGTTGTGCGAGTTGAGCTGGACGCCCACGATGCCCTCCGCGTGCAGTTCCTCCGCCTCTCGCTGCATTCGCTCCATCGCCAGCTCCCGTGCGTCGTACAGGGCCTGCGTGTCCCCGCCCGTCGACGCGGTGCTGTGCCCGGCGTGCTGACCGTGACACCGATGCAGTCACATCAACGCGCAAGAACTGTGATCGTCACGCAGATGCGGTTGCAGTACTAACCCGAGCTTCACCAAATTGATATGACGAACTAAGACTTGGCTCCCACGTAGAACCTCCAGACATACAGGGTCCCTCCTTGGGGAGACCTCTTCTGAAAGGTCCAGCCCTTCCTGAGGGGTACGGTCGCTACTTCCCAGGCGTCAAGGCCGATCTCGAACAACATGTTTCCGCCGGACCAGGCGTTGATGAACTGCTTCTTGCTGCTTTCGTTCCTGACGGTGGCGATCATGTCGGCGTCAACGGTGAGCGAGTATGACGTTCCTTCCCATGTCGCGGACGTAACAGTGGGGAACAGGCCGTCTACCTTGCCAGCAAACAGGGCAGGGCCGTCGGCGTTGAAACGGCCCGTCTTGAGCCAGATGCGACCATCGGCCCCCGGGTCGACAGTGACGTTGCTCTTGGCGATCAGAGCCGCTCCGACTGTGAGCGTGTTGTCCGCGGCTGGTTGCGTGTCACTTTTCGCATCGATGGTGACGTTGCCCTTGGCGATGACCGGGCCGTTGATGGTAGTGGTGCGTCCGGGGGTGGACAGCTTGAGGTGGGCGGGGATGGTGACTGTCGGATAGGGTCCGGCGCCGTAGATCGTGCCGATCGTGATCGTGCCTTTCGAGATGTTGATCGGTGGATCGACTGTCTCGCCGCCTTGTTTCACGGGGCCCCGGAGTTCCCTGACCCTGAGGACCTTGCCTGGCTGGGTCACCGTCACATGCCCCTTCGCAAGGAGGTTCTCGCCGACTTCGAGAGCATTCTCGGCGGTGAGTTTGTTCATGACGCGGATCTCACCTGTGACGACGAGGTCTCCTTCGATCCGCACCGCGCCCTTCGTCGTCAGCGGGGTGTGGATGACAGTCTCTGTGGGGGTGATGGTGGCGCCGCAGGGCTCGGTGGTGATCTCGAAGGAGCGGATGGCGATGCGGTGTCCCTGCGCGGCGTTCATTTTGAGGTGCACGTAGCGGGCGGTCCACGCGATGGCGCCGCTCTTGTAGTCCGTTCGACCTGCTGGGATGGTGGTGTGCTTGTGCCATTGTGTGCGGTTGGTGGAGTACTCCAGGTCGCAGCTCGGGAGGGTGTAGCCGGTGGTCGCGCCGAAGTAGATTTCAATCTTGGTGATCTGGCGTTCGCCGCCGAGGTCGACCATGACCCAGTCGTCCACCTTGGGGTGGAGCGCGCTCCAGTAGTACGTGTCGCGGTTGCCGTCGGTCATGGAGGAGGGCAGGTGCCTTACGCCGTGCTCGTCGGTGGTGAAGCCCAGGTTGGTGGTGGCGGTGCCGGGGCCGTTGCCGATGTCGAGGGTGCCGTTGACGGCGATGTCGCGGGCGGTGAGGTCCGCGTTGATCACGGTGACGGCGGTGGTGAGGGTGTGCAGGATGAGGGCGCGGCCGCTGCGGGTGTTGACGGAAGCTTGCAGCATGAAGCCGGTGGTGCGGGTGAGTGCGGGGGAGCGCCAGGCGGTGTCGTTGATGCTGAGGGGCTCGGACAGGTCGTCCCAGTACATGCGGTAGTTGGTTCCGTGTGAGGTCTCCCAGGTGAGCAGCACGGAATCGCCGTTGTCCACCGCGATGTGGTCGGGGGTGAGGTTGCGAAGGTAGAAGCCCGGGGGTGTCTTGTTCACCTCGTGCGAGGTCGTCCGCGGGGGGTAGGGGCCACTTGATGTCGGTGATGTGAGTTCGGTGATCGTGATGTGTGCTGTGCCGATCTCCTCGTTCACGTCGAAGTCGGCGATGTGCAGGGTGAGTCGCGTTCCGGCGGAGATCTGGACAGCGGCGTTCGGCTCGAAGTGGACGGCCAGGATGGTGTCGTTCTCCTCCAGCCTCTCCTCGTGCGGCCAGGCGTCGGGCACGCTCGGGTTGTCACTTTCGAGCCTGGCCGTGATCGTCTTGTCGGTCGTCAGGTCCTCTTCACCCGTTCCGATCGGGATTCTGATGACGAAGCCGTCGCAGTACACAGGGGTGTCGGCGATCGCGGCGATCTCCAGCTTTCCCGGGCTGGGCTTGGTCGGCGTGCTCACCGAGATCGATTTCGGTTCCAGCGCGTAGGACAGCAGGGGCGGTTCGTTGGCGGTGGCCATGGTTGTGCTCCTTGCGGTTCAGTCGCGGCGCGGGCGCAGTTGGAGGTAGCCGGCACGGGCGGTGGGTACAGCGTCGTCGAGGTAGGCGGAGCGGTCGGCGGGCAGGATCGGCAGGCGTGCCCAGCCAGGGCCGTCGACGGTGTCGTAGGGCTCGGCCCAGGTCCAGTCGCCGAACCAGGCGGCGGGCCGGGGCATGACGAGCCCGTTGTCGCCGGCGTTGGTGGTGGCGCTGAAGGCGCGGATGGCCACGGGGCTTGATGCGTCGGCAGTGAACCGGATGCGGAGGTGCCTGGCGGGCACTGATGTGGTCGGGGTGTAGTGGATTTCCGCGCCGGCCACGAAGCTGTCGAGGACGGTCCACTCCTCGTTGTCTTCGTCGAAGAATTGCAGCTCGCAGGCGGGCAGTTGGCTCTCCCCCATGGCGTCGCCCGGATAGAGGTCGATCCGGTGGACGTCGCGCACCTGCTCAAGGTCCAGGGTGATCCAGTCGCCGCGGGTGGCGGGCGCTTCGCTGAGGTACCAGGTGCCGAGGTCGCTGTCGAGGAGGTTGGCGAGGCCGTACCCGGGGGTCTCGCCGAGGGCGTCGGAGGCGGTTGCGGTCTGGTTGCCGGCCCTGGTGGGGGCGAGCAGGGGGTCGAGCCGGAAGGATGCCTCGATCCTGGTCAGTGCCTTCTGGACCAGGTCGGCATCCAGGGCGAGGTCGGCCACGGGGAGGATGTCGGTGGTGGCGTGGACCGCCGTGTGCGGGTCGGCGAGCAGGGTGAGGTGGTGGACCTGCGACTCGCCGCTGGGTGTGGCTCGCAGGGCGAGGTCGGCGCCGGTGGTGATCGGGTTCAGGTAGGGGTCGCGTGGCGGGTTCTTCTCGACGGTGTTGAGGACGTCGTAGTGCGTGTCGCCGCCCGGCTCGGACCGGCTCGCGTAGTAGCCGATGAGCCCGTCTTCGAGCAGTTCGGCGTTGCCGAGCCGCACCGGCCACGTGTAGTCGGGGTAGTCCTCGTCATCCGGGTCGAGGATCTGTTGCCAGCTGGGGTTGGTCAGTGGCGGGCCCTGGAGCTGGATGGCGAGTTCGGCGCGGATCAGGGCGACGGGCCGCCCGATCAGGCGGGCCGGAGTGCGGTCGGCCTGCGCACTGGGATCGGTGACGCTCTCCAGGCTGTCGTTGATGGTGGTCAGCAGGTTGTCGAACGAGATCGGCCCGCTGTTTCGCAGGGCGACGATCATTTTGGACAGCTCCGGGTAGACGCCGGTGAACTCCTCGGGGCTGGCGTACGGCGCGTGGGGCAGCATGGTCCAGGTGACGCGTGCACCATCGCCGACCACTCGTAGTTCGCCGAGCGGGGAGCCGTCGGGCGCGTAGACGAGCAGGGTCTGGTCGAGGTAGTTGAGCATCAGCCAGCCGACGACCGGGGTCGCCGCGGGAACGTCGGCCGGCGGCAATCCGGCGTACCCGGCGCTGTCGGCTGCGCGGATCGGCGCCAGGCGGACCCGGGCCGGCTGCATGAGCCGCGGTGGTAGTTGGATGAAGCGGTGGTTGTTCGGCGGACGCTCCTCACCCTGCGGGACGTACAGCGGCTTACTGCGGTCGGGGAGCACGCTGGCGGCCGGGTAGGGCCACAGTGTTCCGGGGTCGTTGTTGGACATGAATGGGGCGGTGCGGCCGAAGCGGTCGATGATCTGGAGCCTGTGGAAGTAGAACTGGCCGGCACGTACCGGCTGGAAGCGTTCGTCGTTGGGCGGGTCGTTGGGCTGGCCGGGTGAGGGCACGCGCTGGGGGTCGCCGAGCAGCTGGGCGTCGGCGAGCGCGGCGGGCGGGATGAGCCTGGCGCCGCCGTCCTGGCGCAGCAACCAGTCGTTGAAGCCGTCCAGGGTCTGGGACACGACGTCCAGGTCGGCGTAGATGCCGAGCAGGGTGTCCAGGCCCTCGGTCTCGGCGGCGGAGTACGTCTGCAGGTAGCGGTGCACCTGTTGGCGCAGCACGTAGGGGCTTGTGGGGGTGAGGTAGGAGCGGCCGGTGAAGGCGGGCCACTGGTTCTCCGCGCCGTCGTGGGCCAGCGCTCCCTGGCCGGTCCACTGGTAGGTGCTGCCGTCGAAGGTCCAGTTGTCCCTGGCCCCGGTACGGAACGGGGTGGGGCAGTAACGGATCTCCCACTGCAGGTACATCGGATGCCATGGCTGCTGCCATACGCCGAGGTACGCGGGCGCCTGGCCCTCGATGGTGCCGGGATCGGACAGGGCGACTTCGAGGGCGGTGGCGGTGCTCCCGTCGATCCTGGTGAACGCCGCCTTGTCCAGCAGCGCGAACTCGTCGAGGAGCGTTGCGCAGATCGCGGGCAGGTTGGCCAGGGTCGGCCTGGGTGCCGCCGGGTCGGGCAGGAACGGCGGGAGGCCGTCGATCGTGATCGAGGCGAGGAGGGCCGAGGGGAGGCGGCACGGCAGCGGATCTTTGGGGTCGCGGCCGAGTGGCTGGCGGGTGCCGGAGCCCGCGATGGCGACGACCGGGTCGGCGGGGCTGTAGTAGGGGTCGCGGGCGGTGCGCTTGAGTTCGAGGTCGGTGGCGAGGCCGTGGGCTTGCGCGTAGGCGTTGATGGCGTCTTGCAGGGCCTCGGGGGTGTCGCGCATGGGCAGGGCGTCGGGGCCAACGGTCAGTTGGGTCATGCGGTCGAGGTATTCCCGGACCGTGTGGGCGATGGCTCCCTCGTTCTCGGGGTTGAGCTGCGCTTCGGCATCGTCGTTGAAGTCGTCCGGTCGGTCGTGGTGCGCTTCGGGCAGGTGCCGCAGCCACCACAGGTCCCACAGGCGGGCCCTGGTGCGGGCGAGCCGGTCGGCGAGGTCGTCGTACTCGGCTTGGGCGCGGTTGAGGTCGGCCAGCCAGTCGGGGACGGGCGCGGCGGGTCCGGGGTCGTCGCTGGGCCTCGGGACGATCTCCCAGACGTGGCCGCCCTCACTGCCGGCGTACCAGGCGCGGCGGGTGGCCTCGTCGAGTTCGACGGCGCCCTCGGGTAGGCCGTACGTCTCGATGGTGCCGGCGAACAGCGCCTTGATGAGCTCCCCGTCGAGGTTCGAGCGGGTTTGCCGGCGGACCAGCTCGGCAAGGGCGTCGGCAGTGCTGTGGCCGACGGCGAGCTTGAGGTCGGCGGGGCTGGTGGGTTGGGTGGAGTGCATCGGGCGGTTGTGACTCCAGCTGATGCCCAGTGAACTTCCGCAGCAACGCGTGTCCTTGAGAGCCGGCGTCGCGGACGGCGCGGTCCACTCCAGCGCGGCGAGCAGATCCTCCATGGTGGCGCCCTCGGGCAGCAGCCCGGGGATCTCCCTGGCCTTGGTCAGGATGTCCGCGTCCGCCCCCGAGTACCAGCCGACGACCAGGTAGCTCAGCTCGTTGTCGGCGACGTGGCTGTCGCCGGGGAGCTTGAGGTCCAGCAGGGTGTCGTGGAGACAGAACACGTTCTTGTGGTAAGAGGCGAAGGCGGCGAAGGCCGGTAGACCGGGCCCGACCGCGGTGAGGAAGAGCGGGTGACGGCCCTCGGGATCCGGGTCTGTCCAAGGACGGTCGTTCCCGTCGGTGTCCTGGAGCGGGTGGTTGCGGCCGATCATGTCCGTGTGCACAGGGACGGTCTCGCCGCTCGGACTGCGGTCGGTGATGTAGGCACTGGTGGCGTTGCCGAGGGCGCCTTCGTAGTCGCTGTTCTGCAGGTAGTCGCTGTGGACGACCCAGCCCACGGCGTGCCGCCGCCCCGCCTTGTTGGCGTAGCGGACCACCAGCCAGCGGTTCGGCACGAGGGGGAAGGTCGTCTCGCCGGTGGCCGGGTGGAAGTGGCCGCGGGAGAGTACCTCCGGCAGTTCCCACTGGATGTGGACGCCTGTGCCAAGGCTGGCGTAGGTGGGTTGCGGGGGCTCGGCGTCGGCGGCCCGCTCCAGCATCTGCCTGAAGGCCGGAGTCCAGGTGGCGTCGGCCGTGACGGTGCCGTTGACGACGAGGGTGTGCAGGCGGATCGGGACGATCAGCTCGCTGTCGGCGCTGGTGTTCAGGCGGGTGTCATTCACTGCGGCCTCCGGTGGCGGGCACCAGCTTCTGCTCAAGCGGCGAATTGATCATTTCGATGGCGAACTCGCCGGCGGTCAGCGGCTGCGGGTGGTTCAGCGCTGTGGTCAGGGCTGCGACGATGCCGCCGCTGTCGAGCAGGTTCAGGACGCCGTAGGGGTTGTCGGGCCGCAGGAATTCGGTGAAGACGGTCTTTCCCTCGGTAGCGGGCAGGGGCCGTCCGATGGGCTCGCCGCGGTCGTACTCGTTGTCAGGGACCAGGGCGCGCAGCGAGATCTTCCCCTCCGCCGTCGTGCCGAAGTGGATGCCTTCGCCGGGCTCGCGGATCACGATCGAGTCGGGGACGTCGTCGAACAGCAGGAGCAGCACGTCGGGGGCGGGGTGGTCGCGGCGCAGCTCGGTCAGCGGCCGGCCGTCGGCCGTGTAGGCGACGAGGTCGAACTCGGGCCAGGCGGGGACGAGCGCGGAGCGCAGCAGCAGCCCGGCCTTGGGCGCCTGCTCCTCGCCGGCGCGGCGGGCGCCGACAGCGGCGTGCAGGGTGGCCTCGAGCTGCTGGTCGAGGCCGGTGTGCAAGCCGACGCTGCGCGCGCCGTTGAGCAGGGCGCTGATCCAGCCGGGGTCGAGGCGGAACAGGCGCAGCGACTCGGGCGGCAGCATGCGCGGATCGGGCACGAGGTAGCCGAACGGGATGCCGTGCAGGGCGGCGGCGCGATCCAGCCAGGCGGGCATGCCGGCGGTGCGGTGGTCCGCGGTGCGGCGCAGGGCTGCCGCGCGGGCGCCCGTGCCGAGCAGCAGCCGCCGGTCGGCGCGACTCAGCGGGGTGGGCGGTGGCTCGGCGGGCATCGGGGCGCGGGACTGCGGCGCGGCCAGGGCCCGGGGCAGATCGCGGCTGTCGATGGCGAGGGTGCGCAGCCACCCGAGGCCCGGGCGCAGGTCGGTCTCGGCATCCGCGTGACTGCGGCCGGCCCTCGGCGTGGCGGCGCGGGCGCGGGCGGGATCGGCGGCCAGCGCCATCAGACCGACGGCCTGGTTCGACAGTTCGCGGCGGGCGCGGACGAGGTCGGCGCTGTACTCGGGGTCGGCCAGGGCCAGGGTGCGGCCCAGCGTCCAGGCGGAGGCGTAGCTGACGTCGTAGACGCCGTAGTCCTTGTCGTAGATCAGGGCGTGGTCGGCGGTGGTCTGGGTTTTCGGGTCCGCGTCATAGCCACGGGGGAGGTCCTGGACGGTGACGGGGGTGCAGGGGCCGCGGTACCAGGCGTAGCTGAGCTCACCGGACAGCAGCCGCTGCGGGACGGGCACGTAGCCCAGGCGCAGCCGCTCGCGGGCGTACTGCTCATCCGCGTCGGGGCTGCCGCCGGGATCGGCGGCCGGCTCCAGGCGCAGGGCCAGGCGTTCGGCGTCGAGGGCGCCGCGGGCGACCAGTGCCTTGAGCAGGCTGTGCGGGTCGAGGCGGCCGGTCGGGTCGTGGGTGAAGGACCAGGACCACAGTGCGGCCAGCCGGATGTGGGTGGCGCCGGTGGTGAACTCGCCCTTCAGCGGCCCGTCGTGGCCTTCGAGGGAGACCAGGTGCACGGTGCGCGGGCCGATCACGTCCAAGGGGAAGCGGTTGCCGGTGACGACGGCGAACGACCCGGGGGTGAGCACCTCGCCGCCGGCGCGGGCGGCCGGTTCGTAGACGTCGCGGACGTGGGTGAGGTGGTCCAGCTCGTCCTCGCGCGGGATCAGGGCCTTGAACAGGTCGATGGGCACGTCGATGGTGCGGCAGTTGGAGTCCCGGGTCTTGGGATCCAGGCCGTCCGGATCGATCGCCGGGGGCTGCACGCCTGAGTCTTCCGGTTTCGGCCGGCACAGTTCGGCGACGGTGCGGGAGGTCGCGATTCCCATGCCTTCGGGGTCATCCGGCAGTTCGCCGGCCTGGAACATCAGCAGGGCCATCCACGGAGCACGGGCCGCTCGCGACGACCACTTGACCTCGCGCTCCCACGGCAGGATGGACCGGTTGAGGGTGATGTGCGGCAGGACGGTCCGGTAGTTACCCGAGGACCCGGGCGGCGGGTACACCGCCTGTACCGAGGACTCGTCGAGGACGAACTGGACGGCCCGCACCTCGAATTCGGCCTCCACGGGGTCGATCCGGGCGCCGGGGGTGGTGATGTCGACGCCGCCCTGCGTCAGCTCATGCTCGGCGTGGACCTGGTACTTGCCGGCGGTCAGGCGGGGAGCCAGGTAGTCGTAGAACGTGATGTTCAGGTCGGGTCCGGTGGCCACGGAGGCTCCCTTGCTAGCGCGTGGTCGTGGTCAGTGGTGAGGAGACGAGGTAGTCGGGGGCCTTGTCGGCGTAGCGGGGCAGGGACGCACCAAAGGCGCCCGGGGCCAGGCCGAGACGGTGCAGAGCACGGTAGGCGCCCGCGCGGCGTGCCGCGGTGGACGTGTTCACGGTGCTGGCGATGGTCTCGATGCTGCCGGGGGTCGACAGGGGGACGGGGCCCTGCTTGCCGCCGTTGCGCAGCGGGGTGTGGCCGTTGGGCGTCACCTGGGTCACGGCGAGCGCGGCCGAGGTGACCGGCCCGATCTCGCCTGCGGTCTCGGGCAGCTTGACCTCGAACCGCAGCCCGGCCAACTGGTCAGGCAGCAAGGCCTCCTGGCCCTCGTCGAGAGCGTTGTCGGGCTTCGCCAGCGGGCGGCCCCACAGTGCCGCGGGGGCGCCGCGTTTGATCACTCCGACGGTCCAGTCGTCCTCCGAGATGACGTAGTCGGCGTCGCCGACCTTGGCGACGGTGACGACGAACTCGGAGCTGATGGAGGCGTCCTTGCGCATCGGCCGGATGCTGATCCTGCCGTCCGGCGCGGTCGCGTAGTCGGTGTCCTGGTTGAGGTGGATCGCGGTCGCCGGGATGACCGTCTCGACGGTGAAGACGAGCCCGGCGGCGGCGACCAGCACCGGGTCGCCGTCGGCTCGGCGGGCGGCGAGCTCGTCGGCGTCGATGTCGGCGAGCAGCCCCGCCACTGGGGTGATGCTGAGCGGCTCCGGGAGCTGCTCGTGGACCTCGGGCCACTGGGCGGCGTCCAGCTCCTGGGGCTTGGAACCGATGTCGAAGCTGAAGGAGACGAACCAGACCTTGACGGTGACCCGGCCGCCGAACGGAGGCGTCCGCAGCGCCAGGTCGATGCCGACCTCGATCGATACCCGGACCTTGACGAACCAGATCTTGATGGTGAACGCGACGCCGATGCCGATGCCCAGACGCGCGTCCAGGTAGAACGGCCGCCACTGGACCAGCACGTCCAGGTAGGCGGTGAACCAGGCGGACAGCAGCCCGGACGTGTAGGTCGCGGCCAAGCGGCCGCCGAACATGAGGGCGTGGGGGGTGAGGGCGGTGTAGCCCTCGGCCTTCACCATGATCTTGCTGTCGGGCGACCAGGTGAAACCGAGCCGCGCGGGGCGCGGGTAGTGCGGGTACTGCGTGGGCAGGTTCTCCTCGAGCATGGGGTGGTAGCCGCCGGCGCTGATGACGAAATCACCCGCGTGGATGCCGGCGGTCCAGATGTAGATGGCGATGCCGCCGGTGAGCCGACAGGCCGGGTCGAAGACGAACGAGCCGGCGCCCACCGCCACGTCCAGCGACAGCAGGCCTTGGGACTGCTGGTAGGCGAGCTTGAGGTCGATGTCGAGGCGGGCGTGGACCTTCTTACCCGGCTTGGTGTCGCGCGGGAAGGTCACCGAGGTCCGGCCGAGCAGCGCCAGCTTCAGGTCATCGCCGAACTCCGCCACCGCGAGTGCGCGCGTGGCGATGAACTTGAACAGGGTGAACTCCAGCCCCGCCGCACCCCAGTAGCGTCCTTCCGCGGGCCGCACCCACGCGGCCAGCGCCTCCAGAGCGTCCTGCGGGCTGTCGCCTGAGGGCCCGCCGGCCAGGTTGGCCACCAGCGGGAAGTCGCCCAGCTCCTCGATGGCCGGGATCCTCAGCGTGCTGTTGACCCCGAACCCGGCCGACACCGCGGTCACCGTGAACGGCGGCGCGGCGAACAGCGCGGCCCCGCCCGCAGCGGCGATTTCGCCGAACAGGAACACCGACGACCAGCCATCCACACTGCGGGCGTAGCTGCCAGCCGCCTGCATCGCGAAGAACCCGGCCTCCACCGTGACCATGCCCGCGATGTAGATCTCGAACTCGTCGTCCTCGCGGACCACGAGGGCGCCGGTGACCTTCAGCGGCGGCCGGTCGATGCGCAGCCCCGCGCCCTGCAACACTGGGGAGACGGTGAAGTCCTTGTCGATGCCCAGACCCAGGCCGATCAGGTTCAGGTCCGCCGGCCCGACCGAGAATGTCGCATCGAAGGCGATGAACAGCACGCCCTTGCGGTAGCCGAGGCTCACCCTGTGGATCCGGACCGGACCGAAGACCCGACCGATGTCCTGCGACGCCTCCTGGCTCCGCTTCAGCTCGCGCCCGAGAACGATGGCGTCCACGGGCGCCGACGTACCGGCCGCGAGGGCGCTTCCCGGTTTGGCGTCCAGGCGCAGGACCAGCGGCGACAGCTCTTCGCCACCGGCGCTCACCTGGGCCCAGGCCAGGATGCCGGGCGTCAGTGGCCCCTTCAGGAGTCGGGGCAGGCGCGGCGGGGATGCAGTATCGAGGAGGTTGAGCACCTCGTTGAGTCGTTCGACCTCGTTCTCGGTCCAGGCCTGTGGTGTGTAGCCGAACTGAATGCCGGTCAGGAGCAGGTCACAGTCGGCGGGGATGGCCTCGCCGACCAGGGGCAGCTGGGAGGCCCGCGCGGTGACAGCGCCGCGCACGGCCATCGTGTAGCGCCGCCCGGTTGGTTCGGTCGCCTGTGAGGCGACCATCCACCCCCACGATCCGCCGTGGGCGGTGATCACCAGCATGCGGTCGGCGACGTCGTAGTGGAGACCGGCCGCATCCAGTGTCGGGGTGAGCACCGCGGGCAGCTCGGGCAGCGTGAGCCCGAGGGCGTCGGCCAGCTCCTGCGCGGAGATGCCCGGTGTCCCCTCCCATGTGGCGGTCAGCGCGCGATCGCCGGCGCCCGAGGTGTAGTCGACCTTGAAGTCCAGGACACGCTGGTCATCGGCGACCGGCGGGACCGCGAGTTGCAGCCAGCCCGTGACCTGGGTCAAGGAGATGGCGCGATCCACGGTGATGGTGAGTTGGAGGACGGCGTCCAAGCCGGCGAGCGGCGTCAGCGCGACGCAGTTGATGCGCGCCTTGCCCGAGGTGTCCAGCTCCACCTGGAACTGAGACAGTTCCAGTCCCCGCAGCGACGCAGGGAAGTCCACCCTGAACACGTCCTGGAACCAGGTCACGAAGCTTTCGACGTCCACGTCGAACGCGCTGCCCGCGACCCGCCACACCGTCCCCGACCGGACGCCCTCCAGCACGACCGTGCTCTGGCCGATCGTGAACCGCCCCGTCAGGGTGGCGTCGGTGATGGATGAGCTGCCCTGGCCGCGAAGGCGAAGCTCCAGGCCTTCCAGCGCGACGCCTGCGATGGGAGTCCATGGCGTGTCCGTGGCCAGTGCCAGGGTCAGGCAGTAGGAGCGGGCCGGGATGTCGCACTCGACCCGCAGATAGTCCACCGTGACGGAGGACAGGTCGAGTCCGGTGCTGTCAAGATGGTCCGCGATCAGGTCCCCGATCAGGTCAGGCCGGGTGAGGGTGGCCGTCAGGCGTTGTTGCGGCAGCGTCAGGTCGGCGCGCAGCTCGTACCGTCCGGCCACCGTGAGTGTTGCGCCCATGCTGGCGGCGAGCTGCCACGAGCCATCCTCGCGCACCGCAGCCAGAAACAGGTCGTGGAAGGACTCCAGGACCAGGTACCCCTCGATGATCTCCCACCGGGTTCCCGGAGCCGCAGTGAGCACGATCCCGGCCTGATCGATCGTTGAGGTGTCGGTGGCGTATGCGGCCGACACCTCCTTGAGGCGGACTGCCGATAACACGTTCTCGATCTGGGGCGGGATGTCCAGGTCTGCCACCGGCAAACCTGTCAGGAGCGGTAGTTGGGCAAGCGCTTCCATTGATGCCAGTGGTACTGCGTTCGGCAGTCGCGCGGACAGCTGGTAGCGCTGGAGAACGCCGGGGGCCAGGACCGTCACATACGCGGTGGCAGGGCCGTCACCGGTGGGCACCGTGAAGGCCGCCCCGGGGCCGACGGTGTACGCGCTCCCGTCCGCGCACACCACCCCGGTCACCTCGTGGCCGGCGCTGAAGAGTACGACCGGCTCGGTGAAGCCCGCATCGCGCAGGAAGGTGAAGTCTCCCGCCGCCTCCGGCGGCTCCGTGATCAGCCAGTCGAAGCCCTCCGCCACGGCCTCGACGCCGACGATCACCTCGCCAGCAGGGTCGGTGAGGAACCGCAGGCACGTTGCCCGGGTCTGCCCGGCGAGGAGCGCCCGCCCCCGTACCTCCAGCCTCGGTAGGTCGCAGACGGCTTCCGAGACTTCCAGGGCTGACCCCGAACCGTAGGTTGCGAACAACTGATCTACCGCATCGATCGCGAACATCTGTGCAGGCATGGACAGTTCCGGCCCCGAGCCTGCGAGAAAGTTCCGCAAGTCGTCAGTACGCAGGCTCATCTCTCTCCTAAAGGCATATCGCGGTGCCGGGGACTCACTTGACGGGGTACACGGCCGTTCCCGGTTCCGGTCGCCGAAACCTCAGGCCCGGCGTTTCCGGTGAGAACCTGTCGTCAAGGACATGGAGGGGGGTCTGGCCGGCCAGGTCGGGAGCCGCGACGACAGCGAGCCAGCGTTGCAGGTGTTCGTCGAGGACCTTGAACAATGGCGTCTCACCCGGCAGCGCGGGCCGTCCCCACTTGAAGACCGCGTGGAGCGGTGCGGGGCCGAGCCCCGTGATCTCCAGATCAGGCTGGCTCGGTCCCGTTCGTTTCACCGGTTTGACGTCGAAGGCGCGCTCAGCGCTGCTGCGGCCGTGCAGTTCAAAGAGCAGTTTCGCCAGAGCGATCGGGTCAAGCGGAGCGGATCGTGGAACATCGCCGTAGTCGATGACACGTGTCGAGTCTCCAGACAGCGCGAACAGCAACATCGCTTCGTCACTGCCCCAGGGCTCGTCACTGCCAATGCTGTAGCCGTGCAGTAGGTGGGGCTGCACCTGGTCGTGGCAGATCGCGATCCATTCAGCCGGGGCGTGCCACAGCAGATTGCACAGCAGCACCCTTTTGTCCGGCGGCCGCTGCCCGCGTGTGACGTGGCAGTCGACCGGGGTCGTGGTCAGGCCGGTCAGTTCGAAGTCGTGGATCCCGACCGGCTGTGACTTGACCACTCCGAACGCTGGCTTTCCCCTGCCCCGCGCGTGCATGGCCACCAGCCGTGCTTTGAAGTCGGCGGCATCCCAAACCTCGCCCCCGGGGGCGACATCCGC
>NZ_JBEZIX010000066.1:38980-45090 GCF_040651315.1 Streptomyces sp. NPDC048506
GATAGCCGTGCAGTAGGTGGGGCTGCACCTGGTCGTGGCAGATTGCGATCCATGCCCCGGCTGGTTCGTCCCACTGGAGATTGCACAGCAGGACCTTCCCCGCCGGCGGTGACTGGTGGATTCTGACGTGGCAGTCGACCGGGGTCGCGGTCAGGCCGGTCAGCTTGAAGTCGTAGATCCCGCTCGGCCGTGACCTGCGTACCCCGAACCCTGGCGCGCCCCGCCCCTGCGCGGTCAGGAATCCCAGCCGTGCTTTGAAGTCGGCGGCATCCCAAACCTCGCCCCCGGGGGCGACATCCGCCAGATTCACGACTGTCGACGTGGAACCGTTCAGTCGGAAGAGCGGGTTGGTCGCCCGGTCCACCGGAAATTGCGTCAGGTAGCCGTAGAGCCAGTTCGGCTGACCACGGTCGTGGCAGATTGCGATCCATGCGTCGGCCGGGTCGTCCCACTGGAGATTGCACAGCAGGACCTGACCCGCCGGCGGTGACTGGGGGATTCTTCTGACGTGGCAGTCGACCGGGGTCGCGGTCAGGCCGGTCAGCTTGAAGTCGTAGATCCCGCTCGGCTGTGACCTGATCACTCCGAACCCCGGCCTACCCCGCCCCTGCGCGGCCAGGGCCGCCAGTTTGGTCTTGAGCTCCTCCACGGAGAACCGCGGCTGCGCGTCGGGGCGATTGTCGTCCGTTCTCACGAAGATGCTCCCTTGGTGTCGATACGGCGCCTGACGGGCTTCCGCTCCATGTACTCGGTCCGGGGAGCACCCGCCTGTCGGTTGCGGGCACAGGTAGTACCTTCAGCGCCTATCGGGTAGTGCCTGGTCCGCTCGCTGCGAGGTCAGCTGTCGGCGCGAACGACAAAAGCGAACGACGAGTCGGGGATATGGCCATCGGGTGTCGATGGCAACTGGCCGACAGTCGCGGCCAGTTGCTGCCGGAGCGGCTTCTGCTCAAGAGCATCGGGCCGCCGCATGATGTAGCCGACGAACCCGGACGTGCCCGGAGGATCGCCGCAGGCTCCGGCCCGCGCGGCGCGACGAGGATCTTCCTGGCGAGCACTGGTTCGCACTCGTCAAGACTGTCGAGCCCGCTCGTCGACAACCCCCATGCGTCACCGAAGTCCACGGCGGACCAAGGAGCGGCGGTCGCTCCCGGGCGCGATCGCATGCAGCACCCGCCGCACGTCCGGCCCGGCATCAGGGACGCCGCAGTCCAGGGCCGTTGCCCACACCAGCGGACATCTGCCCGCGACCAATGCCCAAGGGTGCCTCCTCGATCGGGGGGCGACACCGCCGAAGGACGGCGCAGCCACGCGCATGCCAAGTCCGAAGGTACTTGGCATGTGAAACTCCTGGTGGCATATCCGGAGCCATGTCCTGATCTGTATCGGCCGGTCCCAAAAAGTGCTCTTGCGCAGGGGCGGACCGTGTGCGTGCCGACAACCCTGCGGGACTCTGTCGCCCGATTCATTTATGGCATGCACGCGTCTTTTTTCGGGGCTGAGGGTTGAGATCGAGGTCCGCGAAGTGCGTGCGCCGCGTGGTGCCAAGGGGGCGTCCGGTCCAGTGAGCGTCCATACGGTGGAGGTTGATTGCGGCGGCGCTGAACACGTGGGCCAAGCCGGTCCTGGCCTGGCCTCGGTAGCGGCTGGTGCGGATGCCGGTGGCTCGGACGGCCTGGGAGACCGTGCCTTCGACGCCCGCGCGGGTGGCGTACCGCTGCTTCCAGTTGTCGGTGTCTTGTTCGGCGCGCTGGTGTTGGAGGAGTTCGTGCTCCTCGCGTGGGTGCAGGGTCACGCGCCGGGTGAAGCCGCTGGTGCACGAGGTGCGGACCTTGCAGTTGCGGCAGTCCCACTCGGGGAAGATGACGACGGTGCGCGGTTGCCCGTCCATGCGGGTGTGGCCCCAGTGGCGGCTTTTGGCCCCCGTGGTGCAGAGCGCGTACTGCTCGTCCCGGTGGATTTCGAAGCCGGTCAGGGCGAAGCCCTTGGCCTCGCGGGTCCGCCGGTCGCTGGCGGGCGGGAGCGGTCCGACCAGGTCCTCCATTCTGGAGGCGGCCGTCGATGACCAGCGGCTCGCCAGGAACCCCATGCGCGCGAAGTCCGTGCGGTGGCCCAAGGCGCCGCAAGAGCGACGAGGGGCTTGGCCGTTGGAGACGGTGCTGCGAGTCCGCGACGCCATCAGCCCGCGAAACCGAATAGCCGTCGTTATCGGTCTGGGATGCGGGCTTCGTCAGGGCGAGGTGTTCGGGCTGAGCCCGGAGGACATCGACTACACGCGAGGTGTCCTCCACGTCCGCCGCCAAATACAGGCGATCCGCGGAAGGCTGTACTTCGCCCTGCCGAAGGGGAATGAAGACCCGTACCGTCGACATGCCCTCCTCGGTGGCCGAGGAGCTGAAGCGCCACGTCGAAGCCTTCCCACCCGTGGAAGTGGAACTTCCGTGGGGGGAAGCCGGAGGGAGAGGGGAGGAAGTTCTCCCTGCTGCTCACCACACGATTCGGTAACGCCATCGCGGTGAACACGTGGAACACCTATACCTGGAAGCATGCATTGGCCGAAGCGGGCATCATCCCGCCGCGCGCCGAAGGAGCGAAACCCTGGCAGTGGGCGGCGGCGCCGAAGGGCGGCTTCCACGTGCTGCGGCACACCTACGCCTCACTCATGCTGGAGGCTGGGGAGTCCGTGGTGACTTTGGCGAGGTGGCTCGGGCACTCCTCGCCGACTGTCACGCTAAGTTACCATGCTCACTTCATGCCGGAAGCCGGGGCAAAGGGCCGTACCGTCATTGACGGACTACTTGGGAGGTAAGGCGACCAGCAAGCCAGCCGAAACTCCCCAGATTCTCCCCAGGGCTGATCGAAGCGATTCCCCAGGTTGTACAGCGCCCGAACTCGTCCGAGGATTTCCAGGAAGTCGGGCCGTATAGCCTGGGGAAATGCTGACAGAAGTCACAGCGACCCGCTACGTCACGCCCTTGCGTGAAGGTGGATCGCTCCCGGGGATCGTCGAGGCCGACGATCTCGGTACGTACGTCATGAAGTTCACCGGTGCCGGACAGGGGCGGAAGACCCTGGTCGCCGAGGTCATCTGCGGGCAGCTGGGATGCCGTCTCGGGCTGCGGGTGCCGGACCTGGTGCAGATGCAGCTCGACCCCGTCATCGGTCTCGGCGAGCCCGACCAGGAGGTCCAGGAGCTGCTGAAGGCCAGCGGTGGGCTCAACCTGGGGATGGACTACCTTCCCGGATCGCTGGGCTTCGATCCGCTCGCCTTCGAGGTGAGTGCCCGCGAGGCGGGCCGCGTGGTGTGGTTCGACGCGCTGATCAACAACGTCGACCGGTCGTGGCGCAACCCCAATCTGCTGGTCTGGCACGGCGAACTGTGGCTGATCGACCACGGCGCGGCGATGATCTGGCACCACAACTGGCCGGGGGCGGAGAAGGCCGCGATGCGTCCGTACGACGCCTCCGACCATGTGCTCGCGACCTTCGGACCGGACGTTGCGGCAGCGGCCGACGCGTTGGCGCCGCAGATCACCGAGGAGCTGCTGACCGAGATCGCCGCGGACGTCCCGGACGAATGGCTGGTGGACGAGCCCGGCTTCGACTCGCCGGACGAGCTGCGCCAGGCGTACGTCAGCACGCTGCTGGCCCGCGCCCGGACCATCAGCGACCACATCACCATCGGGGAGCCCACCAAGGACAAGCCTTCGCAGGCCCCGGCGTGGCTGGCCGGCAAGTTGCCGCGGAGGGCAGTGAAGTGACCGGTCTGCACAACGGACGTGACGTCTTCGAGTACGCGGTGCTGAAGGTCGTGCCCCGGGTGGAGCGGGGCGAGATGATCAACGCCGGGGTGGTCGTGTACTGCCGCGCCCGGCGCTTCGTCGAGGCCCGGACCCACCTGGACGAGGCCCGGCTGCTGGCCCTGGACCCCACCGTCGATGTGGAGGGCGTACGGGCCGCGCTGGGCGCCGTGGAGGGCATCTGCGAGGGCGGCGAACGGGCCGGACAGGCGGCCGGCGACGATCCGGGACGCCGGTTCCGCTGGCTGGTCGCGCCGCGCAGCACCATCGTCCAGCCCGGACCGGTGCACACCGGCCTCACCGCTGACCCCGCCGCCGAGGTGGAGCGGCTGCTCGCCCTGCTGGTCCGCTGACACCGACGACGCGCTTCCCAGGGGCGCCCGGCCCGCCGTACGGCGGGCCGGGCGCCCCTGTGTTCGGCGTGATTGCGTCGGGTCCCGGCCGCGGTGCAGGTGAGGTCGGCAACGGCGCGGTGGTGGGGCGTTGACAGCGCCCTGCCGGGCTTCTAGCGTCAGCCCTGCTCAGGCTACTAAGCGGTTGCTCACCCACGGGATCGGTGCGGCGGACCGCTTGTCGAGGTTTCGAGGGTGAGGAGAACCCGCATGTCCACCACCGAGCAGCGCGTCGCCATCGTGACGGGCGCGGCCCGCGGCATCGGCGCGGCCACCGCCGTACGCCTGGCCGCCGAGGGCCGCGCCGTCGCCGTACTCGACCTCGACGAGGCGGCTTGTAAGGACACCGTCGAGAAGATCACCGCGGCCGGCGGGAAGGCCATCGCGGTCGGCTGCGACGTCTCGGACGCCGAGCAGGTGGAGGCGGCCGTCGAGCGGGTCGCCGCCGAACTCGGCGCGCCGACCGTCCTGGTCAACAACGCCGGTGTGCTCCGCGACAACCTCCTCTTCAAGATGAGCGAGAGCGACTGGGACACGGTCATGAACGTGCACCTGCGCGGTGCGTTCCTGATGTCCCGCGCCTGCCAGAAGCACATGGTCGACGCCAAGTTCGGCCGGATCGTCAACCTCTCCTCCAGCTCCGCGCTCGGCAACCGCGGCCAGGTCAACTACTCGGCTGCCAAGGCCGGTCTCCAGGGCTTCACCAAGACCCTCGCCATCGAACTCGGCAAGTTCGGCGTCACCGCCAACGCCGTCGCCCCCGGCTTCATCGCCACCGACATGACCGCCGCCACCGCCGAGCGGGTCGGCATGGGCTTCGAGGACTTCCAGGCCGCGGCCGCCACCCAGATCCCGGTGCAGCGCGTCGGCCACCCCGAGGACATCGCCAACGCGATCGCCTTCTTCACCGGCGACGCCGCCGGCTTCGTCTCCGGCCAGGTCATGTACGTCGCCGGCGGCCCGCTCAACTGACCGCCCCACCGACGCAAGGAGGACGAGACATGACCGAGCAGGACAGCGGGCTCCCCGCGCTCTCCGGCAAGGTGGCGCTGGTCACCGGTGCCAGCCGCGGCATCGGCTACGGCATCGCCGAGGCCCTGGTCGCCCGCGGCGACCGGGTCGTCATCACCGGGCGCAACGAGGACGCCCTCAAGGAGGCCGCCGAGAAGCTGGGCGCGGACCGGGTGGTCGGTGTCGCCGGCAAGGCGCACGACGAGGCCCACCAGGCCGTCGCCGTCGAGCGCGCGATGGAGGCCTTCGGCCGGGTCGACTACCTCGTCAACAACGCCGGTACGAACCCGGTGTTCGGCCCGATCGCCGACCTGGACCTCAACGTCGCGCGCAAGGTGTTCGAGACCAATGTCGTCTCGGCGCTCGGCTTCGCCCAGCGCACCTGGCACGCCTGGCAGAAGGACAACGGAGGTGCGATCGTCAACATCACCTCGATCGCCGGCCTCAACGCCTCGCCCTTCATAGGCGCGTACGGGATGAGCAAGGCCGCGATGGTGAATCTGACGCTGCAACTCGCGCACGAGTTCGCGCCGATGGTCCGGGTCAACTCCATCGCGCCCGCGGTGATCAAGACCAAGTTCGCGGCCGCGCTCTACGAGAACCGCGAGGAGGAGGCGGCGGCCGGCTACCCGATGGCGCGGCTCGGCGTCCCGGAGGACATCGGCGGGGCCGCGGCCTTCCTGCTGTCCGACTCCTCGGGCTGGATCACCGGACAGACGCTGGTCGTCGACGGCGGCCTGTTCCTCAACGCCGGCGTCTGATCCCTCGACGCCGCGGTCCCCAGCGCCGGGCAGGTCCCCTGGTGGACTTGCCTTGGTGTGCGCTCCAAGAGGCAGAGTCGTGGGGGGGGGGGGGGGGGGGCGGGGGGGGGCCCCCCCCCCCCGGGCCCCCCACCCCGCCGCGCCGC